>PLCK01000038.1 GCA_003134755.1 Actinomycetota bacterium | reverse complement strand
CACGAGCACGGGCACGAGCACGACCACGGGCACGAGCCGATCGGCGAGGTCTACGTCGTCGGCATCGACCCGTCAGCGGAGCGCATCGGCTTGGGCCGCGAACTCACCGTGATCGGCCTGCGCTACCTGCGATCGCTCGGACTGCGTCAGGTCATGTTGTACGTCGACGAGTCGAACGCGGGGGCGATCAAGCTCTACGAGTCCCTCGGCTTCAGCCGCTGGGACGTCGATGTGCTGTTCCGGCACGGCTGAATCGCCCGAAATCGCCTGAATCGCGCCGTACCTCGAGGGCGGCGAGGTGCTTTCCCGCGCCGTTTGCTCTGCACCCCATGTGCAGCAGAGCAGGTCTGCACCCCATGTGCAGCAGAGCAAAGGCTCGCGAAAAGTATGTGGCGGGCGCGATGCGGGGCAGGGATGAGCGGGGGCGGGTCAGAGCGAGTCGGCTAGCCGCTGCTTGCGAAGCCCTAAGGCACGATCGATCGCGTCGGTGGTGAGCGCCCCCGTACTCGCGGCTGCGACGATCATGAGTTCGCTATACAACTCGATCTCCTCGAGGAATGCCGGGTCGTGCACGCGCAGGTCGATGTCGGGCCGCTCGTTGGTCGGGTCGGTCATCTCGCCCTCCTGCGCCCGGCGGCTCCCGGCGGCCGCGCTCCCGACCGTCGTAGATCCACGCTAACCCCACCGAAACCCCGGATGCATGACTTGTTTGGGTCAAATCCGCTCGACACACTTGCAGCTGCAGGAGCCAGTGTTCGTAGTCATCCAATGTTCGTAGTCATCCAATGTTCGTAGTGATGGAGCTGGAGAGGCCGGGGTCAGCTCAGGCCCCCGGCATCAGGTTGAGCGCCGGGATTCAGCCAGGCGGGCCGTCCGCCGATAAGAGACCGTGCAGATCATGTATGTGGAGACGTGTCCTGATTGCAGTTGCGCGCTCGTCCGCGCGGCGACTGGCGAAACCAAGCCCTCGCGGTTGATGGCCGACTGCAGTGGGTGCACCTGCCATACGCCATGGCACACCGGCCACACCGCGTCGGCTGGCACCTGAGACCCCGAGGCGGCCAACTGCCCGACGTCGAGACATCGGTCAGGCCAGGAAGTCCCGCAGCGACAGCTGCACCGGGTCGGACACGGTCCGCACGGCTGCCCGGTACGTCGACTGACTCATCATCAGCTCGGTTGACGCCAAGCCGATGCCTTCGGAGAAGGTCAGCCCTACCGGTATGGCATCGGCCAACGCGTGGCCGGCGAGTTCCGTCAGCCGGGCAGCTACCTCAGCGATCACCGCTGCGCGCTCCTCGGCGGCGACGTGGGCGCGCCGGTAGATGACGAGCTTGGTGTGCTCCTCGTCGATCGCGCGCTCGTCACTCGGATCCGGGTTCACGACTGCTGCCGATCCCAGCTGGCGACCTGCCGGGGGATGCCGAAGCCGGCAAGTTCTTCAGCGCCGAGCCCGACCAATCGCTGCTCCGTTGTTCGACAGGCCTCTTCGAGGGCCCGCCGGTTGGCCTGGGCGAAGTCGGTGACCTCGGCCACAAGGCTCACGAACGCGGCTCGATGGGCGCGAAACAGGTCGCCCCAGGGCGACGGCGCAACGTCTGCAAGGGCCGCCAGGGTCGGGTCCAGCGGTAGGTTCAGGCTTGTCGCGAGCGCGGCGACTTCGAGCGCCCGCGTCAGCTCGGTGAGCCGGAGCTGCTCGAGCACCAGCTCGATCTCCCGAGTTGCGCGGGACAACCAGCGGACGTCGCCGGTCGTCAACAGCAGCTGCTCCGACTCGAGCTTGAACAGCAGCATGTCGAGGAGCTCGCGTTCCCTCCAGAGGATCTCCGAGACCTCGGCAAAGCCGGTCACGATCCTCCTGTCCGCGATCCCTAACGCAGTCGTCCTGGCGTCATTGCCGTGCTGATCCTGGGTGGTCCCCCGGGATCTCGATGGACCACTATCGGCAAATCTGCCCTCCGCCTGAGGCCTCTGCGGGAGTTTCCGCAGCCGAAACCGTCGCCGGCTGGGACGTTCGACTCTCCCTCCAGAGCTGAATGCGTGTCCGGGACTAGTCACTCGTGACCGTTTCGTGGCCCGGTAGCCCATTCGGAGTCAAGACACCCCCCGTGTCGCGGCGATGAGTGAGGCATGGCAGGCAATCAGATCGCGGAAATGACCCGTTCGATCCCTAAGATCGAGCGCCCTTCGGACGACGACCTCGTCAGGGAGCATCTTGCACTAGTGGGGTACCTCGTCGCGGAAGCCGCGAGCAAGCTACCCGGACACGTCAGTCGAGACGACCTGAGTTCGGCCGGCATGATGGCCCTGGCGCAGGCAGCTCGCAGCTTCGACGCCGATCGCGGTGTCCCGTTCGCCCGCTACGCAAGCATGCGCATCCGGGGTGGGATCATCGACGAGCTTCGCGGCCACGACTGGGCCAGCAGGTCCGTCCGCATTAAAGCCCGCCAACGTGCAGCGGCCGAAGAGGTGCTCTCGTCCACGCTCGGAAGGCATCCGACTCCGCGTGAACTGGCCGCCCATATCGGCGTCTCCATGGAAGAGCTCGCAGCCGTCGAGGAAGACGTGCATCGCTCGGTCGTCCTCAGCCTGCAGGGCTTCTCCGAGGCTGGCACGCTCGAAGGAATGCTTCCGCACCAGGACCCTGGTCCCGAGGACGTGCTCCTGAACCGTGAGCGCGACTCGTATCTGGCCGACGCGGTCGGCGCGTTGCCCCCGCGGCTGCGCATCGTCGTCCAGGGCTACTTCTTCAACGAGCGGCCGATGGCCGACCTTGCCGCCGAACTCGGCGTCACCGAGTCGCGGATNNNNGGCCCGCGACCGTGCCCGTCTACGGCGTGGCCTGACCACCAAGCCGCACTGCAGTTCGAGAGCCCGCGACGGGCGACGTCGCGGGCTTTCGTTCTTCGAGGCCGTGCTAGCGCTAGCTCGAGGCCGCAGAACGAAACCGGGTTCCATCGGTGTGCTCCTCAGATCCACCCGTGCGCGGCCGAAAAGGACACTGGCCTCGTTTCGGCCACTCGGGGATCGGGCCGGCAATGCGGCGGTAGCACCGATCGCGGACGGAGTAGTCACAATGATCGTCTTGACCCGGCTCAACGGGCCGATCTTTGGGTTGAACCCCGACCTCATCGAGCGCGTCGAAGCCAACCCAGACACCGTCGTCGTGCTCGTCGGTGGCGCCCGCTACCCGGTCGCCGAGCCCGTAGAAGAGGTCGTCGAGCGGATCCGCGCCTACCGCGGCGAGGTCATCGCAGCGGCGCACGCCATCGAGTTCGCCCCGCGCATCGATCGCGGCCGCGAAGGCACGCCCAGCCGCACCCACGACCGCACGCTGCGCGTGATCCCACTGCCGGACGTCGAGTAGCTCGGGCGGCTGAACGCGCTCGCGAACATGAAGATCGCCAAAACCCTTGTCTCGGCTGCTGGCGATGCCGAGCAGATATTCGTGGAAACATCCCGCCCTTCAGCGGACCGTCTGACATGACGGAACCAGGGATCGACATGCTCACCCTCGGCACGCCTGTGCTGGTGCGCGTGGCAAGTCAGCACGCTCACGAGTACTCCTCGAGAATCGAACACGTCGAAGTCGATTCGGTAGAGATCGTCGCCCCCGTCGGCGCAAGCGCAGCCCTGCTCGCGAGCGGAAGCCGCGACGTCGAACTGTCGTGGCTGTCGCTACGTGGTCGGTACGAGCAGCATTGCGAACTCATCGAGCACGTCGCGGCTGGCGCGAGGTTGTGGCGGCTGCGGCCTACCCGGCGTCCCGTCCTCATCCAGCGCAGACGCTATGTCAGGGTCACCGCGTCGGTGCCGGTACGCGTGTTCGTCGATGGCGAGGACATGGCCGGCACCACAGTCGACGTCTCCGAAGGTGGCTTCCGGGTGCGGGTGCCGCGTCGCACCATCTCCGAACTCGCCCACACCACCGTGCAGGCAACGCTCAGTGGCGCACAGATCGCCGTCCCCGGATATGTGTTGCGGTCGACAGATATCCGCAGCGACGAGACCGAAGCCGTCATCGCGTTCCAGGCCGACGGCGGGGACGGCGAGGCGATCCGCAGGTTCATCCTCAACACCCGCCTCCGTGCAGGCGCCGCTAGATCCCGGCCGGACGGCGAGCTGCACTAAGTAGGTAGGCAGTTCTGGTGAAACGCGGTGCGCGAGATGCGGTAGACCACATGCGGTTGGAGTCGATGCCCCGCAGGCACATTCGGATGCTCAAAATCGAGCGCTGGCTCGTGGTCCATCCCGAGGCGTTGCATGACCCGCTGCGAACGAACGTTCATAGCGGACGTGATAGCGACGATCGACTCGGCGTCGGTCGTGTCGAACCCGAAACGCAGGCTCGCGGAAGCACCCTCCGTCGCCAAGCCATGCCCCCAGTAGTCGACGGCCAGGCGCCAACCGACTTCGACGACGGGCGTGAACGAGGCCTCGAAGGTCGCGTAGCCGAGGCCGATGATCCCTACGAGTTGGCCGTCCGCGCGGGTCTCCGCCCGCCAGAAGCCATACCCATGCTCGGACCAGTTTCGCTGCCACTTGTCGAACACCGCATCACTTTGCGCGCGGTCGAGCGGCTCGGGGAAGTACTCCATGACCACCGGATCGGCGTTCAGGACCGCGAGCTCGTCACGATCGGGCTCACGCCAGCCGCGAAGTCGCAGCCGTGCAGTGGTCACCTCGGGAACGCCGCCTGTCATCGAAGCAGCGTACGAGCGGCCCGCGTCACAGATCGAATGCCCGGCCAACTCTCGCCAGGCTCGCCGACGTGAAAGCGCCCTCGACGGTTGCTTCGACGTCGTAATCGGTCACCGTCGGCCCGTGACCGATCATCTCAGCCGCACGGCTGGGCAGCGGCCCGGCGGCCGCGCACGCGCTGCGCGACTCCCACAGGTAGATCGCGCCCCACGTGTTCGCGTCGTCATTGGAGATCCAGACCTTCAGACGCAGGCCCGGGACGGCGGCGAAAGCGTCGACCGACTCAGCGCGCAGGTACTCGCGCAACATGGCACGGTCGGCGCGCGCGTCGGTGAGGTCGAACAGAACTTGCCGGACGAACATGTCACGCCCTGCTTTCGAAGTCGGGCCACGCCGTCGGTAGCGTGCCATCGAGTTGGTCGACGAACTCGCCGAGATCCCAGCGGATAGCGCGAACTCGGCACCGGGCGAACTCGGGTCCCCGAGTCGGCACTCATGCGACGTGACTGTTGCGTGCGGTGCGCATCACGCGGGCCTGGGACTTCTCGAGCCCGCCCCGATCGCCGGTGTCGAAGTCGGCGGACCCGAACCGCAACGACATACCCGGCGCCTGGTCGTCCCCGTCGTCCGCCTCGGCCCCCCGAGAGATCTCACACCAGACAGTCTTCGCGGACGCCGTCTGGTCGACGCCCCACGATCGCCCGAGCGTCTGGATCAAGCGCAGTCCACGGCCGGTCGTCGCTTCACTGGAGAATCGGCGGACCACTGCCCTGGCGAGTGGCCTGCCGTCGGTGACCGAAATCCGGGTGGTCGCGTCGTCGTAGGCGATGTTGAGCAAGAAGGCGGTGCCTGCGTGGACGACCGCGTTCGTCGCCAACTCGCTCACAATCTGCACGGCCAGCCAATGATCCTCGTCGGCGCCAGCCCCCTCGAGCACGTCGCGGGCAAAGCGACGCGCCGCCGGGACGCTGCTTGGCCCCCCGGCGAACTCGACCTCGGCCTCCTGCACGTGAGCGATCCTATTGACCGATCTTCGCTGCTGGTACGCCCAGTCGGCCTTGGCCATACCATCCGAACGGACCAGTCGGCCAGCGCCGCCAGGCTGCCGGAGGCACTGCCGACAGGCTGCCGGAAGCCGCCACGCCAAACGTGATAGACGCGACGCTAGGGGCACAGACGCACCCTCGGTACCGTTTCACCATGGGGTATCGATATGGCTGACCGCCGTGACGCTCCCGCGAAAGATCCGGACGCCGTCGCCGACGAGCTGTATGCCGCGACCCCCGAGGAATTCACCGGGCTGCGCGACGATTACGCGAAAGCCGCGCGCGATCGTGGCGACCGTGACGCGGCCCGCCAGATCTCCGCCCTGCGCAAACCGACGATCAGCGCCTGGCTGATCAACCAACTCGTTCGCTCGCATCCCGACGACATCGAAGCGCTCCTCGAACTCGGGGCGGGGCTTCGCGAGGCGCAGGCCAGCTTGCAAGGTGACGAGCTTCGGGCGTTGTCGCAGCAGCGCCGGCAGGTGATCAACGGGCTGGTCCGTCAGGCACTGCAGCTTGCAGTCACCCAAGGTCGTCCGGTCAACGAGCAGGCGTCACGCGACCTGGCCCAGACGCTGGAGGCTGCGCTGTCGGACGACGACGCCGCCGGGCAACTGCGGACGGCGAGGCTTACTGCGGCATTGGTACCTACCGCCGACTTCGGCTCGGTTCGGCCGACGCTGCACGTCGTACGCAACGTGCCGACAGCGGCACCGGCAGCGAGCGCCGCAGCAGGGCCTAGCCGCAGTCAGCCTGCCGCTGCGCCGGCTATTACCGACGCGGCACGCGAACGAAGCGAAAGGCTACGACGCGACGCTCAATCCGCAGCACAGGAAACCCGGGCAGCGGCGAAGGCGGCCCAGCGCGAACTCATGACGCTCGGCACGCAACGCGACGCCATCGACAAGAGGGCCGACGCGCTTACGGCGCAAGCCGCCGAGCTACGGACTCAGATCGACGAACTGACGGGCCAGCTGAACGACGTCCACGACGAGTTGGTGACAGCACGCAAGGACCAACAACGGGCCCGGACGGCGATGCTGGAGGCCGAGCGCGCCGCGCGCGCGTCACAGCGGGCGGCCGAGGTTGCGGCTACGAAACTCGAGGCGCTCGACAACTGACGAGGCCGAGCCGCGACTTAACGATCCGCGCGCATTGCGTTAGTCCACCGTGGGTGAAACTCTCCGCGAACAACGCACGGTGTGGGGGCGTGTCGATGTTCTTGTGGGGCGCGGCCGCCCGGCGGAGGCAAGGGGAACCCGCCGGGCCGCCACCCCACCGAGCGATTCGGCGGTGTCCGCCCAGGGCAATTTGACGAGCGAGTGCAGGCTTAGTTCAATGAGCCTGTAGTTTGTAAGGGTACCCTCACCCATGGCGAGCTCGAAGGGTCTCCATGAGTCCAGTCAAGGTCGCGTTGCTCGGTCTGATCGCGGGATCGACGATCTTCATCGGTCTGCCGATCGGCCGCATCCGCCGACCGATGCTCCAAGGCAAGGTGCTGCTCAACGGCATCGCCACTGGGATCCTCATCTTCTTGTTATGGGACGTACTCACGCACGCTTGGGAGCCCGTCGACACAGCTCTGACCGCCAAGCACTACGCGGCGGCCACCGGTAAGGGACTCGTCATGATCGCCGGCGCCGCGATCGGGCTACTCGGTCTCGTCTACTACGACCAGTGGATGAGCAAGCGGGCCAAGCGGGTGCTCAGCATCGGCCCCGGTGCGGCCGCGATCACCGAGTTCCGCCCGGGTCCATTCCTCGGCACCCACACCAGAAGACTCGCCCTCTTCATAGCCATCGGGATCGGGCTGCACAACTTCTCCGAAGGACTCGCGATCGGTCAGTCCGCCGCAACCGGCGAGATCACGCTCGCGACACTGCTCGTCATCGGGTTCGCGATGCACAACGCAACCGAGGGGTTCGGCATCGTCGCACCGCTGGCCGGCGAGCAGGACCTGCCGTCGTGGCGGACTCTCGCCGTCCTCGGCACGATCGGTGGCGGCCCGACGCTGATCGGAACCATCGTCGGCCGAAGCTTCGTCAACGACACGCTGTCGATCGCGTTCCTCGCACTCGCGGCCGGATCGATCCTCTATGTCGTGATCGAACTGCTTGCGGTGGGCCGAAAGCTCGGTATGAAGGTGATGCTCACGTGGGGACTCGTCATCGGCATCACGTTGGGATTCGTGACAGACGCGATCGTGACGGCCGCCGGCGCATAGTCACAGCCGCGTCACCCAAACGGGGCCGTTTCAGCAACAGGCACCGGGGTACAGGACAACCGACCCAAGGTTGCAACAACGCAACCCTGAATCGGAGGTTTCCCATGGGCATCGGTGTATCGGTGTTCCTCATCGCAATAGGCGCAATTCTCACGTTCGCAGTGCACGCAACCGTAAGTGGTCTCGGCATTCACACCGTCGGCATCATCTTGATGATCGCTGGTGCGCTCGGATTGCTCGTCACGATGACCATCTTCGCCCCGCGTCGCCGGGCCGGCCTGATCGAAGATCGCACCGTCACAACCGATCCTGTCGTCACGACCGGTGCAGTGACCCGCGAGCGGGTCGTCGAACGGCACGACGTCTACTAAGAAGCACCCGATCCCACAGATAACTGAAGATCCTTGATTGAACCGATCGGCTCCGCTCGACTTGAGCGGAGCCGATCGTCTGCTTTTCGACGGCGCCGCGTGTTGGAATGGCACCCATGGTGAGACTGCCGTGGTGAAACTGCGTGATATCGCGTTGCTGCGCCTGGCAGCCCAACGCATTGCGGGCGACCGCTTCGGGTCAGCGGCCGACGTTGCGCGCTGGATGACGGCCATGCAGGCGCAAGACTACGCAGGTGCAATGACGTCGGTAGCCCTGCGCACGCAGTCTCGCGCGCGCACCGATGTCGAGGCGGCGATCAACGTCGGCCAGATCGTCCGGTCATGGCCCATGCGTGGCACGTTGCACTTCGTTGCAGCTGAAGATCTGGGCTGGATGCTCAGCCTCACGACCGATCGCCTGATTGCTGGTGCAGCGCTACGTCGCACGCGCCTCGAACTCGATCTGCCCACCATCGAACGCGCACGCGAAGTCGCAGTCTCCGAGCTGTCGGGTGGGCGACGCCTGCGCCGCGAAGCTCTGGTCGCGATCTGGGAGAAGGCCGGGTTGCTCGGACTGCCGCAGCGCGCCTATCACCTCATCTGGCATCTGGGCCAGACCGGCACGCTCTGCTTCGGGCCGATCGATCGCGGCCAACAATGCTTGGTATTGCTCGACGAGTGGGTCACCAAGCCGCGCCGACTCGATCGAGACGTTGCACTCGGCGAATGGGCGCTGCGTTACTTCCGCAGTCACGGCCCGGCGACGGCGAAAGACTTTGCGTGGTGGACCAAACTGGTGTCCGCCGATGTGAAGTCGGGTCTCGCAATCGCCAAGCCGCACCTCGAGAAGGCCGTTGTCGACGGCGTCGACTACTACTTCGATCCGGCGACGCCCGCGGCGCTCGAGGCTGGCAAGACCGCAGCACGCGGTGTGCTCTTGCTCCCAGGGTTCGACGAATACCTACTCGGCTACCAAGACCGCGGCGCGAGCCTCGCCCCCGAGTACGCGCAGCGCGTCGTTCCCGGCGGCAACGGCATGTTCCTGTCGACGGTCGTGTTCCATGGTGCAATCGTCGGCACCTGGAAACGCGCTGGTAGCGGGGCGAAACGCTCGATCCTCGCGACCCCGTTCGACGCGTTCACCCCAGTCGTGCTCAAAGCGATACCCAAGCTCTACGACGCGCTCCCCTGACTGCGATCGAGCTGTGGTAGCTCGAATGGCCTATCAAGGCTGGCCAATCGCGTGCAGCGGATGCACGAACGGTCAATGCATTTCGACCCGAACCGGCCCGATATCTAACCCGTGGACCACATCGACTCGGCACGCCCGGCCATGTCCCGGCTGAGCTACGGCCGCCGCATGCGCCGCATTGCCTCAGCTGCCTCGCTCGCCGTGCTCGCGAGCGCCTCGTTGGTGGCGATCGCGCCGGGAACTGCCCTCGCGGTCCCGCCGCCGAGCATCACAAGCGTTAGCCCGAACCGCGGTGCCGATGCCGGCGGAACTCCCATCACGATCACTGGCACGAACCTGACCGGCGCGACCGCTGTTTACTTCGGAGCGAGCGCAGGCACCTCGCTCGTCGTCGGCTCCGCGACGTCGATCACCGTGACGACGCCCCTTCACGCGTCGGCGACCGTTGACGTCACCGTTGTCACGCCGTCCGGCACGTCGCCCACGAGTGCCGCGGACATCTACACCTACGAGTTGGTGCTCTTCACCGACTCGTTCACGCACACGACGACCGACGAACCCATGTATCTCCCGGCCGGAACGGGCGCGACCAACGTCGCCTGCCTCACCGCCGGCGCGGCAACGACACAAGCACCGGTCCCCGCGTGTGCGTCGTCGGGTGGCGACACCGACGGTCAAGGGGTGCTGCGGCTCACGACCAACACCACGAACCAAGAGGGTGCCGCGTTCTACAGCACCTCGCTCCCGACGTCCGCGGGTCTCGACTTGACCTTCCAGACCTACCAGTACGCGTCCGCGTCGCAAGCCGACGGGATCGCGTTCGCTCTTGGTGCGACCGACCCTGCCAACCCGGGTGCGCCGGTCAACATGGGGCCTGCCGGCGGACACCTTGGATACTCGGGTGGTACCGCCGGGCCAGCCGGTGTCGGGCTTGCGCACGGCTACCTGGGCTTCGGCCTCGATGTGTACGGCAACTTCACCAACAGCGCGTATGAGGGCAGCGGCTGCACAGACCCAGCGTGGTCCACCAGCGGCGTGCATCCCCAGAACATCACCGTGCGCGGCCCGGGCAGTGCGATGGCCGGCTACTGCATGCTCGATTCCACGTTGAACCCGGCGCATGGCGGCGGGCTCGGTACGAGCAAGCTCAACAACCCGACCGGCACTGATGCGACACGTTCGACGTCGCTGGTGCCTGTGGAGGTCGCGCTCAACCCCTCGACAGCGCCGGTTGTCACGACGTCCGGCATCACCGTGCCGCCGACTAGCTGGGCCGTGCAGGTCACTCCGCTCGCGGGTACCCCGACCCTGATGACCGGTGCGCTGCCGACTGTCACCGGCGGCGTTTTCCCGTCGAGCTGGATCGACACCGCGACGGGCATGCCGTACATGCTCACGTTCGGCTGGGTTGCCTCGACGGGCGGCTCCACCGATATCCACGCGGTCAGCAACGTGAAGGCGACGACCCTGCAACCGCTGAGCGCGACCGTGTTCGACCTCACGAACGCCGACAGCGGATCGTCGACGCTGACCGGCGGCGGCAGCTACACGTCGACATTGACAGCCACCCTCGACCCGTCGAGTGAGGCCGAGAACCACCCCGTCACGGTCTCCGGCACCTACCCGACCGGCCTCGTCCCGACCGCGATCTCAGCAGGCGCCGGCTGGACCAACTGCCTGGTCACCGGTCAGACGTTCAGCTGCACCTATCCGGCAACCAATGCAAGCCCCGTGATCACGGGCACGACGCTGCCCGCAATCAACGTCGACTTCACGGTGAAGGCCGGTGCGTCGCAGGCCATCAACGCAACGGTGTTGCAAGGTCAGGTGACGGCGTCGGACGCGCTGCCGGCGTCGGGCAACGACTACGCCACGGTGTCGTACGGCACTACGACTGTGTCAGGGATGGCTCCGACATCTGGTCCGATCAGCGGCGGCACCGCGGTGGTCATCACCGGGACGAACATGTATGGCGTCACCGGTGTGCAGTTCGACACCACAGCGGGCACCTCGATCAGCTACGACTCCAACACCCAACTGACCGTCTACTCCCCCGCACACGCCGCGGCGAGCAAGACAGTCACGCTGGCGTACGGGACGTTGAGCACAGTGAACGCAGGCACGTTCACCTGGAACGCGGCCGCGCCGACCGTCACGACGATCGCCCCGAACAACGGACCGGTCGCTGGCGGCACGAGCGTCGTCATCACTGGCACCGGCTTCACCGGAACAACCGCCGTCTCGTTCGGCGGCGTCGCCGCCACCAGCTTCATCGTGAACTCGGCAACGTCGATCACCGCCACCAGCCCCCCAGGGATCGCGGGTCGCGTCGCGGTCAGTGTCACGACACCGAGCGGGACGGCGAGTACAGCGCCGGGCGCCGGCTTCCTGTACTACATCACGCCGACTGTCAGCGGTCTGACGCCGATCGAGGGGCCGACCACCGGGTTCACGGCAGTCAACATCACCGGCACCGGCTTCCTGTCGGTCACCAGCGTCGATTTCGCTGGCACCGCCGCGGTTAGCTACGCGGTGAACTCCGACACCTCGATCACCGCGAGCAGCCCGGTGCATGCCGCTGGTGCATCGACCGTGCACCTCGGGTACGGCGGTGGCAGTGTCGCGGCCGGCCCGTTCACCTACATCGGTCCGCCGACGTTCATCCTCATGACCCCGACGTCGGGCCCGACTGCCGGTGGCACGACGGTCACCGTTACGGGCACCAACCTGCAGGGTTCGGCAGTGACCGTTGGCGGGCTCGCCGCGACCAACGTCGTCGTCGCCGCTGATGGCACCAGCCTCAGCTTCGTCACTCCCGCCGACTCGGCCGGCCCCGCTGCGGTCGTCATCGGCGCGGTCGCCGGCACAGTATCCGCGGGCAACTACACCTACGTCGCAGCACCCACCGTCTCGAACCTCGCACCGACAACCGGGCCTGCGGTGGGCGGGACGAGTGTCGTCATCACCGGAACGAACCTCACGGGCGCGACAGCGGTCACCTTCGGCGCCGTCGCCGCAACGAGCTACACCGTCGACTCCCCGACCCAGATCACCGCGATCGCACCGGCCGGCGTCGGCGCTGTCACGGTCAACGTCACGACAGTCGGAGGCAGCGGAACGTCACCCGGCGCCTTCACCTACATCCCGTCGCCCGCGGTGTCGTCGATGACACCGACGTCAGGACCGGAGACGGGGGGAACCAGCGTCGTCATCGCCGGAACGGCCTTGACCGGCGCGACCGACGTGACGTTCGGCGGCGTTGCCGCGACGAGCTACACCGTCAACTCCGACACTCAGATCACCGC
>PLCK01000209.1 GCA_003134755.1 Actinomycetota bacterium | reverse complement strand
CGAGGGCATCGAATGGCAATCCACCACCACAACGGTTCCGAACGTCTGATGCGCCTTGTTGATCAGCCGCCGCAGCGCGCGGTGATAGGGCTTGTAGAGTGCCTCGATCCGCGCCAGCGTGTCATCGACGGCAAGCCGCTCGCGATAGATCTCCTGGCCGTCGCCGACCACGCGCGGGATGGTGCCGAGACCGCCGGCCACCCGCATCGATCGGGTATTGGCGAAGCTCGGCAATCGCCCGCTGAACATGCGCGGATCGAGCTCGTAGGGCTCGCGGTTCACATCGAGCCAGGCGCGCGGGAAGTTCGCCTTGAGCAGCGGGCAGCCAAGGGCGGCGGCGCCGGTGACGAGTTCGTCGACGTAGCTGTCTTCGGAGCGGCGGATTGCCTGCTCATCGAGACGCGAGGCGGCAAGGAAGTCGGATGGGTAGCAGGCGCCGCTATGCGGCGAATTGAGAACCACCGGCAGGCGGCGCTCGACGGGCGCGACGACGAGCGTCGAACCACCAGGAATCGGGTCGACGAGCGACAACTGCCCGATGTCGTGAAGCAACGATGCGTACTCGAGTTCGAGAAGGTTGCTTTCGGTGAGCCCGAGTTCTTGACCGATTGCGATCGCCAGTCGGCTGACCCGATGCGAGTGACCGTCCTCGACATAGCCACCGACCTCGGTGACGCGCGACAGCGACCGGATCGTCTGCCGGTAGGTCGTGCGGATCGCGGCGTAGCGCCTGAACGCGAATTGTGTGAACAGCAGCGGTATGCAGAACAGCGGAAGTGCATAGAGATGCATGGACGGCGTTGCCAACGCAGTCAGGATGCCGGTGGCGCCGATTGCGGCAGAAAGGGCAGCAGTCGCGGTGATCTCATCGCGCAGCGTCCAGCCGAACGCCGAGGGACGACCGTCGGCGCGAACGTAGGCGGCGATCACGAAGTCGACGACCGTTGCGAGCGCCACGACCGCGAGCATGAGCAACGCCACCCAGCGCAATTCCGGCTTGTAGTCCGCGAGCGGGGCAGTAACGAGGCGGTGCGGGGCGCTGAGCCGGAATGCTTCAGCCGTCACTGCGGCGATGGTCACGCGACGGGCCACCGGGGTGAGCCGCGGCCGCTGCCCCGCCAACACGCGCACAGCGGTACCGAGTGCGCAGCCGATGGCGACCACCGCGACAACCTGAGCAACGGTCTGGTCAACCGGACGGTTGCCGACGTCGAACACCATCGCGTAACCGAGAGCCCCGGAGGACGCGATCGGCGCGCACGGCCGGTCACCCGGCAGCCGCACGTTGAGCAGTTCGCCGATCGCGACTAGGGCGACGAAGGCGATCGCAACGCTTGGTTCCGTCCAGCCGCGGACGCCGCAGACTACTGCTGCTGCCGCCCCACAGAGTGCAACGAGGACGACGAAGACCCGGCCCACGAGAGTGGACCGACTGCCTTCTCGCTCGGTTCCGGGTAGCGCTGTCACGATCAGGAGACCTGTTGCTGCTCGCGCAGGCCGTAGTTCTCAAACGGCAAGGCAGCGGCGATGTCGCTCGACGGGTCGTCGTGATCGCGGAATACGAGCATGGCCGGGTCGATGACCTCGTCGGTGGCGTCGACGTTCGCTTCCCAGCCGTCCACACCCACGGCGAGGAGAAGTGCATCGACCATTCTCGGATCGAATTGCGAACCGGACCACCGCTCTAGCTCTCGCATCGCGGCGTCAACAGAACGCGCGCCGCGATACGACCGGGTCGAGGTCATCGAATCGAATGCGTCGGCGACAGCGATAAGCCGCGCGAATTCTGGAATGGCGTCGCCGACAAGGCCGTCCGGATACCCACGGCCGTCGACCCGCTCGTGGTGATGGCGGATACCGAGCAATGCCTCGTCGAGAAACGAGATCCCGTGCACCATTTCGAAACCGCGGGTCGGGTGCAGTTTGATCGACGCGAATTCCTCGTCGTCGAGCGGACCGGTCTTCTGCAACAGCTTGGTCGGGACGCCGAGTTTGCCGACGTCGTGCAGCATGCCTGCATATCGGAGCATTTCGAGCCGGTCTTCACGTATGCCGAGCTGCTTGGCAATCATCACCGACGCTTTGGCGACCCGCTCGCTGTGACCCCTCGTGTAATAGTCCTTTGTCTCGACGGCGTGAATGAGCGATGCCACCGTGGCTTCGTAAGCAGCGTGCTGGGCCGCGTACTGCTGGAACGCCCAGCGGGCGATCAACATCGGCGCCAGCACCAGCAGCGCCGCGACAGCACCAACGCCGCCCGACCACAACACCGCAATGATGAGCCCGATCAAGCCGTACCCCAGGCTCGGCGCGGCGACCTCCGACATCCCGCCCCACCAGATGCGCGCGAGCGGCATGTGGGTGGTGATCGAAATGACCAGACCGACCAGAACGTAGTTGAGGACGAAGTACGCCAAGCCCGCGACGACGACCGCCGGCAACACCCCCGGGTAGTGTCCTTCGACAAATGCCCGGTGACCGCCGCCGGGAAAGTAGGTAAACGCATAGCCCGCAGCCAGGGCGCTCAACGCCATCTGGGATCCGTTGAAGGCTCGCTTGAACCACGGCTCGCGCTGGGTGCGAGCGAGCGCGCCGAACACACACACGATCGAGGCCGACCACGGCCCGACGAGGAGCACGGCGGCAACGGCGACAGGAAAGCTCGTGGAGATGTTCAGCGGGCCGAGCTTGGTCGTCACGGGAGCGGAGTCGCCGATCCAGTAAAGACCTGCAAGGAGCGCGATCTCGACCCAGTTGATGCCCGGACGAGTTGCCGCGTGAACGACGACCAGCAACGCGAGCAGCAGGACGGCGCAGATGTATGCCAGCGCACTGCGCGGCAACGATCGCATACCTGCACCTCAACCCGGGGAAGTGCGGAGCGAGACGGAAATCAACGATGCGCTACTACGCCCACCTAACGCTTGCACCGATGAGGATCTTTTCAACGATTGCTGTGATCTTCGACATGATTTCCAACTCCTACGAATCACGTCACGGGCTCCGCTATTGCCCGTGCGAGATACGCTCCGCTTCCGTTGGTCACGCGTCCGAACAGCCGAACTCACGTCGCCGATCGCCGTCCCGCTCTGCAGTTGTGTTTCTGCCACCCGGGAAATTGGGGGGTTCCCGGGGAGCAAGCGGCGACCGCCACACCCTGGGCCAGGGCGTAACGGCCGTCACGTAGAAGGAGTGAATCGGTCGAGATCGGGGCAAGTCAAGGGCTCCCGAACACTGCACCCACATGGGTGACGGGCCACTCCTTGAGAACCAGTCATAAAGGACTAGACCAAGAACTGCTCGGACGATGGGTAAACGATGTTGATCACCCGAATGGTCCGATTAGTGCACTACTGCGTATGAGCTAAAGGCTCGCTTGTGCAGTTTGTTGTGCAATACGCTCAGCCCCGACCGTGTGGCAGGTGGGACAACTGAGACGGTGGCCATGGGCAGCGCGACCGAAGCTGGAGCCGACGTGCGGGCCGACGCTGCGGCGACCCCTGACGCGGCGAAGCCTGATGTGGCGAGGTCTGGTGCGGTTGCCCCTGACCGCTATACCGCTGTTGTCGCCGCTCTCCTCGACGTCCGCGTCGACCATTCGAGTGCGCGCTTCGACGCAGAACTGCAAACGGCTCTCGCGGAAGGCCGCATCGATGCCACGACCGCACGTGCGTTGCGATGGTGGCAGCGCGCGTCGGTGCAGACGCTGAGCACATACTCCGCGACTGTGCTGCCCGCGGTCCTCGCGGCACGCGACGCCGCCGACCAACAGGCATCCGACGACATCGGGGCGCTCGCCGCGTCGTGGCAGCAGGCCCGGTCGCTGCAGCCGGCATCGGCAGCGCAAAGCCCGAAGCCGACGCAGAGCCCGGAACCCGTGAACGCCGACGAGCCGGCGCGCCCTGATGCGGTGCAGCCGGCTGTCGCGCCAACTGCGGTCACGCCAACTGCGGTCGCGCGCCCGGCCCTTGCGCCGCCCCTTGCACCTGGGCCGCGGCGCCCGGCCGGCCGCCGGAATCAACCGCCACACCTGGTCGTCGTCCCCGATCTGGCTTCGGAGTCGGACGGCCGCGACGGAACGCGGCAGGCTATCCGCGAGGCGTTCCGGGCACTCGCCGCGGGAACGGAAGAAGTGGCACCAGATCTCGATGTGACCGAGCGAAAGGACGTTCGCGGACATGCCGACCCTGCGCCTTCTCCCTGAGCTGGAGGAATCTCTCCGTCAGGTTCCCGGCATCCGTGCCGCCAGCGTGGTCACCGGACCCGATGCCGTGCCTACCGAGATTCACATCGTCGCGAGCCGTAGTAAGGGCCCGAAGCAGGTCGTGCGCGACGTGCAGTCGCTGGCGATGGCCACGTACGACATCGACATCGACCACCGCATCGTGAGCGTCGTGCAGTTCGACGACGGGGTCGACGGCCTCATCGAAGGTCAGCACCTGCCCGCAATGATCACGCTGCCCGATGCGCAACCTCAGCAGCGTCCCGAGCCCGACACGTTGCCGCGACCGGTGATCGCCTCGATCAGCATCCGGACGGCGGGCGCCGAGGCCGATGCGTCTGTGGTCGTCAAGACCGGCACCGCGTCGTACGACGGCCGGTCGATCGGGCCGTCGACGATGAGTCACCGGCACACCTTGATTGCCCGCGCCACTCTCGACGCGGTTACCGAACTGCTCGGGCTGCCATCGGAGGTCGAGTTCGTCACTGTCTCGACAATGGGCACCCGCCGGATGGCCGCCTGTGTGATCCAGGTGGCGGTCCCTGGAATCGGCGAACTCGTGCTTACTGGTTCGGCTCTCGTGCGAAGTGACGAGGCGGACGCCGTGGCCCGCGCGGTTCTCGATGCTCTCAACCGCCGGCTTGCGGGCTAGTCGCGCCGGTTGACGCTACTCGGACTGCTGTTCGGTCTGGGCGAGCTGGATCCGCACCTCACGGATACGGGCGAGCACTTTGACCCGGAGTGCGTCTGATGCGATCTCGCAGCCGCAGCTGCGCGCAACCAGAGCCTTGACCGCCTTGTCGAGATCGAACTGGCGCAGGCACGGACCGCATTCGTCGAGATGCTGGCGAACCTTGTTGTAGTCGCCCTTGTCGATCTCGCCGTCGAGGTAGATGTAGACCTGCTCGAGGACCTCCGAACACGGAGTCTCGTGGTGCTTGCCGCAGCTCATCGATCCGCACCGCCTTCGACCGCAGAACCGATTTCAATCTCGCCCCTCACGACGCCGCGCTCGCGAGCGTATTCCTCGAGAGATGAACGCAACGCCCTCCGACCACGATGGAGTCGCGACATGACGGTGCCGATCGGCGTCCCCATGATGTCGGCGATTTCCTTGTATGCGAAGCCCTCGACGTCGGCGAGGTAGACAGCGACCCTGAACTCTTCGGGCAACGCCTGCAGTGCCTCTTTGACATCGGAGTCGGGGAGGTGGTCGAGCGCCTCGGTCTCAGCGGAACGCAGGCCGGACGACGTGTGCTCGGCGGCCCGGGCGAGCTGCCAGTCTTCGAGCTCGTCGCCACCAGCCTGCTTCGGCTCGCGTTGCCTCTTGCGGTACGTGTTGATGAACGTGTTCGTCAGGATCCGGTAGAGCCAGGCCTTGAGGTTGGTGCCCTCTTCGAACTGGTGGAAGGCGGCGAAGGCCTTCGCGAACGTCTCCTGCACGAGATCTTCGGCGTCAGCCGGATTGCGGGTCATGCGCAGTGCGGCCGAGTAGAGCTGGTCGAGGAAGGGCATCGCAGTTCGCTCGAAGCGTGCACTGCGCTCGTCGGTCGACTCCTCGACGGTGACCAAAGACCGGACTCCCTGTACTTTCCCGGTGACCTGTACTTTCCCGGTGACCCGCGGGCGGCGGTGCGTTTCTGCGACTTCGCCTGCCGACACTATCGGGCGGCGGTCTGGGCTGACGTCGGCGGGCGAGGACGCCAGCCACGCGGGCCACGCGGGCCATGCCGGCTCGGCCAGCGGAGAGCTGTCACGCATCTGGTGTTCTGGCGCTGCCTGCACCTGCACGCCACCCTTCGTTGCCACGGCTCGTCCGGGGTCGACATTTCACAACGCCCGGCGCTCGGGAGCGATTCCCGCCGCGCAGTCCGAACTGCCCACTATTGCGGTGTGACAGCCGCCAACCACGTTGCGGCTGACGCCAGCGCCGGCCCGAAACCCGGCCCGGCCAAGCGGTGATCGGCCGCGGCAACCTCGTGGATCGTCACATGCGGGGGAAACTCCGCTGGCGTGCCGAACGGATCGCGGGCGCCTTGGAGGACGAGCAACGGCACATCGATGTCGAGTTCGGACGCCCGGCTCTTCTCCGGATGTCCGGGCGGGTGAAGGGGAAACGCGAGCGCAAGAACGCCGCGCGTCCCGGTCGCGGCAGCGGTCCGGCAGGCCACCCGCGCGCCGCTGCTCCGCCCGCCAACGACAAGCGGCAAGCCATCTTCCAGGCCGGCTCGGATGGCCTCGACCACCACGGTCCAGGCGAGGTCGAGCTGGTCGGCAGGCGCCGGCGCGCGCCGGCCGGCGACCGAATACGGCTGCCTGACCCTCGCGACATAAAAGCCGCCCGCACGTGCCGCCGCTGCCACCGCGATCAGGTCGGCCGCGGCAATGCTGCCGCCCGCCCCGTGTCCGAGCACAAGCAACGCCCGAGCCGCGCTCGGTGTCGGTCCGGTTGGAGCGGCCAGGTCGAACTCGGCAGGACCGACGGGCGTCGGGACGACGGTCAGCGAGCGCTCTCGGCTTTCGCCTGGCAACTCATGCACCGGGCTGCTTCTGGCTTGGCTTCGAGTCTGTCCTGCGGTAGTTCGGTGCCGCAGTCGACGCAGCGGCCGTACTTGCCTTCGTCAAGACGGGCCAGCGCCGCGCGCACGTGCTTGAGTTGCTCCTCGGCGGCCTCGACGACAGCTGTCGAGCGGGCGTTGTCCGCAAGCTCCAGGCCTGCGTCAGCGTCGCCAGGTGTGCCGTGATCGTCGGGATCCGATGGCTCGGGACGCAGCGTGGCGACCGAGCGATCGAGCTCGGCGACCATGCTCTCGAGCAACTGACGGGTGTCGTGCGCGTCCACGGTTGGCACCGGTATCCCTTCGTCCTTCGATTGTCGTAGCTCACCTCAGCCCCCCACGAAAGGGGGCGGGCCCATGAGTGCAATCCATTGCTCCTACCCAGTGTGCGCCTTGTTCACCGCTTCTGCGACGCACCGTATTGCGGCCCGACCGGTTCGATGAGGTGCGGCCCATCGTTGCGCACGTCGTTGACGTCGGTCGACACCGGAAAAGCCTCCAGCCGGCCTGGTGCGGCCGGGACGAGCAATTCCCTCAGCTGATCGAGGTCCTCGAATCTGGGATCGAGCCAACGGGCCCAGTTCTCCGGCTCGACCAGCATCGGCATCCGGTCGTGGATACGCCCCAACTCGTCGGTCGCCTCGGTGGTGATCACGACAGCCGTGCACAGCCACGGATCGGCATCAGGTTCGGCGTGTGGATCGCGCCAGAACTCGTAGAGCCCGGCCATCGGAAGCACCCCACCACCGCGATTGCGAATGAAGTAGGGCTGCTTTCGCGGCTTGCCCGCATCGTCCTCGGTGAACCACTCGAAGTAACCATCCGCAGGCAACAGGCAACGCCTGACCGCGAACGCTCTGCGGAACGCGGGCTTCTCCGCGAGCGTCTCGGCACGTGCATTGATGAGCTTGCTGCCGATCTTCGGGTCCTTCGCCCAGGACGGAACAAGCCCCCACCGGACGACGCGGAGCTGGCGCTGTGGCGCTGCGATTGGTTGGTCTGCGGGCTGATCCTTCGGGAAGCGCTCGACTACGGCGTAGACCTCGTCAGTCGGGGCCACATTGTAGTTGGGGGCGAGTTGCTTGTAGTTGGGCGCGAGTTGCTCGTCGACCGCGGCCCAGTCGATACCGAATTCCTCGATCAGGTCGGCGGGCTCGCGAGCTGTGGCATAGCGACCGCACATGTTCCCACGATCTCACCCCGGTAGGTTCCACGTGTGAGCGAACCCAGCCACCCGATCGTCGAGCGCACGCTCTGGCCTGCTCCGATGGCATCAGGTCCCGTTGACGCGACCGTGGAATTGCCTGGGTCGAAATCGATAACGAACCGAGCGTTGCCACTTGCGGCACTGGCCGCGGCCGACTCGACGCTGCGAGGCGCGCTGCGATCGCGGGACACCGATCTCATGTCCGCGGGCCTGCGCCAACTCGGCGTCCGGATCGACGACAGCTCGGCCGACTGGCTCGTGTCGCCGGCAGCACTGCGTGGGCCGGCGGCCATCGACTGCGGACTCGCCGGCACGGTGATGCGCTTCCTCGTCGCAACTGCCGCGCTGGCCGACGGCGCCGTGCGTTTCGACGGCGATCGGCGTGCCCGCGAGCGCCCGCTGCTGCCGTTGCTCGGTGCACTTCGTCAGCTCGGCGTCCGCATCGACGACGGTGGCCGCGGGGCGCTGCCGCTGACTGTCGACGGCGACGGCCGACTTCTTGGCGGCGAATGCACTCTCGATTCGTCGGCGTCCAGCCAGTTCGTGTCGGCACTACTCCTGGCCGCGCCAAGGGCCGACGCCGAGGTCGTGGTACGCCACGTCGGTCCGACACTGCCGTCGTTGCCGCACATCGCGATGACCGTCGCGATGCTGCGCGACCGTGGCGTGACCGTCGACGATTCCGTGGCCGATACCTGGCGGGTGCAACCCGGCCCGATCGCGGGCGGCACCATCGTCGTCGAGCCTGACCTGTCGAACGCGGCGCCTTTCTTGGCGGCTGCCCTCGNNGCTGACCACGATGGGTGCCGACGTCATACACGACAACGCGGGCCTGACCGTTCGCGGCGGGGCGGTGATCCACGGCATCGACGCCGACCTGCGCGACAACACCGAGCTCGTACCCACACTTGTTGCGCTCGCGGCGCTCGCGGACGGACCTTCGGCGCTACGCGGCATCGGGCACATGCGCGGGCACGAGACCGACCGGCTCGCCGCACTCGCACGCGAGATCAACGGCCTCGGGGGTTGCGTGGCCGAGGACGACGACGGGCTCGTCGTCGATCCGAAACCCTTGCACGGTGGGGTTTTCGGTACATACGACGACCACCGCCTCGCGACGTCCGCGGCATTGCTCGGGTTGGTGGTGCCCGGAATCATGGTCGAGAACATCGCCACCACGGCGAAGACGATGCCGACGTTCGTGGCGCTGTGGGATTCCCTGCTGCCGTGACGCTGCCACCGGCATGAGCCGAAAGCCGCGCGACCTCGACGAGGACGACGTCCGGGTTCGTCCCGGCCGCAGCACCCGACCTCGCAGCCGGCTGCGACCCGCACACGACGAGGCGACACCCGCGTTCGTCCTGGCCGTCGATCGCGGCCGATTCACGTGCGAAGTCGGTGATCGCGAGGTCACGGCCGTCCGAGCCCGCGAACTCGGTCGCAAATCAGTGGTCGTAGG
>PLCK01000073.1 GCA_003134755.1 Actinomycetota bacterium | reverse complement strand
AACCGAACTGCTTCGGGTCGGCGCCGAGCCCGGCGTCGAGATCGTGATCGGCGACGTCTCGTTCGACTGGGAGCCTGGCATGCTCTCCGGCGCGGAGAACCGGATCGGACCGCGAGGCACGGACTCGCGCCTCGACGGTCGGTGACCCCGCGGTGACGGCCGCCGGGGCCGACACTGGCGCGTTGCGCGACGCGGTCGCCAGCGCCCGAAGAGTCGTAGTGAAGATCGGGTCCTCCTCGGTCACCAGGCCCGAGGGTGGCACTCACGACGAGCACATCGCCGCCCTCGCGGCTGCTCTGGTCGGTCGGGTCAGCCAGGGTACGTCGTGCATTCTCGTGTCGTCGGGCGCGATCGCCGCGGGCATGCGCCCACTCGGCCTGACGGCCCGGCCGCGCGACCTGGCGACTCAACAGGCCGCGGCCAGCGTCGGTCAGGGCCTGCTGATCGAGGCTTACACGCGGGCGTTCGGCGAGCACGACGTGCGGGTGGGGCAGATTCTGCTGACGTCCGACGACATCATCCGCCGGGTGCACTACCTCAACGCGGAGCGCACGCTCAGCCGGTTGCTCGAGCTCGGCGTCGTCCCGGTCGTGAACGAGAACGACACCGTGGTGACCAACGAGATCCGGTTCGGTGACAACGACCGGCTCGCTGCACTCGTCGCGCACCTGGTGCGGGCCGACCTCCTCGTCCTCCTGTCGGACGTCGATGCGCTCTACACCGCGCCGCCCGGGCAGCCCGATTCGCGCCGGCTCGACGAAGTGCATGGCGAAGCAGATCTGGCCGGCGTCGATCTGGGCGGTAGCGGCAAGGCCGGAGTCGGTAGCGGGGGCATGGTCACGAAGGTCGAGGCGGCCCGCCTCGCGACGTCCGCGGGAATTCCGGTGGTGCTAGCCTCCGCGTCGGCAGTCGTCGACGCCTTGGCCGGACGCCGAGTGGGCACGCTGTTCCATCCGACCGGCGTCCGGGTGGCGAGCCGGCTGTTGTGGCTCTNNCGCCGCGTGGCAGGTTGGTGCTCGATCCCGGCGCGGTCGCCGCCGTTGTCGAGCGGCGGCTGTCGTTGCTGCCGGCCGGCATCACCGCTGTCGAAGGCGACTTCGCGGCTGGCGACCCCGTCGATCTCGTCGACCAGGACGGGGTTTCTGTCGCGCGCGGGCTGGTCAGCTACGGCGCTGCGGAGCTGCCGGGCCTGCTGGGGCGCTCGACGCGCGATCTCGCTCTCGAGCTCGGCTCGGCGTACGAACGCGAGGTCGTGCACCGCGATGACCTGGTTGTCTTGGCCACCACCTAGGCGCGAGTTCGGTCAAAACGCCTCGCGGGGTGTCCGATTGCTGGTCAACTAGCAGACCGGTGGTGAGCGAAAGCCGACGAGCGGGGTGAGCGNNGCGCTGCAGGCGAAGTTGTGGCACGTCACGGTGACGGTCGGTGGCGACCCCATGGAGACGTCCCTCGTCCAGGCCGCGCTCGAGCGGCTGTCGGCCGAGCAGCCGTTCCTGCTGTCCGGGCGCTACGGCGACGACAAGGCCGAGGTGCGGTACTGGGAAGAGGCCCCCGAGTGCTCGGACGCGGCCGCTCTCGCGTTGCGCTTGTGGGGCGAGCACCGGATCAGTGCCGGACTGCCCGCCTGGCACGTTCTCGGCGTCGAAGTGGTCGACCGGCAGATCTTCCAGCGACGCGGCGGCGACGCCGGGGTCTCACTGGTCGCGCCCGCCGGTGGCTGGCGGCCCTTCTAGCGTTCGGCAGGATGCCGCCGCCCTTCTACTGTTGCGGCAGGCTGCCGGCTCACCGCGGCCCGTATCCTGACAGTTGTGAGCACGTCGACGTCCGATAGCGCCCTGGAAGTACTGACCGCTCCCCGCCGCGCCCAGACCGCCGCAACCGAACTCGCGGTCGCATCACGAGCCACGAAGGACGCCGCGTTGCAGGCGATCGCGGACGCGTTGCTCGCCCGATCCGACGAAGTGCTCGCTGCGAACGCGACCGATGTGGCCAGGGCCGGCGCGACGGGCGCGATCGAGTCCTACCTCGACCGGCTGCGGCTCGACCAGTCCCGCATCGAGGCCATCGCCGCTGACGTCGTGAAAACCGCGGGCCTGCCGGATCCGGTGGGCGAGGTCGTGCGCGGTGGCGTGCTCGCGAACGGCCTCGAACTGCGCCAGCTCCGCGTNNTCGTCGTCCGCGTTGTCGTCGAACGAGGCACTGGTCGCGATCCTGCGCGACTCCGTCGCGTCGACCGGACTCCCCGCCGATGCGATCCAGCTGGTTCCGGGTGTGGGGCACGAAGCGGTCAAGCATCTGATGCGCGCCCGCGGTCTTGTCGACGTGTTGATTCCGCGCGGGGGAGCCGACCTCATCCGCAGCGTGGTCGAGGAATCGACGGTTCCCGTCATCGAGACCGGTGTGGGCAACTGTCACGTCTACGTCGANNGACGCCGACGCCGATCTCGAGATGGCCTTGGCGATCGTGCTGAACGCGAAGACATCGCGGCCGAGCACCTGCAACACCGCAGAGACTCTTCTCGTGCACGCCGATGTGGCCGACCAATTTCTGCCGAAAGTGCTCGCCGCGTTGCGCGCCGCCGGCGTGACAGTGCACGGCGACGCGCGCGTCGCTGCGTTCGATCCGAGCGTGGTCGCGGCAACTGAGGCCGACTGGGATACCGAGTACCTTTCGCTCGACCTCGCGGCTGCTGTCGTCCCGTCGTTCGACGCTGCAGTCGCGCACATTCGCAGACACGGGACGTCGCACAGCGAGGCCATCGTCACCGGCTCGCAGCACGCGGCTCGCGCATTCATCGCGCAGGTCGATGCCGCGGCAGTCTTGGTGAACGTGTCGACCAGATTCGTCGACGGCGGCGAGTTCGGATTCGGCGCCGAGATCGGCATCTCGACGCAGAAGCTGCACGCCCGCGGCCCGATGGGGCTGACCGAGCTGACCTCGACGAAGTACGTCGTGGTCGGCGACGGCCACACCCGGTGAGCGACGGGTCCCGGCCGCGCATCGGCGTCATGGGCGGCACGTTCGACCCGATCCACCACGGGCACCTGGTTGCGGCCAGCGAGGTGGCCGCCAAGTTCAGTCTGGACGAAGTGATCTTCGTGCCAACGGGCACGCCATGGCAGAAGTCCGAGCGCGAGGTATCACCGGCTGAGGATCGCTACCTCATGACGGTGATCGCCACCGCCTCGAATCCGAGGTTCTCGGTGAGCCGCGTCGAGATCGACAGGACCGGCCCGACCTACACCACGGACACCTTGATCGAGCTCAGGAAAGAACTCGTGATCGCTCGTGGGGCCGACCCTGAACTGTTCTTTATCACCGGCGCAGACGCCCTTGCCCAGATCATGACGTGGAACAATGCGGACATGTTGCTCGATTTGGCGCACTTCGTGGGTGTGACGCGTCCCGGTCACGCGTTGGCTGATCCACAGGGGTTCCCGGTCGGCGCGGCGAGTCACGTGGAAATTCCTGCGCTCGCAATTTCTTCTACCGAATGTCGCGAAAGGGTCAGCCACAATCAGCCGATCTGGTACCTCGTGCCAGACGGAATCGTGCAGTACATCTCCAAGCGCGGCCTCTACCGGAGCGAGCCGTGAGCGGCAAGCACGGCCGCCGCCGGCTCGGTCGCCCCGACGAGTCCGCCGGTGTGACCACGGCGACGACTCGGCCGACCCATGGCGAGGTCGGCGACGAGCCGCTCGTTGGCGTGCCAGAAACGAAGTCGGACGTCGTGTCAGCCACGGCCGCCCTCGCGCCGCCTCCCACGTTCCGGCCGCCGGCGCCACCGACGCCGCCCTCGTTGCCCCCGATCCGGACCGCCCCACTGCCCGAGTACGCGCAGCTGATCTCGGCCCCCGAGCAGGCAGCGGTCGCGGTCGCCGAGCCCATCGTCGAAGCGCCAGCGCCCGCGCCGGTCGTTGAGGCACCCCCGCCGCCACCGCTAGTCGAGGCGCCGGCACCCGCCGTGGTTGAGGCGCCCCCGCCGCCACCGGTAGTCGAGACCCCCGCGCCGGTTGTCGAGACCCCCGCGCCGGTTGTCGAGGCGCCCCCGCCGCCACCGGCGGTCGAGGTGCCCGAGGCGATTGCGGACGAGTCCACGGCCGACGCGGAGGACGACGAATCGGCGGCGGAGCTGGCCCTCATCGCCCCGGCGTCACACGAGCCGATCCTGCCTCGCAAGCGGCTGGGTAGCCGGGGCTCGGTCCGCGCCGAGAAGGCCGGCCGCCGCCGCAAGCGGACGCTCACGATCATCGCCGGGGTTGTCGCGGTCGTACTTCTCGCCTGGTGGGTGATCGCAGCGAACGGCAACTCCGGACCGAAGAAGGCAGCCGCACCGCCGGTCGGCCGCACCCAGTCGACGTTGCTCATCCAGCTCAGCGGTGCACTCGGCAGTGCGGTCGACAGCGCGCTCGTCGCACACGACCCTGCTCACAAGAACGGCGCCATCGTGCTGGTGCCTTCAGGCCTGGTCGCGCAGGTGCCCGGCTTCGGGTCGATGCCGTTCGGGCAGGCGCTTAGTGTCGGCGATCCGAACGCCCCCCGGACCACCCTCTCCGATCTGATCGGCGTCACTGTCGATGGTGCGTGGACTCTCACGCCGAAAGCACTAACGGCCCTGATCAACAACATCGGCGGCGTCACCGTTGCTGTGGACAAGGACATCACCAAGACCGGCGCCGACGGCACCACCACGATTGTCGTCTCCGCCGGGAACCAGAAACTCGACGGACAGGGCGCGGTCGCATTCGGCACCTTCCTCGCGACCGGCGAGACCGAGCAGGCCCGCCTTGCCAGGTTCGACCTGGTGCTCCGGCAGGTACTGGCCGGCCTGCCCAAGGGCGATGCCGCGGTGACAACGCTGCTGTCGGGTCTTGGCGCGGGTTCCACCTCGACCGTGCCGATTGCCAAGCTGGGCTCCGTCCTGACCGGCCTGGCGAGCGACGCCGTTGCGAACTCGATGGACGACGAGGTGCTGCCGGTCACCAGCCTCGACACCGGCCAGGACATCCACGAATTCACCTTGGACGCCGCGAAGACGGCGACCTTGGTCAGCGCGCAGTTCGCCGGTTCGGTACCGGCCAACCGCAAGGCAACCGGGAACCGGGTGTACGTCCAGAACCAGGTCGGGACGCCGGGTATTGGTGAAACGACTCGGGCCAAACTCGAGCAGGCGGGCTTTGTCTACATCCACGGCGACAACACCGAAGACATGCCGAACGCCACCGCGCCGTCCGTAGTGGTGATCTTCGGCAAGACCGCCGCACAGATCGCGGAAGGGCAGAAGGTCGCGGTCGCTCTAGGCCTGCCGATGAGTGACGTCAAGGTCAGCGATCAAGGTTTCCCGGTCGCCGACATCGTCGTGAAAATCGGCACTGACTACAAGCAGTGAGACCATGGACGGATTGACCGCTCTTCAGGCGGTCGTCCGACAGGAGTTTACGAGGCAATGACCCGATGACCGCGGCCCCCCGAGCCGTCGAGCTGGCGGTGGCCGCCGCTGAGGCGGCGGCCGACAAGCTGGCCCACAATATTCAGGCATTCGACGTCAGCGAGCGGCTGGCGATCACCGACATCTTCGTCCTCGCCTCGGCGCCAAACGACCGTCAGGTCAAGTCCATCGTCGACGCCGTAGAGGACCGACTCCGCGACCTCGGCGCCAAGCCCGCACGCCGCGAGGGCCAGCATGAGGGCCGGTGGGTGCTGCTCGACTACTCCGACATCGTGGTCCACGTTCAGCACGCCGAAGAGCACACCTTCTATGCGCTCGAGCGCCTGTGGAAAGACTGTCCACAGGTCCCGCTGCCCGAGTCCGTTACCGCCGGTCAGCGGCAGGACGACGCTGAGAGCTTCGATGCGCGCCGGTCAGCAGCCGGGCTCGGCTGAGTGAGCCATCGCAGGGTCGTGGTCTGGCGCCACGGCCAGACGGCGTGGAATGCGGGCCGGCGATTCCAAGGACAGCTCGACATCGAGCTCGACGGCGTTGGCCGTTCTCAAGCCAACCGCGCGGCGACGCTGCTCGCCGGCCTCGCGCCGTCCGCCATCGTGTCGTCTGATCTGATGCGCGCGCGAGACACCGCGCAGGCTCTCGCCGATCTCGCGGGTTTGCCGGTGCAGACCGACAAGCGGCTGCGCGAGATCGACGTCGGATCCTGGCAAGGTCTGACCTTCGACGAGGTGCTGACCCGCTTTCCCGACGAGGCCGCGGCCTGGCGCGACGGTGGTGAAGGACGCCGCGGCGGTGGCGAAACCCTCGTCGAGGTTGGCGAACGCGCGGTGGCTGCTGTCACCGAGACGCTCGTCGACGTCGCTGATCGCGCGACGCTGATCGTTGTGACCCATGGCGCCGCCGGCCGCGGATTGGTGGCGTCGATGATCGGCCTGCCGACGCCCTCTTGGCGCGCGCTGGGCTCTCTCGCTAACTGCTGCTGGTCGGTCGTGGGCGAGACCGCTACCGGCTGGCGGCTGTTCGATCACAACGCGGGTTCGCTGCCCGAGCGCGTGGTCGGCGACGACCGCTAGGACCGCTTCGGGCGGACGGCCGCCGTTCAGCGCCGTCCGCTAGACTTCCGCAGGCCCGCAAGGGCGGTTCGGGGCTTTAGCTCAGCTGGTAGAGCACTTGCCTGGCAGGCAAGGGGTCAGGGGTTCGAGTCCCCTAAGCTCCACCCTGTGATGTCTCGAGACATCGTTAGCACCTGTCTCGGGACATAGTTCACACCCTCGGGGCTTGTGGTTGGTAGTCGCGGGTCGGGTCGAGGGTGAGTTGGCGGATGAGTTCGCCGGTGTCTTCGGTGATGATCCGGATGTCGAGCTCGCGGATGAGCATCAG
>PLCK01000161.1 GCA_003134755.1 Actinomycetota bacterium | reverse complement strand
ATCAAGAGGGGCAGAGGGACCGGCCCGTTGAAGCCCCGGCAACCATTTCGCGCGAAGAGCGACGATCGACACGCACTTCGCACGCATTGCCCAGGAACACTGCGCAGTAGCGAAACAGGTGCCAACTCCGTCCCGTGGATGGTCCGCGGGGAAGATGAGGAGAAAGGCTCCGCCGTGTCCGCGACCCAGTCGCCCCCCGCCGTCCCACCGCATTCGACCCTGTTGGGGTCGGCCACTTCGCTGTCGTGTCGCGAGTGCGGAGAGCAGTATCCGATCAGCCCGCGCTATGCATGCGAGATGTGCTTCGGGCCGCTCGAGGTGGCCTACGACTACACCGGTGTGAGCCGCGAGTCGATCGAAGCCGGGCCGCACAACATCTGGCGCTACAAGCAGTTGCTGCCGGTTCCGTCGAACGTCGCCGAGACGCCGAATCTTGAGCCAGGCATGACCAAACTGGTTCTTGCGAACAACCTTGCGCGCGAACTCGGGATGCGGCGGTTGTGGGTGAAGGACGACAGCGGCAACCCGACGCACTCGTTCAAAGATCGCGTCGTCGCGGTTGCATTGGCCGCCGCCCGCGAGCTCGGGTTCTCGGTGCTCGCCTGCCCCTCCACAGGAAACCTCGCGAACGCGGTTGCCGCTGCCGCTGCGCGTGCCGGCATCAAGTCCGTCGTATTCATCCCGGCCGATCTCGAGCGGCAGAAGGTGGTCACAACAGCCGTGTACGGCGGCACTCTCGTCGCCGTCCAAGGCAACTACGACGACGTGAACCGGCTCGCCTCCGAAATCGCCGGAGACCAGGACGATTGGGCCTTCGTCAACGTGAATGTGCGGCCCTACTACGCCGAGGGCTCGAAGACTCTCGGGTACGAGGTAGCCGAGCAGCTCGGTTGGCGTTTGCCGTCCCAGGTCGTGATACCGATCGCGTCGGGCTCGCAGCTGACCAAGGTCGACAAGGCTTTCACCGAGTTCGGCAAGCTCGGCATCGTCGACGCCACCGCCTACCGGGTGTTCGGTGCACAGGCCGAAGGCTGCTCACCGGTATCGAAGGCGTTCAAGGCAGGTCATGACGTCGTGCAGCCGGTGCGGCCGAACACGATCGCGAAGTCGCTGGCGATCGGGAACCCCGCCGACGGGCCCTATGTGCTCGACGTGTGCCGACGTACGGGCGGCGTTGTCGACGACGTGACCGACGACGAGATCGTCGAGGGAATCCGGCTGCTCGCGCGTACCGAGGGAATCTTCGGTGAGACCGCAGGTGGCGTAACGGTCGGCGTGCTGCGCAAGCTGCTGGCGGCCGGCCAGCTCGATCCCGACGCCGAGACCGTCATCTTCAACACCGGTGACGGCCTCAAGACCCTCGACGCCGTCGCTCCTGTCGTGTCGCCGTCGGTCACCATCCCGCCGTCCGCCGATGCGTTTCGGGCTTTCCTGGACGCCGAGGGGCTGGCCTAGGTCACTGTCGAGGCGCGGGCGGTGCGCGCCGCCGATCCCCCAGCATTCATCCGGCGTCGGTTGCACTCTCCAATGCCGAGTGCTAAACATGAGCTAGCACTCTCAGTACTTGAGTGACAGCACACCTTCTGGCCGGGTCGTTCGAGACCCTGTTGAGCTGGCGGACGTGACGCCAGCCTGGCACGGTCGTCCGTCGCGGGCGTCGAGTCCGGCCGCAGCTACGTTTCCCGACCCGGGAGGACCATCCGCATGTCCAAGATCATCGCGTTTGACGAGACTGCTCGTCGCGCCCTCGAGCGCGGTATGAACCAGCTCGCCGACGCCGTGAAGGTGACGCTCGGCCCGCGCGGCCGCAACGTCGTGTTGGAGAAGAAGTGGGGCGCACCCACGATCACCAACGACGGCGTTAGCATCGCGAAGGAAATTGAGCTCGAAGACCCGTACGAGAAGATCGGCGCCGAGCTCGTCAAGGAAGTCGCCAAGAAGACCGACGACGTCGCCGGTGACGGCACGACGACGGCCACCGTGCTGGCCTGGTCGATGGTCCGGCACGGGCTGCGCAACGTCGCCGCCGGCGCCAACCCGATGGCCCTCAAGCGGGGCATCGAGGCCGCGGTCGCGAGTGTTTCGGCGGCCCTCCTCGAGCTGGCGAAGGACGTCGAGACCCGCGAGCAGATCGCGTCGACGGCGTCCATCTCCGCGGCTGACCCGGCGATCGGCGAGATGATCGCTGAAGCCATGGACAAGGTCGGCAAGGAAGGCGTCATCACCGTCGAGGAGAGCAACACCTTCGGCCTCGAGCTAGAGCTCACCGAGGGTATGCGCTTCGACAAGGGCTACATCTCGCCCTACTTCGCCACCGACACAGAGCGGATGGAAGCGGTCCTCGACGATCCGTACATCCTGGTGGTCAACAGCAAGATCGCATCGGTCAAGGACCTCCTCCCGCTGCTCGAGAAGGTCATGCAGGGCGGCAAGCCACTGGCGATCATCGCCGAGGACGTCGAGGGCGAGGCCCTTGCCACTCTCGTCGTCAACAAGATTCGTGGCACGTTCCGTTCGGTCGCCGTGAAGGCTCCCGGATTCGGCGACCGTCGCAAGGCCATGCTCGGTGACATCGCGATCCTCACCGGTGCGCAGGTCATCAGCGAAGAGGTCGGCCTGAAGCTCGAATCAGCAGGTGTCGACTTGCTCGGCCGGGCCCGCAAGGTCGTCGTCACGAAGGACGAGACGACGATCGTCGAGGGCGCGGGTGACGCCGACCAGATCGCCGGTCGGGTCAACCAGATTCGTGCCGAGATCGAGAAGAGCGACTCCGACTACGACCGTGAGAAGTTGCAGGAGCGGCTGGCCAAGCTGGCCGGCGGCGTCGCGGTCATCAAGGCCGGCGCGGCCACCGAGGTCGAGCTCAAGGAGCGCAAGCACCGCATCGAAGACGCAGTCCGCAACGCGAAGGCTGCCGTCGAAGAGGGCATCGTGGCCGGCGGTGGCGTCGCGCTGCTGCAGGCGGGTCGTACCGCGTTCGAAAAGCTCGATCTCGAAGGCGACGAGGCCACTGGCGCCCGCATCGTCGAGATCGCGCTCGAGGCACCGCTCAAGCAGATCGCGATCAACGCCGGCCTCGAAGGCGGCGTCGTGGTCGAGAAGGTGCGCAACCTCGAACCCGGCTGGGGCCTCAACGCCGCGACCGGTGAGTACGTCGACCTGATCAAGGCTGGCATCATCGACCCGGCGAAGGTCACGCGCTCAGCGCTGCAGAACGCCGCGTCGATCGCCGGTCTGTTCCTGACCACAGAGGTCGTCATCGCCGACAAGCCGGAGAAGACCCCGGCTGCGGGTGGCGGCCCCGGCGGCGGCGACATGGACTTCTGAGCCGACGGCTCAGCGGTTCGATATTGAGCCGACGGCTCAGCGGTTCGATATTGAGCCGATGGCTCAGCGGTTCGACAAGGATTCGATCGGTTCGAGGGGTGGTTCGGGAAACCGGACCACCCCTCAGCCATGTGCACCGACACCACGAGGTCACCCGACGACGGTGATCATGCAGGTCTTGTAGCGACACGCCCGGGGGTCAGGACACCAACTGCATGATCAGCCCGACGCCCGTGACTCCCTGGGCCAGTGAAGCGAGGGGCCGGCGACTCCCTGGGCCAGTGAAGCGAGGGGCCCGCGACTCCCGGGGCCGGTGAAGACCGCCGCCCGTGACTTGGGCCTTACCGGCTACCGAAGCTGGCGGCGATCTGGCGCTCGGCCTCGGCGTAGCTCGTGCTTGCCTGGCCAAGCAGCTGGCTGATGCCGCCCAGCGCGTCGCGCAGGCCCTCGGCGGATTTCTGCCACTCGGCCCACAGCGCCTGGAATCGCTGCTGTGCTACCCCCGCCCAGTCGCTGCCTAGTGGCGCAAGTGAGCCCGCGAGCGAACGTAGCTCGCCTTCGATGCTCGACGAGCCCGAACTCACCCTGGACGACAGACTTGCCAACTGCTCGGGGGTAACCCTGATGCCGCTCACGTCGACCTCCTGCTCTCGAGTCGACGCCTGCTGCGCGACCGCGACCGGACAGACATTAGGTCGACGGCCGGTGGTCGCGCGGAGTTTGTCCACAGCGCCGAGGCTGCCGAACCCCACCTGGACAGCTTCCCCGACATGGATATGGTGTAGACCAATATTGGTCTACACCAATATTGATCTGACTCCTGCCCTCGACCTGGGAGACGATTCGGCCCATGCCGGAGCCGCTCGCCGTACCGAACTCCGTACCGAACTCCGCGCCGCACCTACTCGAGGTAGTCGCGCTCGATGCGGACGACGCCAGGGCGGCGGTTCGCGGCGGTGCCGACCGGCTCGAGTTGGTGCAGGACATGTCCGCCGCGGGACTCACGCCGGAGCTGGAATCCTTCGAGCGCATCCGCGCGGCTGTCGACGTCCCGCTTCGGGTGATGCTGCGGTCGAACCGCGGGTTCACCATCAGCCCGCGCGGGCTCGACGACCTTTGCGTGGCCGCGGCGGGGTTGCAGGCGGCCGGGATGGACGAGTCGGTGCTCGGCTTCCTGTCCGACACCGACGAGGTCGACTCGGTAGCACTCGAGGCCGTCCTGGCGTCCGGTCGTCCGGTTCGCTGGACGTTTCACCGGGCGATCGACTTCGCGGCCGATCCGGCGCAGGCGTGGAAAGCCGTCGCGACGTTGCCTGGCGTCGATGCGGTTCTGACCGCCGGTTCGATGGCTGGTCTCAACGTCGACGGGCTGACCGCGCGGCTGGGGTGGGAGCACGGTTCACCGCCTTGGGTCGTCGGCGGCGGTCTGCGCGAGGAGCACATCGCGCCGCTTCGAACAATCGGACTCACCCGTTTCCACGTCGGAAGCCGGGTCAGACACGGGGCGAGTTGGGCGCAGCCGGTGGACGACGTCGCGGTTCGCCGTTGGCGTGAACTCGTCGACGCGGGCTGACCGGGCAGCTCAGATCTCGTCGCCCGCCAACACGTCGTCCGCATTGATGATGCGATAGGCGTAGCCCTGCTCGGCCAGGAAGCGCTGGCGGTGCGCGGCGTAGTCCTGGTCGAGGGTGTCACGAGCTACGACCGCGTAGAACCGCGCGGTACGGCCGTCGTGCTTCGGTCGCAGCAGGCGCCCCAGTCGCTGTGCCTCTTCCTGCCGCGAGCCGAACGAGCCGGACACCTGGATCGCGACCGAGGCCTCGGGCAGGTCGACCGAGAAGTTCGCCACCTTCGAGACCACGAGCGTCGTGATCGTGCCGGCGCGGAAGGCGTCGAACAGACGCTCGCGCTCCTTGACCGGCGTCTCGCCCTTGATGACGGGCGCGCCAAGTCGCTCGCCGAGGTCGTCGAGCTGATCGAGGTACTGGCCGATCACCAGCAACTGGTCGCCGACGTGCCGCGCGGCGAGGGCCTCGATCACCTTCGTCTTCGTCTCCGTTGTCGCCGCCAAGCGGTAGCGGTCCTCGGGCTCGGCCGTCGCGTACAGCAGCCGCTCATGGTCGGTCAGGGTCACCCGCACCTCGACGCAGTCGGCCGGCGCGATGTAGCCCTGCGCCTCGATGTCCTTCCAGGGCGCGTCGTAGCGCTTCGGTCCGATCAGGCTGAAGACATCGCCTTCACGACCGTCTTCGCGGACCAGGGTCGCGGTCAGGCCGAGCCTGCGTCGCGACTGGATATCGGCGGTGAACCGGAAGATCGGCGCCGGTAACAGGTGCACCTCGTCGTACAGGATCAGGCCCCAGTCGTGCTCGTCGAACAACTCGAGGTGGGCGTAGATGCCTTTCCGGCGAGTTGTCATGACCTGGTAGGTCGCGATCGTGACCGGCCGGATCTCCTTCTTGGCACCCGAGTATTCGCCGATCTCGTCGTCGGTCAGCGTGGTTCGCTTCAACAGCTCGTGACGCCACTGCCGCGCGGCAACCGTGTTCGTGACGAGGATCAGCGTGGTCGCCTGCGCCTGAGCCATGGCGGCCGCGCCGACGATCGTCTTCCCTGCGCCGCAGGGCAGGACGACGACCCCTGACCCGCCATGCCAGAAGCCCTCGACCGCCTCGCGCTGGTAGGGCCGCATCGCCCAGCCGTCCTCGCGCAAGGCGATCGGGTGCGCCTCGCCGTCGACGTAGCCGGCCAGGTCTTCAGCCGGCCAGCCCAGCTTCAGCAGTACCTGCTTGAGATGGCCGCGCTCGCCGGGATGGATGATCACCGCGTCGTCATCGAGTCGGACGCCGATCATGGGCGCGATCTTCGGGCTGCGCAGCACCTCTTCGAGAACGGCCTTGTCCGTCGATCGAAGCACCAGGCCGTGCGCCGGATCGTTGGTCAACTGCAGCCGGCCGTACCTGTCCATCGTCTCCGCGATGTCGACCAGGAGCGCGTGCGGCACGGCATACCGGCTGTATTTCAACAGGGCGTCGACGACCTGCTCTGCGTCGTGGCCGGCCGCGCGCGCGTTCCATAGACCAAGCGGTGTCACCCGGTAGGTGTGGACATGCTCGGGGGATCGTTCGAGTTCGGCGAACGGCGCGATCGCGCGCCGGCACTCCGCCGCCTGCTCGTGGTCGACCTCGAGAAGAAGGGTCTTGTCGGATTGCACGATCAGGGGGCCGTCGGTCACCTCGCCATCCTCCCAGGAATCGCGAGCGGCCGTTTGCGGGTGGACCGGTTCGCTGGGAGGCGTCGTCCCGCGCGCTCGATCAAGTAGCCGGCGCCGATCGCTCGACGTCGTCTGGTGCGACGTCGAGGCCGGTCAGGTCAGTGGCGTCAGTGAGTTCGGCCACCTCGGAAAGCTCGGCGACGCCGGTGATCCGGTGTACGGCGAAGGTGCGCGGTTCGTCGCGCCGGTAGTCGAAGGCCGTCAGGTAGCCGCCGGACAATCGCTGCGGCTCGATAATGCGGTTGCTTGCCTGCCCCTGTGCGTTGAGATAGCCGATCCAGACCGCGCGGCCCGCGGTGACGGCATCCTGCAGGACCGCAAGCGTCTCGCTCGTCGCTGACTGCGGCAGCACGTCGGACGTCGAATTGCCGATCACCGAACCACGGGCTGCGGTCGCGGCGCGGTCACCGCCACGGATCGCTCTCACCGCGATGCTGACGACGGACTCGACGGGCGTCGCGAATTCGGGACGTCGACGCGGCGGCCGCGGCCGGGCGGCGGCGCGGCGGGCATCGGGCCGGCGCAGGAGTACGACGCCATCGGCGCTCTCGGCGGCTGGCGCGTAGCCGAGTTCGCGCAGTCGCTCGGCAACCCGCTCCGGCGCCAACGGGCTGACGAGGACGGACGGCGCCAGGCGGCGCAGGCGCAGGCTGTCGACCCTCCGATCGGCCAGCACCTCACTGAGCACGGCATCGTCGTCGCAGCGCAGGTACGCACCCGCGACGCCGATGCGGATCCGGCCGTGACGGCGTGCGACATCGTCGATCAGGTAGCTGAGCGGTTGGGGTACAGGCGTCCGCGAGCGGGTCGCGAGCATCGCGTGCAGGTCGGAAGCGCTGCGACCGGCGTCGAGGGCGCGCCGGACGGAACTCTCGGTGAAGCGGNNCCCCGCCGGTCGATTCGATGTCCGCGGCCATCGCCAGCTCGCGGGCGAGTTCGCTCTCGAGCGGTCCGGGCGCGACGGCCGTCAGGTCGGCCTGCAGCAGCACGTGGTCGAGCGGCTTGGGCAGGAGCGGTTCAAGTTGCGCCGCCGCCGTTGCCGACGGATCAGCCGCGCCGGGTTCGGCTCGCAACTCGACCGTGCCGCCCGGGGAGCCGTCGAGATCGGTCACCACGAGTGCAGCGATGCGGCGCCCGAAGGAGGATGCCGCCCCCTTGCCGGTGACGCCGAGCAGCTCCGCCTCTTCGTGCGACCAGGCGACCAGGTCGTCGCGAAGCCGGCCGCCGCGTCGGGGCCACGACCATCGCAGCATCGCGGTGATCGAGTCGACTGTCGGGGCCGCACCCGGCGGCGCAGTGACGAGATTTCGCAGCACCTCACGTCGCACGATGGGCGCCAAGGCGCGGTCGAGGTCGGGACCCAAGGCGTTGGCAGCCGGGATAGTTCGCTCGGGCGAGGCGGCGACGCCGATGCTGCCCATCACTCCGCCGTCGCGTCGACCGGCGAACGCCGGCACCCGCGTCGTCGTCAGCCAGGCGCTCACCAGCGTTACCCAGCGGTCGGCGACCGACCTCGCCAACCACAGGTCATAGCCGGTCGTGGGTAGCCAGCTGTCGCCGGCGGCGTCGTCAGGCGCGATGAGCCCCGCCGCATGAGCGACCTCGACGAGCACCGCCGCCGCTCGCTCATCGACCTCGAGGTCGCGCGCGACCCGCTTCAACTCTCGGACGCCGAGGCCGCCGGCGCGAAGCACTCCGGGCGGATCGATGCTCCAGCGTTCAAGTAGTGACTCGACCAGCCGAACGATCGTGAAGGCCTGCCCGGCCGCCGTTGCGTCGACGTCCGCCGGCTTGTGCGTCTGGATCTCTCCCGACGGAGCGTCGAGCTGGACGTCGACAAACGCCCGGCCATTGCGGACGTGCAGGGCGACCTCTCTCGGCAGCACAACCGTGTAGTCGTCGATCGCGACGAGCACGGCGTGCGCGAGCAACCACCGCACCGGGGAGTCGGCGCTCAACACGTCGACCGGACGTCGTGCGGCCGGCACCCGGCCGATGCGCGGCGGGCCCGCGGCGAGCAGATCGACGATTTCCTTGGCGGCAGCCGGCGCTCGGGCGAGCAACGCGTCGAGCCGGCCGGGGTCGTCGAAGGAGCCGGCGATCGTGTCGATGGCCGTCGCAGGCTCAGACACCGGCGGCGGCTCGAGATCGGCGAGCCCGAGATTGGAGCTCAGNNGCAGTTGTGCGAGCAGGACGCGAAGCGGCGGGCCGAGATGTGCCGGGGTCGATATCAGCTCGCGCGCGACCGGGACCAGCCGCATCGAATCGTCGCCGCCCCACACGAGGGCCGTCTGACGCAGTCGCTGCAACGCAGGCGCGAGCCGTTGCGGCGGGACGTCGAGGAGCCTGGCCACCGTCTCGACGTCGATCAGGTCGGGTGACAGGGCGAACGCCTCGACCACTTGGAGACTGCCGACGTCGAGGCGGTCGAGGGCGATCTCGACCGAGGCCCGGCCGGAGGCGCGAGCCGCCAGGGTGGCGACGTCGGAGGGGACCGGATGAAGCAGGTCGGGGCGCATTGCCAGCATGCGGGCGAGATCGTCGTCGGGCTGCTCGCGCAGCCAGCTGACGAGGTCGACCTGTTGCTGGCTCATCCGGTCTACGTTAGTCGCGACGATCGAGGCCCGTCGGTCGCCCGTGGGCGGCGAGGTCAGACGCCGAACGTGCCATGCCGATTTGGCGTGCCTATTTGCCTATTTGATGGTCAGCCGTACCGAGAACACGAAGTCGCTGCCGTCGATGCCCGCATACATGCCGAGCCCGGCAAGGTGTTTCACATCGGCTGGCACGGTGGGCGGGGCCGCGTCCCAGATGCCGGCGAGGTTGACGTATGCGGCCGCCACCACCTGGTCAGGCATGCCGGACATCGCTGACTTGAAACCAGCGTCGGAGCCAAGTGAGCCGGTCGGCACGCTGCCTTCGTTGGTGAGGACGACCTTCGTGCCGTCGGCCGAGGCGGTCAGCGGGAACCCCCCTGCGCCGGCGGCGGCAGCGAGCTTCTTCGCGGTGTCGAGGCCCTTGGCCGCGTCTGTCGGTTCGGTGATCGCGGTGAGTTTGGCGCCCGACGCACCGGCTGTCGGAACTGCGTCGAGGCTCACTGCAAAGTCATTGCCCAACAGATTCAGCACGTCGTCGGGAAATGCGATGCCAAGAGTCGAGCCGATCGCGTCGAGCTGGCTCTTCGCGCCGCCGCCGAGCAGCGGCGATTGGAGGAGTGCGTCGAGTTGCTTTTTGGCACTCGCCGCATACCCGGACACCGAGATACCGGCGACCGAGCCGGACGGAAGCGCTTTGAGCAACGTGCCGGCCTGCGGGTTGCTGTAGGCGCTCACGTCGGAGCCGAGGATTCGGCCCTCGAGTTCGGCGTAATCGGAGTGGATGCTGACGCCGGCCACCGCGCGTCCCTTGAGCGGGGTGCCGGCCAGGCCACCGAGGCTCCCGAGCCCGCCGGGCACCAACATGCCGGCACCCCCGAGCCGGCCTGAACTGTCGGCGAGCTTGAGAAGCGCGCCGAGGTCGGTCCAGGCCGTGACGACGCGGTCGCCCTTGAGAGTGGCGACATCGGCCGTGTACGTGCTGTTGCCACTGATGTTGGACTTCTTCGCCGCCGCGGCGGCTGCGTCGGCTGCCTGCTGCGACGAGGCGACGATGGCGTAGTCGCCCTCGATCACATAGCCGGTCGACCGGGCGGCGGAGGTGAACGTGCCGCCGGGTATTGCGGACGGCATATCCGACGCAAGCGTGAGCCCGTCGGCGGAAGAAGCCTGCGCCTTGGGTCCGCCGACGTCGCTCGAGGCCTGGTCGTTGACCAGCTTGGCGAGGCCAGCCTTCGCCTTGGCGGCGTCCGTCACCTCAAGGATTCCGACCGGCTGGGCCTTGCCCGAGCCGTCGACGTAGAC
>PLCK01000264.1:10687-15325 GCA_003134755.1 Actinomycetota bacterium | reverse complement strand
GCCGTGCTGTTGATCGCACTGGCACTCCTTGCATTGCGCGTCTTCGGCGTGATGCCGTGGGAGGTCGTCATCGTGACGGCCGATAAGGCCGAAATGACGGAGCACATTCGCGGCACGGCGGTAGCGGAGCTACGAAGCTACGAAGCTCGATCAGGTAGCTGCTGTTGTTGCGCGGCCCGGGCGATGTTGCGTTGCATGCCGCCGAAGACAATGGCGTGGAACGGGCGGATCGTCGCCCAGTAGGCGTGGCCCGCCAGCCCCCGAGGATGGAATAACGCCCGCTGCCGCAGCCTGGTTCTGCCCTCGTCGTCCGCTTCGATGATGAACTCTAGCCAGGCCAGGCCGGGGAGTCGCATCTCGGCACGCAGCCGAAGAAGGTGCAGGTCTTCGACGTCCTCGACGCGCCACCAGTCGATCGCGTCACCGGCTGAGAGGTTCATCTGGTCGCGACGACCGCGGCGTAGGCCGGGTCCTCCGAAGAGCCGGTCGAGCAGACCGCGCGCCCACCATCCCAATGGCCATGAGTACCAGCCGTTCTCGCCGCCGATACTCTCGATGACCGACCACAGCTGCTCGGGCGTGGCATCGACGACGCACTCGCGCTCGTCGACATACAACGAGCCGCCCGCCCAATCGGGATCGCTCGGTAGCGGATCACTCGGGGCGCCGGGTCGGGTGGCCGACGTCCAGGACGTCGTCACCTTCTGGTCCTGAATCCGCTCAAGCGCAAGCGTGACCGCCCGGCGAAAATCGGCGAGACCCCCGTCGGGGTCGGAAACGTAGCCGGCGATGTCGTGTTCCTTGCAGACGACCTCGTTGATGAGACTCTCGACCAGCGGGCGGGCAAGGCCGCTCGGTACCGGCGTCACGAGTCCGACCCAATGGCTCGAGAGGGACGGCGTCAGAAGGGGCAGTGCTTGGATGCGCCGCGGCTTTAGTCCGGCGACGCTGGCGTACTGAGCCATCATCTGCCGGTAGGTCAAAATGTCGGGGCCGCCGATGTCGAAGCCACGGTTGACGTCGCTTGGCAGGGCAGCGACCGCCACAAGATAGCGCAGCACGTCGCGAACGGCGATGGGCTGAATGCGGGTGTCGACCCAGCGAGGTGTGACCATCACCGGCAGCCGCTCGGTGAGGTACCGCAGCATCTCGAAGGACGCGGAGCCGGATCCGATGATGACGGCCGCCCGCAGTACCGCCGTCGGTACGCCGCTGGACAGCAGAAGCTCCTCGACCTCCTTGCGCGAGGCGAGGTGCGGGCTCAAATCCCCGGCGTCTGGATACAGCCCACCGAGGTACACGATCCGGGTGAGCCCGCTTTCGCGCCCAGCAGTCGCGAAGTTCTGCGCATTCGCGCGGTCGAATGCCTCGAACTTCGCGCCGCTGCCCAGCGAATGAATCAAGTAATACGCAACTCCCGCGTCCCGCATTGCGTCTGCGAGGCTTCCGGGTTTGGCAGCGTCGGCGGAAACGACCTCGACTTCGTCGAACCAGGGACGGTCGATCAGATGCCGCGGACGCCGGGTCATGACCCGAACGCGGAAGCCGTCTGCCAAGAGCGCAGGCACGAGCCGGCCGCCGATGTAGCCGGTGGCGCCAGTGACGAGCACGAGCGACGATTTGGGCATCACGTGCCTGATCTCATAGCCGGGAAAGAGCCCGCATCAACCCAGCCTCCGCCTCGGTACCCAGCTTGGCGAATGCGGGCTTGAGAAAGAGTGCGATGACCCTCGCGACGCCCTTGAACGCGAAGTCGGCGGTGTAGGTCACCTCGGTGCGCGCACCGGCGCGGTTCCCGCCACGCACGGATCGGAACGTCATCGTGTCGTGAGCGACGACGGTCTTGTTCTCACCGCGAAGAGCGATCCGCAGGTTCGGGACCAGCTCCTGCACGACGTATGTGAGCTCTGTCTGACGGCCGGCGAACGTCGAGGTGTTCAGATATTCGGTTCCGACTCCGCCGTTACCGGCGAGCCGCACCGTCTTGACGGTGCCGGGATCCCATTCGGTGCTTGTGGTGAAGTCGGAAAGGTAGTCGAACACCTTGCCCACCGGGTTGTCGACGACCACGACCTTGCGCATCTTCATGACGACTCCGTTCGGGTACGAGAGTTCCGCGCCCACAGCGATGACCACGCGCGCACCGGAATGAGGCGGGTTGCCTTTGCGAGCACAGCCATCCGTTTGGGGAACACGATCTCGGTACGGTCACGCTCGAGGCCGTCGCAGATGGATCGAGCGGCTTCGTCCGCCTCGATGATGAACGGCATTCGGAAGGCGTTGTCGGCGGTCAGCTCTGTATGCACGAACCCTGGGCAGATCGTCGTGACGCGAACGCCGCTGCGAGCGAGGCTGATGCGCAGTGCCTCGAGGAGATTGATCTGGGCCGCCTTCGTCGCCCCGTAGGCCTCCGACCCGGCCAGCCCTCGGTAACCGGCGACGGAGGCGATGCCGGCGATGAGTCCCGATCGCCGCGACAGCATCTCAGGAAGCACCGCCGCCACTGCATTACTCATGCCGACGAGGTTGATCTGCACGATCTTGTCGAACATTTCGGTGTCCCAGTCATGGGCGTCCATTTGCTTCCAATAGCCGGCAGACAGGATGACGAGATCGATCGGCCCGAGTTCCTTGCGCACGAGCTCGGCAGCTGCGGAGAGTGCTTTCGGGTCGGTCACGTCCGCGGCCACCACCAGCATGTCGCCGGCCGACACTGCTGCGAGCAGGTCGTGGCGACGCGCGGAGATCGCAACGCGGGCGCCGCGCGATCGGAGCTCCCTGGCCACCGCGGCACCGATCCCGCTCGATGCGCCGACGACCCATGCCACCTTTCCGTTCAGATCCATATCGGCTTCCGCGCCATCTGTAGCTGGCTGACGCCCAGGTAGCCCGCCCGAAAGCCGGCCTCGCAGTAAGCGAGGTAGAACTCCCACATCCGGCGAAACGTCTCGTCGAACCCGAGCTGGTGGATGTGCGGCCACTGGTCGTCGAAGCGTTCCCGCCACAGGTGAAGCGTGCGCGCGTAATGGGCCCCGAGCTCGCGGCGTCCGGTAACACGCAAAGTCGTGTGGGCCGCGAGGTTCTCGTCGATGGACTCGAGCGAGGGGATGATCCCACCGGGGAAGATGTACTTCTGGATCCAGCTGAATGAACGCTTCGTCGCCAGGACGCGCTCGTGCGCCATGGTGATCGCCTGGATGCTGACCTTCCCCCCGGGGGCCAGTAGTCGGTCAAGGGTTGTGAAGTAGGTGGGCCAGTACGCCTCCCCGACCGCCTCGACCATCTCCACACTGACGATCGCGTCGAACGAACCCTCGACCTCGCGGTAGTCCTGGAGCCGCACGTCGATCAGGCTCGACAGTCCGGCGGCCTCGATCCGTTCCTCCGCCAGGGAGAGCTGTTCCGCGGAGATCGTCACGGTCGTCACACGTGCACCGCGTTGTGCGGCACGGATCGCCAGTGCTCCCCATCCGGTGCCGATCTCGAGCATGCGTGTGCCGCGGCCGACGTCTGCGAGGTCGAGGATTCCGTCGATCTTGCGCAGCTGCGCGTTCTCGAATGTCGATGCCGTAACGGTCGCATCGTTCTCGTCGAACCACGCCGCCGAATAGCTCATGGTCGGGTCGAGAAACGCGCGGAACAGGTCGTTACTAAGGTCATAATGTGCATGCGCATTCGCCCGCGAACCGTCGAGGGTGTTGTCGTGACGAGTCGGGATCCGCCGGTCGACGAATGTTCTCAGGCGCTGCAACGGCTCGGGAACCAACGTCGTGAGCCTGGCCGCGAGGGGCGTCAGCAGGTCGGCCAGGTCAGTTCCTGGCGCTGCGTGCCAATCGCCGGCCATGAAGGCCTCACCGAAACCGATCTTCGTGTCGCGCCCGAGTCGGGCGAAGAACGCTTGGGGGCGGACCAGTTCGAATGCCGGCGCGTCGGCGGGACCGCCGCCGATCGTCGTCCCGTCCGGAAGCTTCCCTCGGATGCCTGCCATCCGCAGTGCCCGCGCGAAGATTAGCCGCGCCACGGTAGCCCCGACGGGCGCACGCGGCGTCCGCGCGATCGACGGCCAGCGGACCGTAGTGGCGACGGTCATGTCAGACACCTTCCTGGGCGCGATGGAGTGGACGACGCAGTGTCGGCAGCCGACGAATCCACAGCCATACACCGTGCATCCGGATGAGTGCTGAAACGCGTTGCGGCATGAGGGGCCGGCGAAGGAGCTGGCTTATGACGGCGCCAGTGGTGGCCGGTACCGGTCGCCCACGGAACGTCGCGGTGAAGGCGACCGCACCTTCGCGATGCAGGATGACCGTGCTCGTCACGACGTCCGGCGTGAGCCCGAATCGCAGTTCGTAGTGGCCGCTCACATCGAAGAAGGGTGATACGTGCAACGCCTTCTCGGTTGTCGCAGCGCCTGCCGCGTCGGGGTGCAGCAGGTAGACGTGTCGCTCGCCATACGTGTTGTGGACCTCCGCCACGATGCAGGCCAGCGTCGTGTTTGCGTCGAAACACCAGAACACCGACAGCGGATCGAACACGTGGCCGAGCACGCGCGCGTTTGCCAGCATCACGACTCTGCTCGAGCTGCCGAGCCGGACGCCATTGAGCGCGAGGAAGTTCTCGACGTTCGCCTTGATCGAC
>PLCK01000264.1:757-10615 GCA_003134755.1 Actinomycetota bacterium | reverse complement strand
TGCTCGCGCCGACTGCGGTCGCCGTCACCAGAACACCCCGAAGTGCCGCGCCGCTTTGACTCCTGAGTAGCAGCCGTCCTCGTGGAATCCCCAACCGTGATATGCGCCGGCGTAGACCGTCTGACTCGTCGCGAGGGCCGCCAGCTGTGCCTGCGCAGCGACTGCCTCGGGTGTGTAGATCGGGTGCTCGTACTCCATGACCGCAACGACCCGGTCGGGATCGATGACGTCCTGCGCGTTCAGGGTGACCAGGTAGTGGTCGGGCGACGCGAGTCCCTGCAGCCGGTTCATCCAGTACGTCACGACCGGCGGCTGCGCTCGTGACGTACAGGAGGAGAGCTGATAGTTCCAGCACGCGCGTGCCGCAGCAGTATCAGGCAGGATCGACGCATCGGTGTGTAGGACCGCCTGGTTGCGCGCATACCCGAATGCTTTGAGGGCTTGCACTTCGTCGTCGGTGGGGTCAGTCAGCAGGTTCAATGCCTGGTCGGCGTGGGTAGCGATGACGACACGGTCGAACAGCGCTACCTGCCCATTGGCGTCACGGATTTCGACCCCATGCGGACGCCGCGTGATGTCGGTGACAGCTCGCGACGTCCGGACGTCTTCAAGCCGAGCGGACACGCGTTCGACGTAAGTACGTGATCCACCGACGACGGTGTACCACCGTGGTGAACCGGTGACCCGCAACATGCCGTGCTGGTCGAGGAACCGGAACAGGTATCGCGCCGGATACAGCAGCGCGGCCTCGCGCCCCGAAGACCACACGCACGACACAACGGGGACGGCATAGTGCGTGATGAAGTACTCGCTGAATCCCTCGCGCTGCAGGAATGCGCCGTACGTCGTGAGGTCACCATGATCGGTAGAGCGTAGAAACGCGGCAGCACGCCGATGGAACCGCTTGACCTGCAGCATCAGGCGTACGAATCGCGGATCGAACAGGCGGCCGGGTTGCGCGAGGATGCCGCGCAGGCCGCGACCGCCGGCGTATTCGACGCCGCACCCTCGGCAGCCGACGCTCATGCTCATTTCGGTGGGTCGAACCTCGACCTCGAGCTCGGCGAAGAGCCTCCGCAGCCATGGGTAGGTGCGGTCGTTGTGCACGATGAATCCGCTGTCAACGCAATGGCTGCTGCCGTCGGACGCAGTGAGGTCGTGGGTGTGCGCGTGCCCGCCGAGTCGGTTGTCTCTCTCGAAGAGTGTGACGTCGTGGGTGCGGGTGAGCAGGTAGGCGGCCGTTAGGCCTGAGATGCCGGAGCCCACGATCGCGACCGATGGCCGGGCGGCCGACGGAGAGCGGGTGATCACAGGGGATCGTTACTCAAGGCCACGGCCACCTTCGTCTAAGGTTTGTCTAAGGATGACGCTAGCCGTGCCTCTCGACGGCTGTCAAGTGTTGGTCTAATGTTTGTGGAATGTCAGCTTCGGGCCAGGACAAGGGCTCGGCCGTGCTGCGGATTGGCGAGCTCAGCCGCCGGGTCGGTGTCAGCGAGCATGTGCTTCGAGCGTGGGAAAGCCGGTACGGCCTTCTCAAGCCCGCTCGATCCGAGGGCGGCTACCGCTTGTATTCGGAGGCCGACGCCCAACGGATTCGTCACATGCAGACGTATCTTGCGGGTGGGCTGGCCGCGGCCCAGGCGGCTCGTGCGGCTATCGACGAGGATCCGACCGTCGCGTTAGCCGTCGATACCGAAGCGTCGGACGCCGATCCGGCAGACTTGCTCGATTCCGCCAACGCGCTCCGACAGGCCCTCGACACGATGGACGAGCCTGCTGCGCAGGGGTCCCTCGATCGGTTGCTGACAGCCTTTACTGTCGAGGCGGTGCTGCGCGACGCGCTGGTGCCCTACCTGCACGAGCTTGGTGAGCGATGGGCGCTCGGATCCGTCAGCGTCGCGCAGGAGCACTTCGCCAGCCACGTCATACGAGGGCGGCTCGCGAGCCTGGCGCGTGGGTGGGGAAACGGCCTCGGCCCGTATGCGCTGCTGGCCTGCCCGCCCGGCGAGCAGCACGACCTCGCACTGCTGATCTTCGGCATCGTGCTCAACCGCAGTGGCTGGCGGGTCGCCTACCTCGGTGCCGACACCCCGATGGAGGAGGTGATCGCGACTACCGGCGAGCTGCGGCCACGGCTCGTCCTCATGGCCGCGACCACGCCCGAACGGTTCTCAGCGGTCGGGCCAGCGCTCAAGCGTCTGGGGCGCCTCGCACCGCTCGCTCTCGCCGGCGCCGGCGCATCCAAGAAACTTGCCGACCGCGTCGGCGCACAGCTTGTCAACGCCGACCCGGTCACCGCCGCGGAGACGTTCCGGGCCCGATGACGTGACGAGCGTCATGTGGTTTCGGCGCGACCTGCGACTGGCCGACAATCCTGCGCTGCTGCCCGCCGTTTCGGACGCCTGTGGTCATTCCGTCGGCCACCATCGCCACCACAGTGGCCACCGGAATCCGCAGCCCGCGGATACAAGGCTGGCCGACCATCTTGTCCGGCTCGATGGTGAGGCGATCGAAAACCACACCTTCAGCAAAGAGCCCGACCGGTCCGCGAGGCCATTGCGGTCACCTGAGCGGAGCACAACGACCCGGGACCGCAAACGTGCAAAGCGGGGCCGTCGCGGGGCCGTACGGCCGGTAAAGTGGGGCCAAATACGGGCCATAGCGGTCAAGATCAAAAACGGATATGCGCAGGTCAACGGCCATTTTCACGNNGTTCGATCCCGGTCACCCGCTCCCCGGAAAACCCTTACACAGCAAGGATTTTCACGCGCCTACGGCCCCGGCGTGCTTCTGAAACCTGGGCCATGGGTCCCTAGCGTGGCCGTATGTACCACGCCTGTGCCCCGCCGCCGCGACAGGGATCACCGTGGCGAGCTGGCCATGCCGGTCCGATCCCGGTCACCCGCTCCACCAAAACCCCTTACACAGCAAGGATTTTTTACGCGCCTACGGCCCCGGCGTGCTTCTGAAACGTAGATCATGGGTCCCAAGCGGGGCCGTAAGTGCCATGCCGCTACGGCAGGCCCCAGCCCGGCAAGCTGGCCATGCCGGTTCGATGCCCGTCACCACCCGCTCCGCCGGATTTTCCCTGATACAGCAGGGGTTTCGCGCCGCCTATGTCTTCCGCCGTATTCCACCAACCGTGCGACGACGATGAACGCCACCGCTTCACTCGCGACGTCGATGCGCTCCGCGCCGGGTCGCGCATCCACGACGACGCCGACCGCCGGTGACTTCAGGAACACGGTTCGGCCGACGAGCAAGTGGCGTTCGATCAGGCACCGGCGGTCTTCTGGCGCTAGGGGGTCCGGGCAGGTGTTGGGCCGGTGCCTTGTCGGTAGCTCAAATTGCCGGCGGCGCGGTACTCCTTGATGATGGCCGCCGTGTCGACTGGAGTCGCAAACAGTCTTAGCTACCTGGCAATTTCGTGGGGCGCTGTGGCGCCGTGCTGTGGACTGCCAGCGGCGGCGGCGAATGTCACATCGAGCTCGTGGCTAGGCCGTCATTGGGGCGCTGTGGGGTGGCGGGGTTGTTGCTTGTTGCGGGCTCCGCTGGCGCGCGTTGCGCCGTCGATGCCGACGGGCAGGGTTTGGGTGCCGGGTAGGTCGATGGCGTCGAAGTCGACCTCGGGCATGCGCCGGTCGAAGCCGATCGCTTTGTGGGTCACCGACAGCGACATCGCTACGGCGATCTCGGCGCTGATGTGGCCGAGTTTGCGGGCGGCTACCGCGACCCGGGTCTGGACGCGGCAGTCGATGGCGTGCAGGGATGCGGTGCGTGCGGCTGATCCGACGGCGATGCCGAGGTCGATGTCGCGCAGATTGCAGGTAGGGCCGGTGAATTCGAGCTCGGCCGATTCGCTGCGCAGGGTTTTCGACGCGTGCAGGAACTCGGCGCAGGTGGCGTAACCGCACGCGCCGCAGTCGTAGTTCGGCGGGTACCAGTCCGGGGCCAGGCCGGTGAACAGGATCGCGTTGACCGCCTCGGCGACGTCGGCGTCGCGGAACCAGATCGCCTCGCGCCGTTCTTTGCCGCGCGCCCGGAGCCACTGGGCGAGTTCGGCCCGCGCGTCCGGGTCGTCGATGATGACGGTCTCCAGGAACGCGGGCTTGCCCGCCAAGAACAGCTGGCCACCGGACTTCGGTGCGGTGATCGCCGCGGCGGCCATCAGGGTGGCGACCTGCCGTACCGCTGCGGCGGCTATCGCCTCGGTGCGGATCGGTCCGTCGCTCATGCGGTGGTCCGCGTTTGTTGTTGGCACCAGGCGAACAGTGCGTCGTAGACGAACATGCCACGTGCGAGCAGCACCTGGTCGTCGGCCTCGACGGCCAGCCCACCGAGACCGATCGCGAGCAGGCCTGGCCCGAGCGGATCGGTAGCGGCGTCCGCGGCGATGTCGGCGGCGTGCACGATCTTCGCCAGCCGCGCCAGTGCTGGGTCTCCGCCGAGGTCATATTCGGCGATCAGGGTTTCGAAGGTGCACCACTCGCTCGCGCCGTCCGGGGCGGGTCGGTGGTGGTATTTCGCGCCGGGTGCATCGAAGGAATGGCCACCGGTTGCCTCGGCGGTAGTGAGCACTTGGTCGGCTGGCACGTAGAGGATCTCGGCATCGGGATCGATAAAGGTGTTGATGAGCCAGGGGCACGCGATTCGGTCGGTCTTCGGGCGAGCGCGGGTAATCCACTTCACGGCATGTCCTTTCGCGGTGGGTTCGGGTCGTGCGCGGTGAGTCCGAGCAGGTTCAGGTACCCGCCTGGCACGTCGTACCGGGTGATCGGCCGGTAGTCGACGGCCTGGTGGACGTCGCTGCCGGTCAGCGCGTCGCGATGCGGCGTGGCGATCCACGCGTCGAACACGTCGTGGCTCGGCCAGACGGTGACGACCACCGTCTCACCGCCGGCGCTCGGCTCACAGACGAGCTCGAACAGGTAGGCGTGCACGCCGTGGTCCAGTCCTGGCAGTGCGGCGGCCAAGGCGCCTAGCGCTCCTGCCGCCGCCCCGACGGCGTTGTAGCGGCCGTAGACCGCAGAGGTTCCTGCGTCTTCTGCCGCCAGCATCACTTGCTCGAGCGTCGTCGCGGGACCGTTGTCGACGACATCGGTCGACAAGGTGCCGGTCAGTGCAACGATCAGCAGAACCCAAAACGGTGCACCTGCGGCGACGACCGCCCCGGCAACGGCGACCAGCAGGTAGAACGCGGCATAGCAGCGACGCCGACCGACCCGGTCCGCGACCGCCCCGACCACCAGGCTGGCCAGCGCCGTTCCCGCGATCAGCGCTGCCAGCACGACGCCGGCCCGCAGATGGCTGTAGCCACGTTGGGCGAGCAACGCTCCGAGAATGACTGCGGTAAAGCCGTACCCAACCGCACGAATACCCTGGCTGCCAATCAGCAGGGTGGCGTCGCGGCTGAGACCGGAGTGCCTTGTACCCGTCGGCGTGGTCATGACGGGTTAGAGTCTGCAACCACGGTTGCAGAACCGCAACCGTGGTTGCGTACGTCCCAAACGGGTTCGAGGAGGTGCAGCGCCGGTGGGTGACGACCAGTGGGTCCTGTTGGCGTACCGGTTACCGCGCGTCCCGTCGACCCCACGCTCGATTGTGTGGCGCAAACTCAAACAACTCGGCGTCGTCCAGCTCGGCGATGGCCTGGTCGCCCTTCCGGTCGACGCTCGAACCCGTGAAGCGTTCGAGTGGATCGCCGAGGAGATCCAGGACCACGACGGTGAGGCCACGGTCTGGATCGGCGAACCGGTGGACGCCGCGGGCCGCCGCACGATGCGTGAGCGCCTCAGCGCTGCCATCGTCGCCGAGTACGTCGCGGTCACCGAACAAGCTCACGCAGCCGGTGCCGCCGACCCGGCCGATGTGCGCCGCGCCGTGAGCCGCCTGCGGCGGGAACTGCAGCGCATCGCGGCGCGCGACTACATCTCCCCGCCCGAGCGCGAGAGTGCCCGTCGCGCTGTGGACGCCCTTGCGCAAGCTCATGCGACAGTCGGCCCATGAACTGGGCTACCCGTCGCCACGTCCACGTTGACCGTGCCGCCAGCGCCTGGCTGATTCGCCGCTTCGTCGATGAGGCGGCTGAGTTTGTATTTGTCGACGATCCAGCCGACGTGCCCCGCGATGCGACCGGCTTCGACATGCGCGGCGTCGAGCTAGGCCACCACCAGGGTCGGTGCACGTTCGAGACGCTGATCGCCCATTTCGATCTCGCCGCCGATCCGGCTCTCGATCAGATCGGCCAGATCGTCCACGAGGCTGACCTGCACGACGAACGCTACGACCAACCGGCAGCGCCCGGCCTTGACACCCTCATCCGCGGGCTGACGATGACAAGCCCGAACGATGTATCGACGCTGGCTCTCACCGATCAAATCTTCGACGGGCTCTACGAATACCTGCGGCGGCAAATCCTGGCCGGACGACCTCCTGCCTAGGCAGTCGAGCCGGGATTCGCGGGCGAATGCCCTTAGACGTGTGACCCGGTCGGGCTGGTGTGAATGTTGGCGGCCGTCAGCCGGCCCACGTAGGTCAGGAGGTGTTGTTCGGCGTGGTGTGCGAGGTCGTGGGCTTCGCCGACCGTTAGGCCGGGATTGACGTCGATGTCAGCTTCGGCGCGCAGGGTGTGCCCGATCCAACGGATCCGGAGGTCACGGACCGCGTCGACACCTTCGACGGCATTGATCGCCGCGGTGGCCTGATCGACGAGCGCCGGATCGACGGCGTCCATCAACCGTGCGCCGACTTGTCGAACGGCGGAGCGCAGCATACCCAGGATCGCGACGGTGATGAGCAGCCCGACGATCGGGTCGGCCCACCTCCACCCCAGCGCAACACCGCCTGCGCCAAGCAGTACTGCCAGGCTGGTGAAGCCATCGGTGCGCGCGTGCAGCCCGTCGGCGACTAGAGCCGCGGATCCGATCTGGCGGCCCACCCGGATGCGGTAACGGGCCACGATCTCATTGCCGGCGAACCCGACAACGGCGGCGCCGGCCACGACCCACAGGTGGGTGACGGTGCGGGGATGGATCAGCCGGGTCACGGCCTCGTAGCACGCCAGCGCACTGGACAGCGCGATCATCGCGATCACGAACACGCCACCGAGATCTTCCGCGCGGCCATAGCCGTAGGTGTAGCGCTTGGTCGCGGGCCGGCGCGCCAACGCAAACGCGACAAGCAACGGGACAGCGGTCAACGCGTCCGCGACGTTATGCAGCGTGTCGCCCAGCAGCGCCACCGACCCGGACAGCACCACCACGATCGCCTGAACACCGGCTGTCAGCCCGAGGCCGACGAGGCTGATCATCAGCGCCCGGCGTCCGGCGCTGTCTGCTTCGAGTGCGTCGTCGATCTGGTCGGCCGCGTCGTGGGAATGCCCACCCACAAACTCCGATACCTCGTGCAGCACCCGACCCCACCAGCTGCCGCCGTGATCGCCGTCATGGCTGTCATGGTCGTGGTGATGCTGCTCGGGATCTGGCGTGGCTCCACTGCCGGCATCTATCAGATGCCCCATGGCCGCACCCTCTCGTCGCATTGCACAGCCCAACACTACACGTTGTATGCGCATACGTGAATACTTGAAGGTGAGCGGGTAGGCTGCATGTATGGCGACGGCGAAACCCAAGACCCCCACCGCATCGAGCCACGGGACCGAACCGAGCGCGGCACAAGTCAATGCCGCGGTCATGTCATTCGCGTTGCTGGCCGACCCGACGCGGGTGCGGATCCTGTGGGCACTTCGCGACAACGAATCCGACGTGGCCACCCTCGCCGCGGCAGCCGGCTGCCGGCCAACCGTCGCGAGCCAGCACCTGTCGAAACTGCGCTTCGCCGGCCTCGTCGAAGGCACCAGGGACGGCCGTCGCGTCGTGTACCGGCTACGCGGCGCCCACGTCCGCAACCTCCTGACCGAAGCGCTGTTTCACGCCGACCATCACATCAGCGGACAACCGATCCACCAATGAAGGCCCGGATTGTCCGGGTGGGGTCGAACCTTCACCCGCTCGTCATGCAGGTACGAATAGCTTCGCCGAATGAGCGATTGCTTGTCCCACGGCCTCGCCGACGGCGGGCCCGCGCTGAGGCTGGCGGTTGGGTCTCGTCCGCTAGCCGAGGACGCGGACCGCGCCGACGTAGTCGCGTCCGCCGCCGAACACTGGGGCGATGCGAACGACGTCTCCGGTGTGGGGTGCGTTGATCATCATTCCGCCGCCGATGTAGATGCCGACGTGGTGGTGATCGCGGTAGAAGAAGACGAGGTCACCGGGGCGCAGCTGGTCGGACGGTATGTGGTGGTAGCTGGACCAGAAGGCGCCGGTGTAGTGGGCGGTGCGGACGCCGACCTGGCCGTAGGCCCATTGCACAAGACCAGAGCAATCGAAGGTCCGCGCGCCGCCCGCCCCGTAAACGTAACGCGCGCCGAGCTTGCTCATCGCGGCGGCAACGGCGCGCTGGGCGACGCTCGACCCGCCGCCTGCCGAGGCGGTGTGCGGTGATGAGACGGCGACCGGCGTCACGGCGGATTGGCGAGTCACCACTGCTGGTCGGTCAAGTGCTCGTGTCACCGGGCGCGCGGCACGAGCCGCGTTCCACGCTGCGAGCGCCACGGCGGCCTGCTTCTGCTGGGCCGCGGCTTGGGCACGTTGTGCTGCGAGCAACTTCGCGCGCTCGCCGGCGCTGAGCTGGTTCAGCACCCGCTGACCTTGGGCGATCAGGGCGTCGATGGTCTTCTTCTGCACTGCGATGCCGGCGGCGATGGTTTGCGCGGTCACCGCGTCCTGGGTCGCGGTTGCCAACGCTTGGTCGNNTTCTGCAGCGTCTGGGATGGGTCGCCGCTACCCAACGTCGTGGCCAGCGCCGTCTCGCTGACACCACCGGAGGTGTACGCGGCGACCGCGAAAGCACTCACTTTCGCCCGCTGTGCCGCGAGCCCGGCCTGCGCCAATGCCGCGGAGCTGGCCGCGGCCTGAGCCGCGCTTTGCGCTTGAGCAAGCTGGGCCTGCGCGGCGTTGAACTGCTCGGTGACGATCTCAGCCTGATTGTCCAACGCGTCCATCCGGGCTTGCGCCTGCGCGGCGGTCGTCGGCTGGTCGGCATGAGCCACCGACGGCAGCACCGACACCAAGACCACCGCCGCCCCGCCGGCCGACAACACCTTCACCAGCGGGCCCAACACCCGGCGCCAACCGAGTGCGGGTATGGCTAACGTGCGGGTCCGGCCCGCCAAGGCGTGCGTCCCTTCCTCTNNCCTTGCGGGATTAGGCGGCGACCCCACCGCCGCGTCCACAATCGGAGCAAGTCACGGAGAAGTCGTCACGCAGCATAGGAGACCCCCAGGGGGTACACAACCGCCGGTCCGCGATTTGACCACATCTGACCGCCCGAACCCCGCAGGGACTGGTCCGGCTGGGCGAACACCCGCGCCTTGTGGCCCNNTCAAGATGGCCCGACCGTGGATGTCGTTGGTCGCCCGGTCGTCTGATACCCGCAGGGTCATGCCACAAGTCGGGGTCAGGTGTGGCTTCCTCCGGTGTGGCTGGGTGCCGCGAGATCGTGCCGTTTCTCATCCGTGCTGGTCGCCGACGTGTCGAGTGTGGCGATGAAGCGGTCGTAGCAATGGTCGGAACAAAAATAGAACACGTGCGCGTCGTGTGCGGTGTTCGCGGGTGCATGCGCCTTCTCCACCTGCATGCCGCACACCACGTCCTTGGCGTACCGGCTGTCGTCATCCGCGGCTGGACGCCCGCCGCGGTACAGCCAGTAGATAGCAGCGAATGCGATCAACGCGACGCCGTTGAGCACGGTGGTGTAGTTGGCGCCGAAGTGCGTCGCTGCGCTGACGCGTAGGTGGTT
>PLCK01000264.1:0-670 GCA_003134755.1 Actinomycetota bacterium | reverse complement strand
GAGCAGACGAAGCTGATGATCGCCAGGAACGGGCCGAGCAGGGCGTTTTCCAGGCTGGACCAAAACCCGTGCCCGGTAATGAAAATAGATCGCCAGAACCAGGTCGGCACCAAGGCTGCGGCGAACCCGGCGATGACGAAGCCGGCCACAATCTCTTTGCGGATCATCGTGAGGTCGCTGATGGTGAAACCCGACGCTTCCGACCAGCCGGCGCGGCTGCGGAGTCGTTTCCGCCTCGGCAGCGCCGCTGACGCTGGGTCGTGCTCACCGCGGTGGTCGCGGTTACTGCCGTGCATCGCGTCGCGGTTGAGTCGGTCACGTGCGTCGCTAATCCATCCGGCGGGAATCACCCGGGGTACCACCAACCCAAGCAACAGAATCATGATCGCGCCCCCGACGAACTCGGCCAGCGCGAACTGCCAGCCNNCAACACGATCCCGAGCTCGATGACCAGGTTGGTGGACGCGACCATAAAGACCATCGCCGCGGTGAAGTCCGCGCCGCGGGCAAAGAGTGTCTTCGCTAGCGCGCTCGCCGCGTAGGAACACGACGAGCTGATCACACCGAAAAAGCTCGACTTGCCCAGCGTCCGTAGGTGGTGATCGCCCAACGAGCGCTGCATCTCGGCGCGTGACACGAACGCCTGCACCCCGCCCGACAAGCCGAAGCC
>PLCK01000160.1 GCA_003134755.1 Actinomycetota bacterium | reverse complement strand
TACTTCGCCGGCGACGGCGCGAAGAAGGACGAGGACGGCGACTACTGGCTGCTAGGCCGGGTCGACGACGTGATGAACATCTCCGGGCACCGCATCTCGACAACCGAGGTCGAGCACGCGCTGGTCGGGCACCCGAAGGTGGCCGAGGCCGCCGTCGTGGGCGCGAACGATGCGACCACCGGCCAGGCCATCGTCGCGTTCGTCACCGTCAAGGGCAACGTCGTGCATAACGAGGAGGAAGCTGCCGCGTTCGTGCAGGAGCTACGTCAACACGTCGCCAAGGAAATCGGCCCGATCGCCAAGCCACGCGACATTCTCATCACCGCCGACCTGCCGAAGACCCGGTCCGGCAAGATCATGCGGCGGCTGCTGCGTGATGTCGCTGACCACCGCGTCCTCGGCGACACCACCACCCTGCTCGACCCGAACATCGTGTCGTCGATCGCCGCGCAGCTGCCGACGTCGACAACCGAGGAGTAGCCGGCGCGGTCCGAGTTTCCGCCGCAACCACGCGCGCGGCGATAAGGTCACTGTCGGAGCGCCGGGAAGTCTGGTCGGCACGGCCCTGCCCTGCCCGCGACTTCGACGAGGTGCTAGCGATGCACGACGTGCAATCGTTCGGCGGCGTCGTCCTCGCGTGGGGACTTGTCGGGACGGCGGCCCTGCTCGCCCACCGGATCGCAAAGGTCATCCGGATTCCCGCGCCCGCCCTTTTCCTCATCGGTGCGGCGGTCGCGTCGACCCATGTGAAGGCAATCCGCGATGCGGTCGACCTGCACCGGGCCGAGAACATCGTCACGTTGGCACTCATCGTCATCCTGTTCGACGGTGGCCTGCATCTGGGTGGCCGGCGCATTCGTGACGCGGCCGCGCCGGTTCTCCTGCTCGGAGTCGTCGGAACTTTCGCGACGACCGGACTCATCGCCGTTTTCGCACATTTCGGCTTTGGACTGGACTGGAAGTTCTCGCTCGTCCTCGGCGCAGCGTTGGCGCCAACCGACCCAGCCGTCGTCTTTGCCGTGCTCGCGACGCAGCGGCTGCCGGGACGAACGTCTGCGATCCTCGAAGGCGAGTCGGGCTTCAACGACCCGGCTGGGATCGCTCTGTTGCTTGGCTTCGTGCATCTTGCAACCCATCCCAACGGTTCGATCGCGGCGCTGTTCGGCACATTCGCGGCCGCCATGCTGGTGGGGTCGGGTCTCGGTGTGCTGGGTGGTTACGTGCTTCGGTGGTTTCTCGGCACCCAGCCGTTGCGCGGCACTTCTCAACAATCGCTGTTCGCGCTCGCGGGCGTGGTTGCGCTGTACGGGGTGACGACAGTCGCGCACGGGTCGGGATTCCTTGCGGTGTTGATTGCTGGAGTCGTGATGGGCGACCTGCGTCGTCCGCTCGATCGCGCGGTCGAGCACTTCCACGCAACACTGGCGAGCCTCGGCGAAATCGTCGCGTTCGTCGTGCTCGGCGTAACGGTGGCGCTGCGCACGCTGACAGTGGGCCACGCCTGGTTGATCGGACTCGGCATCTTCGCGGTTCTCACGTTCGTGCTGAGGCCGCTGGTGTGCTTTCCGCTGCTCGCGGCAGTCCGGCTTCCGCGGCGTGACGCGACATTCGTCGCATGGGCAGGTCTCAAAGGGGCCGTTCCCCTCTTGCTCGGCGCGCTAGCCGTCAGTGGCGGCGTGCCCGACGCGCATCGCTTGTACGCGATCGTCTTCGTGGTCGTGGCACTGTCGGTTGTCATTCAGGGCGGATCGCTGCCATGGGTTGCGCGCAAGCTCGCGCTCGATGTGGACGACGTCGAACCTCAATAAGCGGGACGGCGTAGCGCAATTCGGACCCAATCGCTCAACGCGCCGAACTGCTTTACGGCGCCCTTTGCTCTGCTGCACATACGGTGCAGAGCAGGTCTGCTGCACATACGGTGCAGAGCAAAGGACGCCGGAAAGTAGTTTGCCGCGCGACCCAGCAGCGCGACTTGCGAAACTTCAGCTCGCGAGATGAAGGTGCTTCCTCGTCAGCCAGCTGACGACCTGCAACGCCTGGGGCTCGGTCCAGGTGACGTCTTGGTTCTGCGTCAGGTTGGCAAACCCGGTGTCGCTCAAGAATGACCGTTCGCCAGCCGTTAGCGGGGCGCCGTGGCCGTCGGGCAGGCCCTGGATGATGAACCGCTCGTGCCCAGCCTTGTCGAGGTAGAGCAGAACGTCGCTGTGTGCGATGTCATACGTAAGTGGCTTGCCCGTCATCCAATCGATCGAGGGCGGGTCTGCCGCCGGCTGCTTGAAGTAGCTGGAGCCGAAGTATTTCCACAGCAACGCCAGGTTCTGCGGAGTGCCTGTCAGCAGCGACCAGTTCGGCAGCAGGTTCGCGAAGTTGCGATAGGCGTGAAGGCGGGCCGGAGTGTCGCGCTCGGGGTCGATCGTGATGTTGACGAATTGCACCTTGCCGGCCAGCCCCGCCTTGGTCACGGCGTCATCGACCTGATTGAGCTCGGCGGTCGTGATCGGGCAGATCTCCTGACACAGCGTCATGAAGTCGGTCAGCACTACGATCTTGCCGTCGAAGGCGGCCAGGTTGGTCGGGTGGCCGAGCTCGTCCATGAGCGGCAACTGCCGGATGTCGGCGGGCACGGCCTGGTCAAGGGCTGTTCCAAGCTGGGCCGGTGGTGGCCCTGGTGGTCGAGTCGAGGTTCGGCCGACGACGAACGCGACGGCGAGCATCGCGAGCACGACCACGCCGAGCACGAGCGGGCGGCGGCGCGGATCGGTCCGGTCAGCTGACGGTTCGCCCACCTTGGTCGTCGTCATGGCGCTCGCTCGGTCTCGGTTTCGGTGTCCGCGCCGGTTCCCCCGCCGAGCCGGGCGAGATAGGCGTTGTAGGCGGCCAACTGGGCGTCGTCGTCAGCGTTGTCCGAGTCGGACGGCGCGAGCTCGTCGAAACGTTGAGCGCGGGCGGCTTCGAGCCAGCGTCCGGCGTCGAGTTGGGCACGGCCGCGCAGGACGCCGGCGAACAACGCGAGCACCATCACGAGCATGATGGCGTCGCCGCCGATCCACATCACCGCGCCACCCGCGTGTAGGTCTCCGACCAGCGTCGGACCCCAATTCCGGCGTCCGACATATGCAGGGAACAGCTCGCGATTGGTCTGGTTCAACACGACGCCGGTAAACGTATCGACCGGCATCGCAAGGACGAGCAGGAAGAGTTTCGTCGGGAACGATAGACGCCACCTGATCGGCTCGCGTCCTATGAGCGGGAGAAAGTACACGTATCCGGCCAGCAGATAGAGGGCGTGCTCGGCATCGTGCGCGACGGGGTGCGTGAGCACCACGTTCATGAAACTCGTCAGGTGCGTTCCGACGACCGTGCCCATGTACAGCACGACACCGAGCGGCGGAAACGTGAGCCCGCTCACGATCTTCGAGCGCACGATCCGCTTGACGACCGTGTGCACCGGGTTGCGGGTCGCGTGCAGCACCAAGGTGATGGGCTGGCCGAGTAACAGTAACGGCGGCGCAACCATCAGGAGCAACAGGTGCTGCCACATGTGTACCCAGAACAGCACGTTGTCGTAGGCACCGATACTGCTCTGCGTGGCGATCGCGACAACACACAAACCAGCCAGAAACGAGAGCGTGCGCAGCACCGGCCACGGCCGGACCGGATGGTCGCGGCGCACCCGCCACACCAGGGCGAGATAGCCGACCGCTACCACGACCAGCCCGACCGTCACCACCGGAGCAAACTCCCAGGTGGTCAAGGCCGCGTGTCCCGTGAGCGGCGGCGGCAGGGCGTCCGACACCAGGACGGCGGGGATCATGGCTGCTCCATACTGGAGTTCAGGCTAAGCGGTGCCGCTTCAGATGCATCAGGTCGGGTCGAGCGGGGGACGACAGGCGCGAGACCGAGGGAGGCCCCGATGACAACAGGTGAGGACGACTTGAGCGACTCGAAAGCGACCGCGAACGGCCACCCGAAAGAGCGACACATCCCGACGACGCCGCTCGAGCACCGATCGCTCGGCGAACTCGTCGCGACGCTGAGCCGCGACCTCGCATTGCTGGTGCATCAGGAGATCGAACTCGTCAAGTCCGACATGGTCAGCGGGCTGCGGAAGGTGGCCCTGGGAGCTGTTGGCTTGGTGGTCGCCGGGGCGCTCGTGCTACTCGCCGTCCCGGTGTTATCGGTAGCTCTTGCGCTTGGCATCCACGCGCTCGGCGTCAGCCTCGGGTGGTCGTTCCTGATCGTGGCCGGCAGCTATCTGGTCCTGGCGGCAGGCGCCGCGGCCATCGGTCTCGCCACGCTGCGCAAGCCCAAGCCTCCCAATCGGGCGGTCGCCTCGGTGAAGGCCGATCTGCAAGCCATCGCCCGCAAGCCCACCCCGACGCATAACCGCTAGGCCCACCCACCCCCAGGTGTGCGACGCTGTCGGGATGTCGGGTCAGGACCCAACCGGTGTCATGGTTGAGGGACCGTGGGCACACAGGGAGGTCAACGCCAACGGTATGCGCTTTCACGCTGTCGAAATGGGCGAAGGCCCGTTGGTCGTCCTGCTCCACGGTTTCCCCCAGTTCTGGTGGTCGATGCGGCACCAACTCCAGGCCATTGCCGCCGCCGGTTACCGCGCAGTAGCGCCCGATCTGCGTGGTTACGGTGCAAGCGACAAACCTCCCCGCGGTTATGACGCCTTCAGCCTGGCGTCCGACGTGGCCGGGGTAGTACGAGCGCTCGGCGCCCGTGACGCCGTCCTGGTCGGCCACGATTGGGGTGGCTACGCCGCCTGGTGCACGGCCGTCCTGCACCCCGGTGCGGTCCGCGGGATCGCGATCCTCGCAGCGCCGCACCCACTGCGTTTTCGCAACGCCCTCTTCACCGAGCCGCGCGGCCAACTGCGGGCCAGCGCGCACCTGGTCGGGTACCAGCGACCGTGGGTTCCGGAGCGGCAGCTCGTTCGTGACGACGCGGCGGCTGTCGGCCAGATGCTGCACGCGTGGTCGTCGCCGGGCTGGCCTGATCCCGACTCGGAGCGGCGTTACCGCGACCAGATGTTGATCCCGCACGTGGCGCATTCCGCGCTCGAGTACTACCGCTGGACGGTGCGGTCACAACTACGCCGTGACGGGCAACGGTTCAACCGCCAACTGCGCGAACCCGTCGGCGTCCCGACCTTGCAGTTGCATGGCGCGCTCGACACCTGCGTACTGCCGCGGACGGCGGCCGGCTCGGGTCGCTACGTCGGTGGCCCGTACAGCTGGCGGCTGGTCGAGGACGCCGGCCACTTCCTGCAGGAGGAATCCCCGAAGGCGGTCTCGATCGAGATCCTGCACTGGCTCGACGAACTCGACCGCAGCCGCTGACCGCGCCCGAACGACGGTGACCGACATCGGACGTGACCGCGACCCCGTTACGGGCCGGGCACGCAACGCCAGGCCGCGCGACGGGCTCGGGCGACCGTTGCCGCGCGGGTCGGCGTCCGACATCGAGCGGGTGCCGGACGAGTTGCATATGAGTGTCGACGACACCGTCACGCTCGCGCAGGGCTATCTCGACGCTGGCCGGCCGTTCCACGCGCACGAGGTGCTCGAGGCGCTGTGGAAGACGCGCGTTCCGGCCGAGCGCGACCTTTGGCAGGGGCTTGCGCAAGTCGCGGTAGGCCTGACCCACACCCTGCGCGGCAACCGGACCGGAGCGATCACCTTGTTACGCCGCGGGGCCAGCCGGCTCGACGCCTACCTCTCCGGCGGGCGCATCAGTCACCGCGTCGATGTCGCGGGCGCACGAGATTTCAGCTTGGACGTCGCCGAGAAGCTGGCCAACGGCACTGACGTCACTCGCGAAGACGCGATGTTCAAGCTGCGCGGAACTCCCGAACCCTAATCGCACCCTCGAGTCGACACCTGCGACGTCGCCGTGCGGCCGGCAGTTGCGTCGGCAGCGACCTGTGCGGCCGTGAGCGCGTAGCCCGTCGTAGAGCTGTTGACGGCCTTACCGAACACGACGCCGGCGACCTGGCCGCTGCGAGACAGCAAAGGACCGCCGGAGTTGCCCGGCTGTACGTCACCGCGCACCGCGTAGATCTCGCGGGTGACGTTGGCGTCTTGATAGATGTCCGGACCGCGGGCCCGTTCGAGTCCGCGGATGCGTACGGGCGTCACGGAATAGGGGCCGTCCTCGGGGAAGCCGGCGACGACCGCGTCGTTGCCGGACACCAACGGAGCGCTGAAGCTCAACGGCTTGGCGTGCAGGCCCGGTACTGCCAGCACCGCGATGTCGACCCGCGAGTCGTAGACGACAACGGTCGCCGGCAACAGTTGGCCTGCGCCGCCTACCTGCACCATCGGATTGCGCACGCCCGCGACGACATGTGCGTTCGTCATCACCCGGCCGTCGGCGTACACGAAACCGCTGCCCTCGAGTCGCCGTGAACACGATCTGGCGTCGCCGGTCACCTTCACCACGCTGGCCGCGGCCTGCGCGATACCAGGCGCCTGGAGCACGGCCGGGTCCGGCGCGGGCACCGGGAAGATCCGTTCCGCCCCGAGTGCGCCGAAGACCTGCGGGAACGTGCCGCCGGCGACGACCTTGCGGAAGTCGGCGAACCAGGTCCGTACCTGCGCCGGTACCTGGTGGTCGACCGTCGTCAGCACCGCCGACCCGTTGACCTGCCGCGCGATCGTCGGGAACGGCGCATGCACGAGCGAGCTGCCGATGAACCAGCCGATCAGCAGCACGGCGAGGCCGGACACGATCGCGCCGCCGAACGCGTCGACGGTCTGCGCCGGCTGCCATCGCAGACGCTTGCGCAGCAGGGCACCGATCGCGCCTGCCGCTATCCGCCCGAGCGACGCGACTGCGAAGACCGTGACGATGCCGACGAAGGGTTCCATCGCACCGGCGAAATGGACGGCGAGCAGGGGCGCGATCTTCGCACCGACGACAGCGCCGCCGAGCAAGCCGATGAACGAGAGGACGCCGACGAGGAACCCCTGCCGGTATCCCGACAACGCCGACAAGACGACGAGCAGCAGCAGGATCAGGTCGAGAGCATCGCCGGGCACCCGACAAACCTAACCGGACGCCGAAGTGCCGGGGTTACCGGTGATCATGCAGCCCGGTCAGCCGAAATGCTCCTTGGCCGAGGGCGTCCACAAAAGCGCGGCCACCGCACCCGACATGGCGAGCAGGACGAACATCGCGATCGACCCCACGGTCCCGGTCGCTCCGAAGATGCCCGAAACGCCGCTGTTGCCGGCGACGCTGCTCCAGACCTTGAGGGCGTAGTAGCCCCAGTAGAGCGTCCACAGTCCTGACAGCACCGTCGCCACTACTTGGGCGCCCTTGGATCCCTTGCGCAGTGCGAAAACGAGCGCGCATCCGAGCAGCCCGCTGCCGCCCCAGATAAATCCGCCTTCGAGCCCGTTTCCCACACTGGTGATGCCCTGGGTATCTGAGAGCACGCTTGCGACCGTCATGGCGACCAGGAGACCGCCGATGGCGAAGATGCCGAGCAAGGTGTACGCGACGGCGACCACCTCGGGAACCGAGCCGTAACCACCGCTTTCACCAACAGCGCGCGCGGGCGGCGAGCCGCCCGACCACACGTCTGTCGTCGGCACCGGGCCGGCCGGCGCGACCATGCCGAAATGGTTCACGACCGGCTGGCTGTATCCGGCGGGCGGGCCGTACGCCGGCGGAGGCCCATAGGCGGGCGAACCCGAGGTCGGCGGCTGAGATCCCGTTCGCGGCGCTGCGAAGAAGTCGCCGCCAGGCACGATGTCGGTCACGGACCTACCCCCTAGGGCGCCGGGAGGTCCGTTGCCGATCTTGGGTATCGGCCGGTTCGGCCACCCGGTTAAGGGGCCGAAGGGAGCCTCACGACACGATCAATTGGCCGGTCATGCCGTCGTGCTGGTGGAACCCGCAGTCGAACGAATACGAGCCCGCGGTGGCAACGTCGAAGGTCACGGTGGTCGAGTGACCGGCGAAAATCGTCTCCGAGCGCACACCCAGCGTCGGTACCTCGAAGTTGTGCGGCAGCACGCTCAGGTTGGTGATCGTGATGCGCAGCTTCCCTGGGTGCGCGAATACGACGTCCGGCTTGAAATGCTCGCCGTCGAGTGTGTCGATCACGATCTGCTGGACGCCGTCAGCCGCGGGTTGCGCGCTAGCCGAGGCACTTCCCTGTCCCGCCTTCGGGGCACCGGTGCCCGAGACATGGAGCTTGGGGCCGTTCGCGCAGCCCGACCCGAACGTCAGGATCACCGCGGCACAGGTAGTGGCGGCCGCCACCGCGACGCCGCGCCCAGTGCCCGACACTGCATTGCTCCCGCCTGTTGGACGTCCGAACACGCTGACGTTATAGGGCCGGCAGATCGCGAACGTCAGGCTCCCATGGCAGCGCCCAGCCGCCGATCTCGAGCAGCCTCGACAGTAGGCCGGCGGTGAATCCCCAGACCACGAGGTCGTCGACCTCGAACGCTGCGCCGACATAGCCGCTCGGATGCCGCATCAGGAACCGGTTCGCCGGGTCGACCAGGCGGGCGATCGGCACTCGCGCGACGGCCGCAACCTCGTTCGGGTCAGCCGCGGCGACTGCCGATGGCGACCGCCACCAGGCCAGCACCGGGACGACGACGAATCCGGTGGGCGGCAGCCAGAGCGCGGGCAGCTCGACCAGGATCTCGACACCCGTTGGCTCGAGACCGGTCTCCTCGACGGCCTCCCGCAATGCCGTCGACGCCGGCCCGTCGTCGTGCGGCTCGACGCCGCCCCCGGGGAACGCGGCCTGGCCGGCGTGCTGGCGCGACAAGCCGCTGCGTTCGATGATCAGCACGTCTGGTCCCTGCGGACCCTCGCCGAACAAGACGAGGACGGCACTTTCACGACCGCCCTCAGCTGGGGCGACGTGTTGGCTCAGGTCACTTGCCTGCAGGCCGCCGGCCGCGGCCACGAGAGTCGCGAGCCATGGCGGCGGCTGAGGACTCATGGCACCGTGACGTCGACGTTGAGGTAGCGCTTGACGAAGGTCGGCAGCTCACCCGGGCTGACGATCCCGAGATGACGGCCGGCGATCGTGCCATCGGGCGCGATGAAGAGCGAGACCGGGATCCCGATCGAGCGCACTGCCTGTACCAGCGTGCCGTGGGCATCCCAAACCGACGGGAAACCGAGGTGCAGGCCGTGCGAGGCGTCGAGGGCGTCGTCCCAGCTCTCACCCGGGTATTGGCCGTCGACCACGCCGAGCACCGCGACCTTTCCGCGGGCTGCCGCCGCGAACGCCTGATACTGCGGGGCCTCGACCCGGCACTCGGTGCAGGTGCCGGCCCAGATGTTGATGACGAGCGGGCCGCGCAGCTTGGCGAGCTCGACTTTCGGGCCGTTGGCCAGACACGGCAAGGTCAACGACGGCAACCCGTTCGTCACCGCGCCGGCGCCCGTGGTGGTCGGGCAATCGGGAAGCTGCGCTTGTGCGATCAGCGAGGCTCGTAGGGGCGACGCCGCGGCGTGCTTGGTCGTCGTCCGGTTGATGACCAGCGCCACGACGACCAGGACGGCGATCGCGGCCGCCGTCAGCAGCGCGCGCGGCCTCACGTGGCCGGTCATAGCAGCGCGTCGACCGGGCCGGTCTTGACGAGTTTGCGTGCCGTCGCCTCATCGGTCGGACCGGTGCCAAACGCCGGGCACATGGGCGCAAGTGCGCACGCGCCGCAGGCTGGCTTGCGGGCGTGGCACACCCGGCGGCCGTGCCAGATGACCCGGTGCGACAGCACGGTCCATTCCTTGCGCGCAATCAGCTTGCCGATCTCGGCCTCGATCTTCACGGGGTCGTCGGACGTCGTCCAGCCGAAGCGGTTGGTGAGGCGGTGCATATGCGTGTCAACGGTGATGCCAGGGACGCCGAACGCGTTTCCGAGGACGACGTTGGCCGTCTTGCGCCCGACGCCGGGAAGGGTGACCAGGTCCTTCAGCCGCGATGGCACCTCGGCGCCGAACCGGTCGCACAGGGCCTGTGCCATACCGATGATCGAGGTCGTCTTCGCGCGGAAGAACCCGGCCGACATGATGATCGTCTCGACGTCGAACCTGTCGGCCGCGGCGAGGTCGGCGGCCGTCGGGTACTTCGCGAACAGGGTCGGCGTGACCATGTTGACCCGCTTGTCGGTGCACTGCGCCGACAGGATCGTGGCGACCAGCAGCTCGAGCGGATTCGTGTAGTCGAGTTCGCAGTGCGCGTCGGGATAAAGGTCGGCGAGGGTGCGGTTCATCCGGCGGGCCCGCCGGACGAGCGCGGTCGAAGTCTCCTGTTCGAACGACCTCCTTGCCACGTGCCGAGCCTAGACGGGCCCGGCGACGTTCACCTGTCCGGGTGACATGCCCTCAAGCCTGCAGCCACACCGGCCGATGCGCCCTGAGTAGGCGAACGACGGTTCAGTCGCCGGACAAGCAACGTGAGTGCCCAGAATGGGGTCGCATTGAGCGCCGGCAGCGCAGAAAGCGGTAGCCGTTCCGGGCCCCGCCGTACGCCCGAGCGAAGTGCCGACTTCAATCACCTGTCGATCGGCGACCTGCGCGCGTACCGCACGGCCTTGGCCGAAGAAGAGAACCGGGTCTCGTACTGGCGCCGGATCATCCAGGCCCGGCTCGACGTCGTCCGGGCCGGTGAGGCCGGCGCGGTGAAGGTCGACAACCTGCGCAGCGTGCTGGCAGAGGCCCGCCTCAACAGTGGACGCCGCGTGCTCATCACCGTCGTACCCGTCGAGGACATTCCCCCGCTGCCCGACCTGGCCAAGCTCTGGGAACGCGAACCGCGACCCGGAGACACCGTCCACAACGAAGCGCTGGCCCGCGATCTGGCCGGCGCCGAGATCCAGCTGTCGGCCTATCGCGCCGCCCTGCACCGCCGGATCACCGGCTCGACCGAAGAGCTCATCGCGCGCTACCGCGAAGACCCGGGTCTCTGCCTGCTGGCGCTCCCCGCGGACCAGAAGGAAGCCGCGACCCGACGCGCGCTAGCCGCCCGCCGCTAACGCCACCGTATTTCTGCCTTGCCATTCCGTGATCGCGAAACCATTCCGTCGCTATGACGGAATTCGTTCGTGATCAGGGGAGGCAGGGGGCCGGCCGAGACAGGTAACGAGGTGCCACTCAAGCCAACGCGCCGCAGCAGTATCAGGTCGGCCAGCGCCGCACCAGCGAGAGCGAGATCGAGGCGCTGCCGGCTGATCGCCGTCCGGCCGTTGTCGCCCAGCAAGACCAGCACGAGGTCTTCCGCGAGGAGTCGCACGACGTCACGGTAGACGAGCGGCGCCACCAGGTGGCGGGCTCAAGCGCGCGCGCACGCGAACAGTTTGCAGAGCCGCCCGCCGTCGGCCGCAATGTGACCGCAAACCGGCCGCCCCAGCATGGACCACGTCAACCACCGCCACGAAGGAGACCGCCATGACCCTGGCCGAAGAACACCACATCGAGCACACAACCGCGCGCGCCGAACAGAAGACTTTCGCTACGCCAGACGAGACCCGCGAATTCCCTTACGGCCGCGTCGATCTGGTGCAGATCGGGGGCAGCCAGATCGGCCAGCTCACGCTCAAGCCCGGTTGGCGGTGGTCCGACCACGTCAAGCCGATCGCCGGCACCGAACTGTGCGAAGCACCGCACTTCCAGTACCACGCGGCCGGCACGCTGCATGTTCAGATGGCCGACGGAACCGAATTCGACGCCCACCCGGGCGACGTCACCGCGCTGCCGCAGGGGCACGACGCCTGGGTAGTGGGCAACGTGCCGGTCGTCCTCGTCGACTGGTGGGGAGCCAGCAACTACGCGAAATGAGGGGCCGCCGGTCACCCAGGTGCACGACGATGTGCCATGACCATTCGCGACGTGGCCGACCTCGGCACCATCCTGAGCATCTGGGCGCATCCCGACGACGAGTCGTATCTCAGCGGCGGTGTCATGACCGCAGCAGTCGCTGCCGGATCGCGGGTGGTGTGCGTGACTGCCACGAAGGGTGAGGCAGGAGGCCCAGGGGCTCCGGCCGAAACGGCGATCGTGCGGGATGCCGAACTGATGGCCTGTCTCGCCGAGCTTGGCGTGGGCGAGCACCACTGGCTCGGCTATCCGGACGGCGGCTGCGCGGACGTCGACCCGGAGACGGCGATAGCGCAGGTCTCCGCAATCCTCACCGACGTCGCGCCGGACGCCGTCCTCACGTTCGGCCCCGACGGGTACACCGACCATCCCGACCATCGCGCGGTGTCCGGCTGGGTGACCGAGGCTCTCGCACGAGCCGGACACCTTGCGCGACTGCACTACGTGACGGGCACCGCCGACTGGTTCGCGGAGTTCCGGCCCGCCTTCGCCGCGCTCGGTCTTCCGGACTCGCTCCCACCGGTCTGGCCCGCAGATCAGCTCAGCATCGAGGTCGTCCTCGACGAGGTCGCGCTCGACCGCAAGATCGCCGGATTGGCCGCACAGCCGAGCCAGACCGCGGCGACCCGCGCGCTGTGGGGCGACGACATCTTTCGCCGGTCGCAGAGCGTCGAGCGGTACCGGTCAGCGGCGCGTTGAGGTTCAGGCCCCGCCGTACACCCCCTCCCTTTCGTGATCATGCAGTTGATGTCGCGGCACGCTCGCGCGTCGGAACACCAACTGCATGATCGGCCCGGTCGCACGGCAATTCTGTCGCCATGTGACGGAATTGCTTCGCGATCACGGAAAGGAGGGGGTGAAAGGTGTGAGAATCACGCTCGTGGACGACGCGCTGAGCAAGCTGCCGCTGTTCGCCGCGTTGGACGACGACGCGGGCGCGGCGCTGCGCGGCGCGATGAGGCACGAGCGGTTCGAGCGCGGCGACGTCATCTTCGACGAGGGCGATCCGGGCGACAAGTTGTTCGCGGTCATCGACGGCAAGGTGAAGCTGGCCCGCACCGCGCCCGACGGCCGCGAGAACCTGCAGGCCGTGCTCGGGCCCGGCGAGATGTTCGGCGAGCTGTCGCTCTTCGATCCCAAGCCACGGACCGCCGGCGCGGTGGCAGTCACCGACACCGTCTTGGCCTCACTCGCGCACGAGGAGCTGCGGCCATGGATCACCGGACGCCCCGACGTCGCCGTCCAACTACTGCAGGCCTTGGCTCAACGGCTGCGACGGACGAACGACGTCCTGGCCGACCTGGTCTTCAGCGATGTGCCGTCACGGGTCGCGAAAGCGCTCCTCGGTCTGGCGGAGCGGTTCGGCCAGCCGACCGCTGAGGGCATCCATGTCGCGCATGATCTGACCCAGGAAGAACTCGCCCAGCTCGTCGGGGCATCGCGCGAGACTGTGAACAAGGCGCTCGCCGACTTCAGTTCCCGCGGCTGGCTACGCGTCGAATCGCGGGCCGTCGTGATCAGGGACGTCGAGGGGCTGAGCAGGCGGGCCAAGTAGTCCGAGAACCGGTGCGTCGGCACCCGACTCGCGCAGGTACTCGAGTTGGGCCAGCAACGACCACCGCGCCGCGAATTGCAACGAAGGCTCGACGTCGCCGTAGACCGCGTGCAAGACGTCGTCGATCGTTCGCGCGTCGACCGCAGCCGCCCGGACCTGGGTCAGTCGCGTCTCACGATGCACTGCGTACTGCTCGAGCAGCGCGGCCGGGTCGTCGACGACAGGGCCATGCCCCGGCAGGACGACGCGCAGCCGCCGCTCCTCGGTAAGCGCGCGAAGCCTCCGAAGCGAATGTAGATAGTCACCGAGCCGACCGTCGGGATAGGCCACCACCGTGCTCCCCCGGCCGAGGACGGTATCTCCCGTCAGCAACGCGGCGTCCGCAGGGACGACGAGGCAGACCGAATCAGCCGTGTGGCCCGGTGTTGCAACGACGTCGATGCGCAGGCCACCGACACGCAGGTGCTCGCCGTCGACGAGGGGCTGCGCCGCGGCCGAGCAGAAGGAGGGTGCAGCCGCCCGGACAGGCGCGGCGACCGCGTCGGCGAATGCAGGAGCGCCGTCGGCGTGGTCGGGGTGGCCGTGGGTGAGCAGCACGAGCGCGACCTCGCTGGCGCGTGCCGAAGCGATCGCGGCCAGCACAGCGGAGCGATGACCCGCGTCGTCGGGACCAGGGTCGACGACGACTGCCACCCGTTCGCCGGGCTCGACGAGCACCCAGGTGTTCGTGCCGTCGAGGGTCATTGGCGACGGATTGCTGGCCCGCACCAACCACGATCGCGGCGTCGGGTGGACGGCCGAGGCGACCCCGCCGGAGGTGTCGCTCACGTGACCGACGAATCGGTCAGCACGAACCGAGGCGGGTCGGCGTCGAGATCGACGGTGACGAGCAGCGGCCTCAACACGCGGTGCTCGGCGGCGGCAAAGGCGTCAGCAGCTGTGTCGAACATCGCGATCTCGCGCAACGTCACCTCGGTCGGCGGCATCAACAACAACTCGCCGCGATCGCCGGCCGCCAGGGCGTCGTCCGGACGCACCCATTCGACGCGGTCGGACTCTCCTCCGACATCGCGGGCCGACTGGGCGGTCGGCATGAGCGCAATGAAGAACCTCGTGTCGTAGCGTCGCGGCTCGAACTCCGGCGTGATCCAGTGCGCCCAAGGACGCAGCTGATCGGCGGCCGGCACGAAGCCGTGACGGGTGAGGACGTTGTCGAAGGTGGCCTCCCGCGCGAGCACGGCACGACGATCCGCCTCGAGTACGTCACTGCTCGGCCGCACAGCGCCCGCTGTCGGCGACCCGAGCAGTACACCGGTCTCCTCGAACGCTTCACGAGCCGCCGCCTTCAACGAGGCGGCCGCGATATCGGCGTCCGACCCGTAGTCAGCTCCGTCGACGACCCCGCCCGGAAACACGTGCATGCCGCCCGCGAACGCCATCGCGAGCACGCGGCGCAACATCAATACCTCAAGGCCGGTGCCTTTGACGCTGTCGCGGACCATCAGCACAGTCGCAGCTGGCGCCGCCGGAGCAGAGTCGTTGCCGGCCAGGCGGTAGGCGCGGGCCCGTTCGACCAGGTCGGGAAGAGGTGCCGGGAACGGCACCACGGTCGGCGCGGGCAACGGCGCCGCGCGCGACGGATCGACGTCCGGCATGGTCGCGAGCCTAACCGGGCCGGTCAGCCCAGGCGGATGCGCCGTTTCGGGTTGTCGCCGGGCCCGCCGATGGCCACCCGGTCGAGGACCGCGGCAGCCGGCAGCGGCCTCGCGTAGAAGAACCCTTGCGTCGACTCGCAGCCGATCGCGACAACCTGATCGTGCTGGTCCTGCGTCTCAACGCCCTCCGCAGTAACGGTCAACCCGAGAACGTGCGCAAGGTTCGTCACGGCGGCGACGATCGCGCTGGCGCTACCGTCGCGGCCAATGTCGGCAACGAAGCTCTTGTCGATCTTGACCATGTCGATCGGCAAATGGCGCAGATAGCTCAACGACGAATAGCCGGTGCCGAAGTCGTCGAGCGCGACGCGAATCCCGAGCTCTTTCAGCCTCCCCAACGCGGCCATCGTCCGATCGCTCTCTTCGATGAGGACGTTCTCGGTGATCTCGAGAACCAGCGCAAGCGGATCCATCCCGGTACGGGACAGCACGCTATCGACGGTGGCCGCGAAGTCCTGGCTCATGAGCTGGCGTCCCGACACGTTGACGGCAAGATCCAGTGGGACGCCGGGATGCTCACGCAACCAATGGCTCCGATCACGACAACTGCGCTCGAGGACCCAGGCGCCCAGCTTGACGATGAGGCCGCTCTGCTCGGCGACAGCGACCATCGAGACAGGGGCTACCGCGCCTCGCAACGGATGGTTCCATCGCAGCAGCGCCTCGACACCCGACATGACGCCGTCCGAGGTTCGCACGATCGGTTGGTAGGCGAGACGAAGCGTGCCATCGGCAAGAGCCGCACGCAGGTCGCGGTCGAGACTGTTCCTGTCATCGGTGTCGGCGGCTTCACGCAGATTGATGATCTGGTGCCGCGCACCGCCCCGGCGCTTCGCCTGGTACATCGCCATATCAGCATTCACCACCAACCGGCTGGAGATCTCCTCTCCAGGCCCGGCGAATGCGACTCCGACGCTTGCGGTCAAAGCCAACTCGAGGTCCCCGCCGAGTGCGAACGGCTTGGCGAACGCATCGTCGACGCGTTTGGCGAGAATCTCGACGTCGGCCGCACTCTGCAAGTCCTCACACAGGAACACGAACTCGTCTCCCGCGAAACGTGCGAGCGTGTCACCTGGACGCACCAGCGCAGCCAGCCGGTGCGACACCGCGAGTAGCAGCTCGTCGCCGACGTCGTGGCCGTGCGTGTCGTTGACGAGCTTGAACCGGTCCAGGTCGGCGAACAGGATCGCGGCGTTTGCGTGCGAACGCTGCGCACGCAAGGCCGCGTGCTCGAGTCGCTGCTGCAACAACTCGCGGTTCGGCAATCCGGTAAGCGAATCGTGCAGCGCGCTATGCCGGAATGCTTCCGTCTTCGCCCTGGCGACGTCGCGAGCCTCGGCGTTCAGAAGATATGCGGTCGTGACGTCGGCGAGGGTTTGTGCGGCGCGCATGTCGGGCGCTCCGAGTTTGCCCGGCGTTTCGCGGTACAGATCGAGCGCTCCGATCCGGCCGTGTCCGTGGCGTAAGGGGACCGTGAAGACCGCGACGAGCCCGGCTGCGAGGGCTGCTGCAGTGAACAGCGGAAACCTGTCGTCTGTGCGCAGATCAGGTAACGCCACCGGCTCGCCGGTGTTGTAGGCCGCGAGGCAGGGACCCTCCCCAATTTCAGTCTGCAGGCGCTCGAACGTCATGGCGCTTTCGTCAGAGGCCGCAACATACTCAGGCGCGTTTCCGTCGGAGATGAGTGTCACTCCGGCAGCTGTAATCGGCAGCACATCGACGATGCGCAGGACGAGATGGTCGAGGATGCCCTGGATGGGGAAGTCCGTAGCCAACGTGCGAGCGAATTCGCTCAGCACCGCCGACAGCTTCTCTTCGTGAACCATGTCCACCACCCAGACACCGGCCCTGATACCCCGCGTGGGGTCTAGCCGGGCGGCCCTTCGTGCTCATAACAGGATACCGCGGGGCCGCCCGTTTGTGCCGGGCACCGAACTCGGCCGATCGGGCGAATTCCCGCCGTCAACCGGCGGCGACTTCGACAACTAGTTCGATCTCGACGGGTGCGTCGAGCGGCAGGACGGCCACCCCGACTGCGCTCCGTGCATGCACCCCAATACCGTCGGTGCCGCCGCCGAAGACGTCGACGAGCAACTCACTCGCCCCGTTGACGACGCCGGGCTGCCCGGTGAAGTTCGGCATGCTCGCGACGTAGCCGACAACTTTCACGACGCGCACGACGGCGGAGAGATCGCCGACGACCGCCCGCACCGCAGCAAGCGCGTTCAAGAGGCACACGCGGGCCGCAGCCTTGGCCGCCTCGGGCGAAACCGATGCGTCGGCGCCGGTGCCGACCTTGCCGAGCTCGACGAGTTCGCCGTCGACGGTCGGCAGCTGCCCGGAGGTGTAGACGTAGTTGCCGGTTCGGACGGCCGGGACGTAGGCCGCGAGTGGTTTGGCTGCCGGCGGCAGCGTTAGACCCAACTCGGCGAGGCGCTCCTCCGGCGTGGTCACGATGCCTTGGGACGCTTCATATAGGCGACAAGCTGCTCAGCGCTCGGGCCAGGTACGACGCCCACCAACTCCCAGCCGTCGTCACCCCAGTTGTCGAGGATCTGCTTGGTGGCATGCACCAGCAGCGGCACGGTCGCGTACTCCCA
>PLCK01000157.1 GCA_003134755.1 Actinomycetota bacterium | reverse complement strand
CCCCCAAGCCCGACCCGAAGCCGACCCCCAAGCCCGACCCGAAGCCCGATCCCAAGCCGACGCCGTGCACGGGCAAGTACCCGACGACGGCCGCCACGGACAAGATCTGCGGGCCGCGCGATAGCGACGGCGACTATGACAACAGTCCGCCGAAGAACGGCGACACCGGCAAGAGCGGCGGCAAGGACACCAAGAAGGACGCCGGCAAGAGCGGCAGCAAGAGCGGCACCGAGGACCACAAGGGCGGCGGCCAGGGCGGCGGCGCGTCCAGCCCGCCGCCGGGCGCACATCGGCCGAGCTAGCCACCGACCCCCACGGCAGGCCGCCGATCTGCGACGATTGCCCCGGTACCCGACCAGGGCGAGGCCTACCCGGCCGAATCCGAGTCGGCGAGATCAGCTGGCACACCTCGGCGGCGTCCGGTGCGTTCTCTCACGAAGAGACCGTTGCCGGCAGCGACCGGCACCCCGGCTGAAACGCGATCCGGTCCCGACGACGAGGGATCCTCACGTCGGCGAGCAGGAGGAGTGGCACGCATGACGGCCGACCACGGCGTAGCTGAGTACGGCGCGGGTGACCTGGTGCAGTTGCTGACCCCCGAGGGGCTGCGACTCGAGCACCCCGACTACCCGCTCGAAATCTCTGAAGACGAACTGCGCGGTCTCTACCGCGACCTGGCCCTCGTTCGACGCTTCGACACCGAGGCAACCGCCCTGCAGCGGCAGGGCGAGTTGGGAATCTGGGCTTCCCTGCTGGGACAGGAAGCGGCGCAGATCGGATCCGGTCGCGCTCTGCACCCGGACGACATGGCCTTCCCGACGTACCGCGAGCACGGAGTGGCGTGGTGTCGCGGCATCAAACCCGAGAGCCTGCTCCAACTCTTCCGCGGCGTGAACTTCGGCGGTTGGGATCCGAAGGCACACAACTTCGCCCTCTACACGATCGTCATCGGCGCGCAGACCCTGCATGCAACGGGGTACGCCATGGGCATGCAGCGCGACGGCTCCGAGAATGCTGTCATCGCGTACTTCGGCGACGGCGCATCGAGCGAGGGCGACGTCAACGAGGCCTTCATCTTCGCGGCCTCCTACAACGCGCCGGTCGTCTTCTTCCTGCAGAACAACCAGTGGGCGATCTCGGTCCCCGAGGAGCGGCAGTCCCGCATCCCGCTCTTCCGACGCGCACACGGTTTCGGCTTCCCTGGAGTGCGGGTCGACGGCAACGACGTGCTTGCCTGCCTCGCAGTTACCCGCAAGGCGTTGCAGTACGCGCGCGACGGCCAGGGACCGTTCCTGATCGAGGCGTTCACCTACCGGATGGGCGCGCACACGACTTCGGACGACCCGACCCGCTACCGACTTGCGAGCGAGCTTGAGAACTGGAAGCTGCGCGATCCGATCGAACGGGTCAAGGCTTACCTGTCGCGCAACGGCCTCGCCGATTCCGCGTTCTACGAAGCGATCGAGGCCGAGGCCACCGAGTTCGCCGCCCGGGTCAGGGCCGCCTGCCTATCGATGCCCGAGCCGAAGCCGCTCGACATCTTCAACCGGGTCTACGCGGGCGGCTCGCCGTTGGTCGACGAGGAACGAGCGACGTACGACGCATACCTCGCCGGGTACGAACCGGCCGACAGCGTCGGCGGTCGGTGATGGCACCCGTCGCCATTGCGCGCGCGCTGAACATGGGCCTGCGGAAAGCTCTCGAGCAAGACCCCAAGGTCATCATCATGGGTGAGGACGTCGGCAAGCTCGGCGGCGTCTTCAGGGTGACCGACGGCCTGCAGAAGGACTTCGGCGACGACCGCGTCATGGACACCCCGCTCGCCGAATCCGGCATCATCGGCACCGCCATCGGGTTGGCGATGCGTGGCTATCGGCCGATCTGCGAGATCCAGTTCGACGGCTTCGTCTTTCCCGCCTACGACCAGATCGTCAGCCAATTGGCGAAGCTGCACTACCGGTCCCAAGGGCTGGTCAAGATGCCCGTCGTCGTCCGGATTCCGTTCGGTGGTGGCATCGGTGCCGTCGAGCACCACAGCGAATCACCCGAAGCGCTGTTCGCCCACGTGGCCGGCCTGAAGGTTGTCGCCTGCTCGAATGCGGCCGATGCGTACACGATGATCCAGCAGGCCGTTACGAGCGACGACCCGGTCATCTTCTTCGAACCGAAGCGTCGCTACTGGGAGAAGGCCGAGCTCGACGTCGACGCACCACTCACCGACGCCGTCCCGCTGCACGCGGCCCGCGTCGTCCGGCCCGGTCGGCATCTGACCCTGCTCGCTTACGGGCCGATGGTGAAGACCTGCCTCGATGCCGCGAAAGTAGCCGCCGACGAAGGCCACGAGATCGAGGTCGTTGATGTCAGATCGCTGTCACCCATCGACTGGCCGACGGTGACGGAGTCCGTTCGACACACTGGCCGCTGTGTCGTCGTGCACGAAGCGCAGACCTTCCTCGGGATGGGCTCTGAGCTCGCGGCGCGCATCACCGAGCGCTGCTTCTATGAGATGCAGGCGCCGATTCTGCGCGTGGGAGGCTTTGCCACGCCGTACCCCCCGTCGCGCCTCGAGGAGAGTTTCCTGCCCGACCTCGACCGTGTGCTCGACGCCGTCGACCGCTGTCTTTCGTACTGATCCACCGACGTGCCGAAATAGTGGAGGCGGACGTGGCATCGCTCAAGCAGTTCAAGCTCCCCGACGTCGGTGAGGGCCTTACCGAGGCCGACATCGTCCGTTGGCACGTCAAGGTCGGCGACAGCGTCGCGCAGAACCAGATCATCGTCGAGATCGAAACGGCCAAAGCGCTCGTCGAGTTGCCGAGTCCGTTTGCCGGGGTCGTGAGCGAGTTGCTCGTCGCCGAGGGCGCAACTGTCGACGTCGGGACGCCGATCATCATCGTCGACGTGGCGTCGACCAGTGGCGGCGTCGACGTCGCGTCAACCGGTGGCGGCGGTGGCGGCGCTGGTGGCGGCGCTGGTGGTGCCGAGCAGCCGTCGGCTGCTGACACGCTCGCCGCGACCGACGCCACGCCCGCGACCGACGACGCCGAGAGCCAGCCCAGCGACCGGCCTGCAGATACTCCTGAGGTGAACGCCGGCACCGGGCGCACGGCCGTTCTCGTCGGCTACGGCCCGCGCGACGACTCGCCGGTACGGCGCCGGACCCGGACCCCGCAGACGAGCGCTCCTGCTGCGGCCGCGTCGATGCCGGCCCAGAGCTGGCCGTCGGTCGCACCGGCCGTCGCGGTACCCAACGGCAGCGGATCAGGAGCTAATGCCGAGACGGACGACGCCACCGCGGGCGTGCTCGCGAAGCCGCCGGTCCGAAAGCTCGCACGTGATCTCGGCATCGATCTGCAGACGTTGCATGGCACCGGTCCTGACGGCATCGTCACGCGGTCGGACGTCGAGGCAGCGGCCGACACCTCCCGCTCGGGCGCCCCGCAGCGGTTGTTGCCGCGCGGCGGCGAGGAGCGCATCGCGGTCCGTGGAGTACGCAAGGCAACCGCGCAGGCGATGGTCACGAGCGCATTCACAGTTCCGCACGTCACCGAGTTCACGACGATCGACGTGACACTATCGATGCGCGCGGTCGCCCGGCTGCGCGAGCTGCCCGAGTTCGTCGACGTGAAGGTCAGCCCGTTACTGCTCGTCGCGAAGGCGATCCTGCTCGGGATAGAGCGCTACCCGATGGTCAACTCGGCATGGGACGGCGCCACCGACGAGATCGTAGTGAAGCACTTCGTGAACCTCGGGATCGCGGCCGCCACACCACGCGGCCTGGTCGTCCCGAACATCAAGAACGCCGAGGCGCTGTCACTCGCTCAACTGGCACGCTCGATCAACGCGTTGGCCGCGACGGCACGCGACGGCCGCACGTCGGTGGCCGACATGCAGCACGGAACGTTCACGATTACCAACGTCGGCGTGTTCGGCATCGACACGGGTACTCCGATCATCAACCCCGGCGAAGCGGCGATCCTGGCCATGGGCGCGATCCGCGAGCAGGCGTGGGTGCACAGCGGGAAGGTCAAGCCGCGATGGGTGACCACCTTGGCGCTGTCGTTCGACCACCGCATCATCGACGGCGAACTCGGCTCGCGCTTCCTGCGTGACGTCGCGATGTTCCTCGAAGACCCAGCTTCGTCATTGCTCGCGCGACTGTAGGCCAGCGACGCATGCGCATCGCGGCCCTGCAGCTCCACATCGACGAGACCGAACCGCAGCACGCCCGGATAGCGCGGGTGGCGGCACTAGTCCGTGCCCAGCGCGGTGCCGACCTCGTGGTGCTGCCCGAACTCTGGGTGCCGGGCGCGTTCGCGTATAGCCGCTACGAAGAGTCGGCCGGTCCTGTTCCCGGCCCGCTCACAGCCCAGATGTCCGAGGCTGCAAGGGAAAACAGCGCGCACGTCCTGCTCGGCACTGTGATCGAGCGGGACGGAGACGACCTACACAACACGGCCGTTCTCGTTGCACCCGACGGCAAGATCGTGCACACGTATCGCAAGATGCATCTGTTCGGGTTCGACGAAGGCGAAGCCAGGGTGCTGACCGCCGGCACCGTCGCGTCGACGCATTACCTCCCAGGCTTCGGCACTCTCGGCATGACGACCTGCTACGACCTCCGATTCCCTGAGCTCTACCGCCTGCTGCTCGACNNGGTGGCCGGCTGCCCGACTCGAGCATTGGCAGGTCCTCACGCGGGCCCGGGCCATCGAGAATCAGGTGTTCCTCGTCGGCTGCAACCAGGTCGGCACTCAAGAAGGCGTCGAGCTGGCCGGGCACAGCGTGGTTGTCGACCCGTGGGGTCGGGTGGTCGCCGAAGCGGGCACCAACGAGGAAGTGCTGGACGTCGACATCGACCTGGCACTCGTCGCGAAGACCCGCGCAGACTTCCCAGTGCTGCGCGACCGGAAGCTCGGGCTGGCAGCGCCTCGCGGCTAGAAGTTGCCAGGCGTGGGCCGTTAACCGCGGCGAATCGGCGCGGCCCAGCACGCGACCTGTCAACCGCCCCGGCACCGACCCGCCAGCACGCGACTTGTCCGTTCGATACGT
>PLCK01000094.1 GCA_003134755.1 Actinomycetota bacterium | reverse complement strand
GTCGAGCAGCAACATCTCGGGATCGGTCATCAATGCGCGCGCGATCTGCGCCCGTTTCCGTTCGCCCTCCGACAACGTGCCGTAGGTGCGGTCGGCGAGATGCGCGCAGCCGACCTGGGCGAGAACCTGGTCGGCGCGGGTCTCGTCGAAGATGTCGTACCGCTCGTGCCAACGCCCGACCATGCCGTAGGACGCCGTCAACACGACGTCCCTGACCAACTCCTTGGCCGGAATGCGCTCGCCGAGGGCGACGCTCGACAGGCCGATCCGCGGGCGCAGCTCGAACACGTCGACGGCGCCGAGACGTTCGCCCAGGATGTCGACGCTGCCCCGGGTCGGGAACAGTCTCGTCGAGGCCACCCGCAGCAGTGTTGTCTTGCCCGCGCCGTTGGGNNAGGACCACCCAGCGCTCGTCCTGGTCGACCGCCCAGTCGATGCCGTCGAGCAGCGTCGCGCCGTCGCGGACGACGCCGACGCCCAACATCTTGATCACGTCGCCGGCCGCATCCACGGACGAAACCTATCCGGACGATGCGATCGCCCGGCGCTGCCTAGGCTAGGGACGTGCCAGAACTGCTCGGACCTATCGAGAACCCCCTTCCGGACGCCGAATTGTGCGGCCGCTTCGTGGCCTGGATCGGTTCGGCGCTCGCCGGGCGTGTCGATACGGCGATAGCTTGCGCGGCCGTCGAGACGGGCAGCGACGGACACGTCGTCGCGGGCTGGCCCGACGGCGGGCCGGCGACTCGCACCGACGGTCCCGAACTGAGCCTCGACGAGCTCGTGGTGCGGCTGGTCGACGCCGGCGTGCGGCAGGTTTCCCTCGCGCTGCCCGTTGCGGGCGATCCAGTCGGCGTTACGGGTACCGGTCCCTTCTCTCGCGCCGCCCTCGAGGCCGAATGCGGCGTGGCACTCGGCGCCGATCTGACCCGCTTCGGGCTGGTACCGGCGGCCGACCGTCGCGGCTCGTCCTACCGCGGCTGGCGGTGGCGGGTTTTCGCAGAGCCCGTCTCCCCCTCCGACCCCCGCGCGCCGGTCGAGCCCCACCGCGTCGTCGAACAGGCCGATCGGGCGCTGAGCCGGGCGTTGCGCGCGGCAACCGACGAGCTCGCCGCACTCGACCTCGCGCAATGGCGACCCGAGGTGACGGCCGGCCGCAAGGAGGCGGAGGCTGCACTTCGAGCGGCTGGGCAGCGCATGCCGCCGGACTGGCCGGCGCCCGCTCGGGCGCTCGCCGAGCGATCGCTGGCACTGTGGCGCATCGTCCGCGTCGCGCGGGCTGACTCCGGCGCGGTGTCGTCGTCCGGGAGCCAGGCTCGCGGGGAGGCACTGGCAGCGCTGTCGCACGCGGTACGTGAGGCGGCGATGGCGGCGTATAACGTGCCCGTTGCGAGCCAACCCGTCGGTCGGGTCGCGTCGGTGGTCATCGATCTGGCCCGACGGCCGCCACGTTGACGCTGCGCCCGCTTCTACGCCGAACCTGCAGTTGATGCACCGGCGCGCTGGCGCGGTCGGACATCAACTGCATGATCGCGTCGATTGGGAGGACGGCGAGTGGTTACTTGAACAGTGCCGACCAGACCTGCGCGCCGACGATTCCGGGGTGCTCGACCGCAAGGCCGTGCGTGATTTCGAACTGGGTGGCCGCGGCTGCCGACTGCTTGCCGTAGCGGCCGTCGACAGTGATGTGGTAGCCGGCCGCCACCATGTTCTGCTGCCATGCCGTCACGTCGGCGCGTCGCTGCCCGACGTCGCGAGTCGTCAGGTAATGGCCGCTCCAACTCCCCGCAACGGTCGGCTTCGTGGTGACCACCTGCGTTGATCGTTTGGCTACCGGCGGCCCCGCCGGGGCCGGCGCGCTCGGCGCGCTCGGCGGCGGGGGCGCTGCTGGACTCGTCGCGACAACTGGGGTGAGGGGGAGGCGTTCGCCGCCACGCGACGCGGCCCTGTCGTCGACGAGGCCGAGCCGGGCAGAGCAGGCCGGCCACGGCTGCCAGCCGCGCCCGTCGTAGAGCCGCTGTGCTGCCTGGTCCTGCAGGGCTGGCGCGGCGTCGGACGGCAGGCCCTGGTAGCCGAGACCGTGCCACGTCTGAAGGTTGAACTGGTAGGCGCCGTAGAACCCGTTGCCGCTGTTGATCCCGTAGTTACCGCTGGATTCGCAGGCCCGCAGTTTGGCCCAGCTATCGGGCGTGACGGCACCGGCCGCACCCGCAAGGCTCAGGGTCTCGCCGGCCAGGAGCGCGGCAGCCAGGCCACCGGCGGCCGCGCTGCGGTGCACGGCGCTGGGAGGCATCGCCTTGGCGTGCCTCGGCCCCGGTGTCCGCGCGTGACGTGGACCGGCATAACTGTGCGAACCCATGCTGATTCCTGTCGGATGTCGGGGATGTTGACGTTGCCCGGCGGCGGTGACTCGCCTGTGCAGTCGACAGGAGATGGCACCACCTTGACCGGCCGCGGGGCAAACGCTATGTGGAGTTCGCCCGTTCGGAGTAATCCCCCGGCCTGCTGGGGATCCGGGGCAGAGTTGTCCACACCAGCCGATTACGCCAGGTGATTAGCCGTTGCGGTCTTTCTTCCGGGTGCCCGTCCAGGCGGGCGGGCAATCCGCTGCTCGCCGCTCTCGTAGATCCGCCACGGCGGCCCGACTATGCGCGAATCGGGCTTGCCGACGATCGTGTGGTCCTTGTCGGGGTACGAGCAGCGCCGCAGCACCTCGCGCATCGCGGCCACCCTGGCCCGGCGCTTGTCATTGCTACGGATCACGGTCCAGGGCGCGTAATCGGCGTCGGTCGCCTCGAACATCGCGGCTTTGGCCGCCGTGAAGTCGTCCCACCTGTCGACCAGTGCAAGGTCGGTCGGGCTGAGCTTCCATTGCCGCACGGGATCGATGCGACGAATGATGAAGCGGGTGCGCTGTTCGCTGCGTGACACCGAGAACCAGAGCTTGATGAGGATCATGCCGTCGTCGGTGAGCAGCTTCTCGAACACCGGAGTCTGTTGAAGAAAGAGCTGATACTTGTCGTCGGAGGTCCAGCCCATGACCCGCTCGACGCCGGCCCGGTTGTACCAGGACCGGTCGAAGAGCACCATCTCGCCCGCGGACGGTAACTGCGCAATGTAGCGCTGGAAGTACCACTGCCCCAACTCGCGTTCGGTCGGCTTGCCGAGTGCGACGATCCGCGCGGCCTTTGGGTTGAGGTGCTCCATGAATCGCTTGATGGTGCCACCCTTGCCCGCGGCGTCCCGGCCTTCGAAGAGCACGGCGACTCGCTGCCCGCTGTCTTGCACCCACTCCTGCATCTTGAGGAGTTCGACCTGGAGGATCCGCTTCTGCCATTCGTAGTCCGTGCGGTCGAGACGGTCGTCGTAGGGGTAGTTCTCCCGCCACGTATCGACTCGCATGCCATCCGGGCCCACCAGAATCGGATCATCGAGATCCTCGTTGTCGGCCTCGAGCGTCAGCTGGTCGAGGTGTGCACCGAGGTCAGCCATGTCCCAGACCCGTTTGCGGTGCGCGCGGACGCCGTCACGCGCCGGTTTCGCACTCACCGCCATGCAACTCGTCCTTTCCCCGGCGAATCTGTCGTACCGTCCCGCGCGTAGTCCGACTTCGGGTGTCGACACGATGAACGGTAGGTGAAGTTTGGCCACGACAGGTCCGACTCGTCGAGCGGGGCACAGTACCGGCGCAGTAGCCGTCGCGTCCGCGGCTAGTGGTGATGTGGATGCAAGGCTGCCAAACCGGTCGACGATGACGCCACGTCAAGTGCGCACGGGTCGGGCTCAGGACACGCTTCGCATTCCATCTCGAGCGTGGCATGCCCGATCGCGAACCTGGCGGCTAGTTCGCGCTTGATCGCATCGGCTGTCGCCTGCGCCTGCTCCAGTGTCGGGTGGCCGGCAAGCAACACGTGCGCGGAGAGCGCGTAGATATCACTGGACAAGCTCCACACATGCAGGTCGTGCACGTCGACCACCATCGGTTGTGCGCGGACGGCGTCGAGTACTCGCTCGGGGTCGACGTCGCGCGGCGTCGACTCGAGGAGCACGTCGGCGCTGCGGTGCACCACACGCACGGCGAGCACCGCGATAGCCGCGCAGACGAGCAACGACACGGCCGGGTCGAGCCAGTTGGTTCCGTGGGTGACGACGATGAGCAGGCCGGCGACGGCGACGGCCAACGAGACCGCCGCGTCAGCGACGAGGTGCAACGTGGCGGCCGACATGTTGAGATCGCGAGTGCGTGGAACCGACGCGTTGCCGGACGGTCGCTCATGGACAAGTGCCGCCCCGGCGGCGTTGATGGCGGCCGCAGCCAGTGCGACCGTCAGGACCACCGCGCCATTGACGGGTCGCGGATGGAGCAGTCGGACGACGGCGGCGACCGCGATATAGCCGGTGACCGCCAGCAGCAGCGCGCCGTTGGCCAGCGCAGCAAGAATGGTGCCCCGATGGTGGCCGTAGGAGCGGGCCATCGTGGCGCGCCGCAGCGAGTAGCGCACCGCGATGACGGCAATGGCCAGCCCCGCGACGTCCGCCAGATTGTGGCCCGCGTCTGCGATCAGACCGAGTGAGTGCGCTGAAACGCCCCAGGCGACCTGACCGACGACCACGACCACGTTCAGGACAATGGCGATGATCAGGCGTCGCTGACGGCGTTCATTCCGCTGCAGTTCGGCGCTCACGACTCAACGGTACGCGGCAGGGACGCCGGTCAGCTGCCCATCGCGTGAACGCCACCGTCGACGTGGACGATTTCGCCGGTCGTCTTGGGGAACCAGTCGGACAGCAAGGCGACGATGGCGCGGGCGGCAGGCTCGGCATCAGCGACATCCCACGCCAACGGTGCCCGGGTCTCCCAGATAGCGGCGAGCCCTTCGAAGCCGGGGATCCCCTTCGCGGCCATCGTTCTGATCGGACCTGCGGACACCAGGTTCACCCGCACGTTCTGCTTTCCGAGATCGCGGGCCAGATAGCGCGAGCACGATTCGAGCGCCGCCTTGGCGACGCCCATCCAGTCGTACAACGGCCACGCCACAGTCGCATCGAAGTCGAGGCCTACTACCGACCCGCCGTCCGGCATCATCGGCAGCGCGGCGGTTGTCAGCGCCTTCAAGGAATAGGCCGACACATGGAACGCCGTCGCGACGTCGTCCCAACCGGTATTCAGAAAGTTGCCGCCGAGCGCGGCCTCGGGTGCGAACGCAATGGCATGGACGACGCCATCCAGCCCGTCGAGATGCTCCCCCACGCGTTCGGGCAACGCAGCCAGGTCATCGACGTTGGTGACGTCAAGCTCGATGACGGGTGCCGGCTGCGGCAACCGGCCGGCGATCCGCTCGGTCAGCCTGCGTACCCGGCCGTAGGACGACAGCACGACCTGCGCGCCCTCGTCCTGCGCGAGGCGCGCCGTGTCGAAAGCTATCGACGCCTCCGTCAGCACCCCGGTGATGAGCAGCCTTTTGCCGGTGAGCAGACCCATTCAGTGCCCCATTCCCAATCCGCCGTCGACAGGGATGACGGCTCCGGTGATGTATGCGGCCTCGTCACTTGCCAGGAAGCGAACGACGCCGGCGATCTCCTTCGGGCTCGCGTACCGCTTCAGCGGAATCTGCTCGAGCAGCTCGGCCCGCCGACCATCGGACAGGACGGCGGTCAGCTCAGTGTCGACGAATCCGGGGGCGACGACGTTCGCGGTGATGCCGCGCGAGCCGAACTCGCGGGCGATCGACCTCGCGAAGCCGACCAGGCCGGCCTTGGTCGCGGCGTAGTTCGACTGACCGGCCGACCCGGACAGGCCGACCACCGACGACACGAAGATCATCCGGCCGCTGTGCGAGCGCAGCATGCCGCGCGCGGCGCGGCGCGCGACCCGGTAGGCCCCGGTGAGGTTGGTGTCGATGACCGCGCTCCAATCGTCGTCCGTCATACGGAGCAGGAGCGTGTCGCGGGTGATCCCGGCGTTGGCCACGAGCACCTCGACCGGACCGTTCTCGGCCTCGACCGCCTCGAACGCGGCGTTGACCTCGTCGGCCTTGGTCACGTCGCAGCGCACCCCGAAGAGCCCCTCGGGCGCGCCGCTGGACTGGTAGGTCACGGCCACCCGGTCACCCTGGGCCGCGAACGACTGGGCGACGGCTAGGCCGATGCCGCGACTGCCACCGGTGACAAGCACAGAGCGCGTCACGCAGGTCCCTCCACCAACCCGGTGCGGCCGGGACTCCGACGCCACAATCTCACGCGGGCCGAGGCTACCGGTAACGGTTGTTCCGGGCCCACTCACACCCTTTTCGGCTGTCGTGCCGGCGGACCGCTCGGCCGCCGGTTCAACGACGCCAGTTTCACGCTCAGGCGCTCCGGGCGCGAGGCGCAGGTACTCCGAATGGAGCAACCCCGATTGGCGCAACGGACCGTCAGCTACCCGCCAGCGGCGCACCGAATGTCGCTCCGTCCGGACCTGCGACAGACCCCGGGAAACCCCGATCTATTACATGTCGTCCAGCAAACCGGGAGAACCAGATGAGCACCATGACCGCCGACGCACTCGGAACCGTGAGCGCGAGCGTCCTTGCCGACGGGATCGTCGTCCGGCTGACCGGCTCGCTCGACGTCGCGTCACTGCCGGAGCTGCGGGCCACGCTGCTCACCAGCCGCCCCGAGGGCTGCGACGACGTGCTTGTCGACGCCGGCCACGTCACGGAGGTTCACGAGCGCGCGCTGGCCGTCCTGGTCGCCGCTGCGGACTGGGCCTCGGAGACCGGCGGCCGCCTTCGCTTCGCGGCGATGTCCTCCGCACTGATCGACACCGCCGACTACTTCTCCGTCACCGACCTCCTGCCTCGTCTGCCCGGCCCGGGGGGACGGGCAGACAAGGCAGGACTTCGCCAGGCGCGCTAGGAAGAGATCCACCGCACCACCGGACCGCCGTCCGCCCGCATCCCGGGCCGGGCGGCGGTTTCCATGTCGGCCTATGGTTGATCTCGACCACTGGCGTCGCCGTTGGGCGGCCGAACCGGCGGAGGTAGCGGCCAATGCCCGACCGTGTCATCGCAGAATCCTTCCTCAGTCTCCCGCTGCGGTCGCTCGCCGACGCCGCATTGGCGCGAGCTCGCGAGCTCGGAGCGTCGCACGCCGACCTGCGAGTCGAGAGGATCAGGTCGCAGAACCTGCGACTGCGCGACGCCAGCCTCGAGGGCAGGCTCGACGACGAAGACACCGGATTCGCCGTCCGCGTCGTCCACGAGGGCACCTGGGGCTTCGCGGCAGGGGTCGATCTCACCCCCGAAGCCGCAGCACGGGTCGCCGAGCAGGCCGTCGCCATTGCCCGTGCGAGCCGACCGGTCAACCGCGAACCGGTCGAACTGGCCGACGAGCCCGTCTACGGCGACGTCCACTGGGTCTCCGCCTACGACGTGAACCCGTTCGACGTCCCGGACGGTGACAAGGTCGCGCTGCTGGCCGACCGTTCGCGCCGGTTGCTCAGCGCCGAGGGCATCGATCATGTCGACGCCGGAGTCGACCAGGTGCTCGAGAACAAGTTCTACGCCGACCTTGCGGGCACCGTCACGACGCAGCAGCGGGTCCGGATCCAGCCGTCGCTGCGGGCGGTGCGCGTCGACCCGGAGTCCGGTCAGTTCGAGACGATGGATTCCTTGGCGCCCCCGGTCGGGCGCGGGTGGGAGTTCCTCACCGGTTCGGGCTGGGACTGGGACGCCGAGATCAGCGAGATTCCCGAATTGCTGGCCGAGAAGATGAAGGCAAGGTCGGTCGAGGCCGGTACGTACGACCTCGTGATCGATCCGTCGAACCTGTGGCTCACGATCCACGAATCGATCGGCCACGCGACCGAGCTCGACCGCGCGCTCGGGTACGAAGCCGCCTACGCCGGCACCAGTTTCGCCACGTTCGACAAGCTCGGATCACTGGCCTACGGCTCGCCAAACATGCACGTGACGGGCGACCGCACCGCCGAGTACGGCCTGTCGACGGTCGGCTGGGACGACGAGGGTGTCGCCGGCCAGCAATGGGACCTCGTCCGCGACGGCGTCCTCGCGGGCTACCAACTAGACCGACGGATGGCGAAGCTCAAAGGGCTCGGGCGCTCGAACGGGTGCGCGTTCGCCGATTCGGCGAGCCGGGTACCGGTGCAGCGGATGGCGAATGTCTCGCTGCAGCCGACACCGAACGGCCCGTCAGTCTCCGAGCTCATCGCAGGGGTCGAGCGGGGCATCTACGTTGTCGGTGACAAGAGCTGGTCGATCGATATGCAGCGCTACAACTTTCAGTTCACCGGCCAGCGGTTCTTCGAGATCCGGTCGGGACGCCTGCTCGGGCAGCTCCGCGACGTCGCGTACCAGGCGACCACGACGGACTTCTGGGGATCGATGGACGCCGTCGGCGGTCCGCAGACCTACGTGCTCGGCGGCGCCTTCAACTGTGGGAAGGCACAACCCGGGCAGACCGCGCCGGTCAGTCACGGCTGCCCGGCAGCGGTATTTCGCGGCATCAAGATCCTGAACACGGTCCAGGAAGGCGGCCGCTAGATGAGCGACCAGACCCCGCAGGAAACCGTCGAGCGTGCGCTGGCGATCGCGGCGGGCATCGCCGGCGTCGACGGGTGCGTCGTCATCGCTGACGAGTCGAGCAGCGCGAACCTGCGCTGGGCGAACAACACGCTCACCACCAACGGTGTCACCCGCGGGCGGCGACTGACGGTCGTGGCAACCGTCAGCGGTGCTGACGGCACCGCAGCCGGTGTGGTGTCGCGCACCGCTGTCAGAACCGCCGATCTCGACGATCTCGTCAATGCTGCGGTCGCGGCAGCTCGTGAGAACACGCCCGCCCAGGACGCCGGCCCGCTGGTCGAACCCGCAGGTGAGCCCGACCTGTCATGGCACGACCTACCGGTGGAGACGAGTGCGTCGGTCTTCGAGGGGTTCGTCGGCGACCTCGGCGTCGAACTCGCCAAGGCTGACGCCGAAAAGCGATTGCTGTTCGGATTTGCCGAGCACGTCATGAGTTCGACCTACCTCGGTAGCTCGACAGGCCTGCGGCTGCGGCACGACCAGCCGACCGGCAAGCTCGAGCTGAACGCGAAGTCGGCCGATCTCGCGCGGTCGGCATGGGGAGGCGCCGCGACCCGTGACTTCACCGACATCGACGTGCATCGCGAGTGCGGTGACCTCGCCAGGCGCCTCGAGTGGGCGAGTCGCAAGCTCGAACTTCCCGCCGGTCGTTACGAGACGATCCTCCCGCCGACCGCGCTGGCCGACCTGATGATCTACCTCTACTGGTCGTCAGGGGCCCGCGACGCCCACGACGGTCGCACGGTGTTCTCCAAGCCCGGTGGAGGAACCCGGGTGGGCGAGCAGTTGACCGACCTGCCACTCACTCTGCGCAGCGACCCACGCGCGTCCGGTCTCGAATGCGACCCGTTCGTCATCGCGCATGCCTCGAGCGGCGAGAGTTCGGTGTTCGACAACGGGCTGACCCTGGCGCCGACGTCATGGATCGACTCCGGCCGGCTCAACTCATTGATTCAGACCCGCTACACCTCGTCGTTGACAGGACTCCCGGTCACGCCCTCGATCGACAACCTCATCCTCGAGCACCCCGGCGCGACCGCAAGCCTCGACGACATGATCCAGAGCACCGGCCGCGGCCTGCTGTTGACTTGTCTGTGGTACATCCGCGAGGTCGACCCGCAAACCCTCTTGCTGACCGGTCTCACGCGTGACGGGGTCTACCTCATCGAGGACGGCGAGGTTGTCGGCGCCGTGAACAACTACCGCTTCAACGACAGCCCCGTCGACATGCTGCGTCGCATCACGGAAGTAAGCGCGACGCAGCGTTGCTTGTGCAGGGAATGGAACGACTACTTCACCCGCACGGCGATGCCGTCGGTCCGGGTCGCCGACTTCAACATGAGCACGGTGAGCCAGGCGTCCTGAGGAGTGTCAGACGTCCTCGAGGCGGAAGCCGACCTTCATCGTCACCTGGAAATGCTCGACGTCGCCTTCGACGATATGCCCGCGAATCTCGGTGACCTCGAACCAGTCGAGATGCCGGATCGTCTGCGACGCCCTACGTACGCCGTTGCGCACGGCCTGCTGAACGCTGTCGCCTGACGTCCCGACGACCTCGGTGACGCGATAGGTGCGATCGCTCATGGAGAGCCTTCCTTTCCCTGGGTGCTGGTCACGGCGTCCATCATGGCGGCGTACCGTGGTGTGGTGGCAAGACGCGCGCACGACCGCGAGGGGAAGGACGACGAGGCGCCCGTCTACCTGGTCACCTCGGCACGGCAGGGCCACTCCGAGGAAATGTCTGGGCGGTTGCGGCGTTACCTCATATCGATGACGATCCGCGTGATCTGCCTGGTGTTGGCAATCTTCGTGCTCAGTGGCTGGCTGCGGCTGATCGGCATCGCGGCCGCCGTCGTCCTCCCCTGGATCGCCGTCGTGATGGCGAACGCGGGCCCAACCGACGACGGCGAGCAGGCGACGTTCGTCGAACCGGAGCGAACCGAAATCGACGGCCCGCCGACGATTCAGATCGGACCGACCTCGGAGGGCCCACAGTGACGACCGACCTGCGGACAACCGACCTGCGCGACGCCGTCGCCCGATCCCTCGAAGCCGAGCAGCGGCTACCTGCGCTGCCAACTGACTGGGCCGACCAGGTGCACCAGCTCGCCGCCGCCCGCAACGCCGTGATCCTGGCGCACAACTACATGCTTCCCGACGTCCAGGACGTCGCCGACCATGTCGGCGATTCCCTTGCGCTGTCGCGGATCGCGGCCGCGAGCGACGCCGACGTCATCGTGTTCTGCGGCGTGCATTTCATGGCCGAGACGGCCAAGATCCTCGCGCCGAGCAAGACGGTCCTGATTCCCGATCTCGATGCCGGCTGCTCGTTGGCAGCGAGTATCGAGGTCGCCGATGTGCTCGCGTGGAAGACCGGCCACCCCGACGGCGTCGTGGTGGCCTACGTCAATACGTCGGCGGCCATCAAGGCCGAGGTCGACGTGTGCTGCACCTCGTCGAACGCTGCCGATGTCGTGCGATCCATTCCTGAAGGCAAGCAGATCTTCTTCCTGCCCGACCAGTTCCTTGGGGCTCACGTGCGCCGGGTGACCGGGCGTGACATCGATGTGTGGGCGGGTGAGTGTCACGTTCACGCCGAGATCTCGCCGTCCGATCTGAGAGCGACACTCGCCGCGAACCCGGACGCCGACCTGCTGGTGCACCCTGAATGCGGCTGTACGACAACGGCGCTGTACCTGACGACGACCGGCGACCTTCCCGCTGGCCGGACCAAGGTTCTGTCCACCGGCGGGATGGTCGAGTACGCGAGGGACACCAAGGCGTCGCGCGTCCTCGTCGCGACGGAGACCGGCATCCTGCATCAGCTCCGAAAGCTCAATGACAGCACGGATTTTATGCCGGTATCGGCGCGCGCGGTCTGCCCCTACATGAAGATGATCACGCCCGCGAAGCTGTTGCGTTCGCTTACCGACAACGTGTTCGAGGTCGACGTCGATCCGGTAACGGCCGCGCGGGCCCGTCAGTCCGTCGAGCGGATGATTGAGATCGGGTCGCCGTCACGCGGCGGCGAGTAGCCACTCGCTGCGAGCCTCCTGGCAAGGTAGCGGCGCTCGGCGTCCGTCGTAGCGAGGTCGAGCGCCCGGCGGTAGTGCACGGCCGCCTCCTCGTGCCGACCGGCCCGACGTAACAGATCGGCACGGGTCGCCGGCAGCAAGTGGTAGTCGGCGAGCACGCCCCTCGCGTCGAGATCGTCGATGAGTGCCAGTCCGGCCGCCGGTCCGACTGCCATGGCAACCGCGACGGCCTTGTTGAGCTCGACCACCGGCGACGGCACCATGCGCACGAGCTCGCCGTAGAGCCCGGCGATNNGGCCAGTCGGTGGCCGCCGATTCGAGCGCGGTCGCATGTCGTGCTGCGATCGCAGCCTGCAGTTGGTAGGCGCCTTCGCGGTCCAGTCGTTCCGCGCGCTCGAGCAGCCCGACGCCCTCGGAGATCTCCACCTGATCCCAGCGCGATCGGTCCTGATGTTCGAGCGTCACGAGCTCGCCGGAGTCGTCGACCCTGGTGCTGCGGCGCGCGTGATGCAGCACCATGAGGGCGAGTAGCCCTAGCACTTCGGGCTCGTCGGGCATCAGC
>PLCK01000177.1 GCA_003134755.1 Actinomycetota bacterium | reverse complement strand
TTCATCAACGTCGACTTGCCGGCGCCGTTTTCACCGAGCAGCGAATGAATTTGACCCGGTTCGACCGTCAAACTGATTTGGTCATTGGCGGTAAGTGATCCGAAGCGCTTGGTCATTCCGCGGAGTTCTAAGCGCATGAGTTCTTATCGTACTCATGACAAAGCCCCGGGCCAGAAGACCCGGGGCATTCTCTTCGACCGAATAAATCGGCGCGAAACTACTTAACGGCGGGGTAGCTGTTCGGGTTCACCGATATCGTGCCCGCGATGATTCCGGCCTTGGCCTTGGCAATCTCGGACTTCAACTTCGCCGAAACCTTGATGCCGCCGTACTCGACCGCGGTGCCGTTGTTGGCCAGCGTGCCGATGTACGTGCCGGCCTTGAAGGTGCCCTGGGCTGCGGACAACACCGCGGCCTCCACCGAGGGTTCAACGCCCTTGGCGACGGTACCGATGAAGTACTTGCAGTCGGCCGCGTCAGAGACACAACCATTGGAGTCGACCCACATGATGCTGTGTCCGGCGCCCGCGAGCTTCGCCGCGGCAACTGATCCGAGACCCACTGAACCCGCGACGGGGAAGACGATGTCCGCACCCTCCGAGAAGAACGTGGTCGTGTCGGACTTGCCGGCGGTCTGGTCGGTGAAGTTGCCCACGAAGGTTCCCTTACCGGCGCAGTTCGTCAACGTGCAGACCTTGGGCGGGGTGTAGCCCAAGACCTTTACCGTGGCGTGGTTGAGCTTGTCGTAGTAACGAACTCCCGCCACGAAGCCGTCCATGTAGATGGTCACCGGCGGGATGTTCAAGCCACCGAACGTTGCCACGACGCCGCTCTTGCTGTACGACGCGGCCAGGTAGCCACCGAGAAAGCCGCCCTGCGCGGTGTTGAACTGGATGCCGTAGACGTTGGGGCCGGTCGACGGGTAGTCGATCTCGGCGAACTGCTGCTTCGGGTTGGCGGCGGCGGCGGTCTTGACGTTGTCCCCCATCAGGCCACCAACCGCGATGATCGTCGAGCAGCCCTTAGTGACCTCGGCGTTCAGGTTCGGGGTGTAGTCGTTGCCAGTGTTCGACCCGACATAGGAGATGGTGATCTTCGGGTTGGCCTTGTTGGCGTCCTGCAGGCCCTGCCACGACGACTGGTTGAAGGAGCGGTCGTCGACACCTCCGGTGTCGAGGACCATGCACACGTTGGTGGCGCCACCGCCGGCCGGCGCACTCGAGCTCACCGGAGCGCTGGACGGCGCCGCCGAACTCGACGACGCCGCGGCGCTACTCGCCGACGCGCTGGTCGCCGCTGGCGGAGTGCTGCTTGCCGAGCTGCTGCTCGGGGTCTTGGACTTGCTCGAACATGCCGCGAGCGCGAGCGCCACGGTTCCCGTGGCCGCGATGACCTTGACGGTCCTATTCACAACGCCTCCGCTATTCACATCGCCGGTAAAATGTTGCGTGGACTATAGGGCTGCAAGGTGAACAGCGCATGCCGCGACCGCCCCGCGGCAGCCGAACGAGGTCTTCCTGAGCGCGCGAAGGCGCCCCGGTAGCCCACGTCGCGATCAGAACGTTACGCCGTCGTGATCTTCCGGCCACCCCGCTGGCTGGCCCGCGAGACGTCAGCGGGTGTCGACGGATTCGGTCGTCCGCTTCCCTTTGGACGGCGGCGACTCGGGTTGCGGCGGCAACGTGTGGGTTTCGCGGCTCCACGCGGACGTGAGGTCGGCCACGTGCCGGAAGCGCTCGCCCTCGTCGTCGTGCCGCGAGCGGATGACCATCACGAGGCATAGGACGACGACGACAGCCGCGACGACGGCGATCGCGATGATGACTGGGGTCACGGTGGCGGTTCCTCTCCATCAGCGGGTGCGCGCAGGCACACTCCTCCGTCTCCCCCGCTACCCACCTCGGCGGGCCTCAATCATCGACTTCCAAGATCTTTAAGGCTCGTAGCGACCCCATCCGGATCGCAACGCGTCGCATATCTCGCCGACCGTCGCGTCGGCGGCCAGCGCGACCTTGATCGGCGGCAGGACGTTGGCGGTGCCCGCTGCCGCCACCCGGACGCCGTCGAGAGCCCGTTCGAACGCGGGTCCGTCGCGGCGGGTTCGAACGGCGCGAAGCCGGGCGACCTGCTCAGCCTCGAGCGCCGGATCGAGCCGCAGCGGTTGATAGCTGCCGTCGTCGTCCGAGGTGAACGCGTTCACGCCGACGACAATGCGACTGCCGTTGTCGACGCCTTGGGCGACCTCATACGCAGCCTGCTCGATCTCACCGCGCTGGAATCCGCGCTCGATCCCGGCCACTGCACCGCCCATGTCCTCGACCCGCTGCATCAGCTCACGGGCGGCCCGCTCGAGATCGTCGGTGAGCGCCTCCATCACATACGAACCGGCGAACGGATCGACGGTCTTGGCAAGGTCCGTCTCGTGCGCGAGCACCTGCTGGGTTCGCAGCGCCAACCGGGCGGCCTTCTCGGTTGGCAATGCGATCGCCTCGTCGTAGGCGTTGGTGTGCAGCGACTGGGTGCCCCCGAGCACAGCCCCGAGAGCCTGCAAGGTCACTCGCACCATGTTCAACTCCGGTTGCTGCGCCGTCAGTTGAACACCGGCCGTCTGCGTGTGGAAACGCAACATGAGCGAGCGCGGGTCCTGGGCGCCGAACTCGTCCCTCATCACGTGCGCCCAGATCCGGCGCGCCGCGCGGAACTTCGCCACCTCTTCGAGGACCGTGGTCCGGGCCACGAAGAAGAATGTCAACCTCGGCGCGAACTCGTCGACGTCGAGACCGGCCGCCTGCGCGGCTCGCACGTACTCGATGGCGTGCGCGAGCGTGAACGCGACTTCCTGCACGGGCGTCGCGCCCGCCTCTGCCATGTGATAGCCGGACACGGAGATCGTGTTCCACTGCGGAAGTTCCGCTTTGCAGTAGGAAAAAAGATCGGTGGCGAATCGCAGTGACGCCCGTGGCGGGAAGATATAGGTGCCACGCGCGACGTACTCCTTGAGGACGTCGTTTTGCACCGTGCCCCGCAGCGCCGAAGGCGCGATACCGTTCTCCTCGGCGACGAGTTGGTACATGAGCATGAGCAGGGCGGCCGGCGCATTGATAGTCATCGACGTCGACACCTGGTCGAGTGGAATCGCATCGAAGAGCGTCCGCATGTCGTCCATCGAGTCGATGGCGACGCCCACCTTGCCAACCTCACCCGCGGCAATCGGGTCGTCGGAGTCGTAGCCCATCTGCGTCGGCAAGTCGAAGGCCACGGACAGTCCCGTCGTCCCAGCGGCAAGCAACTGGCGATATCGGCGGTTCGACTCGGCGGCAGACCCGAAGCCCGCATATTGCCGCATCGTCCAGAGCCGACCGGCGTACATGGTCGGGTGCACGCCGCGGGTGTACGGGAATGACCCCGGCTCGCCGAGGGCGGTCGCCGGATCAAAGTCGGCGAGCGACGAACTGTCGTACACGGGCTCGATCGGCAGCCCTGATTCTGTCTGACCCGCCATCGCTCCAGTATGGAGTTCGGCTAGTCTTTGGCGGTCATGGGCTCACATCCCCTCCGGGTAGCCACCCTCACGGCGATCGCGGCGTGTCTGCTCGCGGCGCCGGGCACGGCGCAGGCCGANNCGTCGCCGACGCCGACACCGGCGGGATCCTCGCCGCCCACAACGCGCATCAGCGGCTGGCGCCCGCCAGCACCTTGAAGGCGCTCGCCGCGATCACGTTGCTGCCCAGGCTCGACGCGACGCTTCCGACCGTGGCTCAAAGCGACGCGCCAAGCACTGACGGCACCAAGGCCGGGATCGTGGCCGGGACGACGTACAAGGTCGACGACCTGTACACCGCGATGTTGATGATGTCGGCGAACGACGCGGCCGTCGCGTTGTCCGACGCGAACGGCGGCGTGCCGAAGACGCTCGATGAGATGAACCGGGAGGCCGCCCATCTGCAGGCGAACGACACCGTGGCTCNNCCGTCTATCCTGCCGGGGTTACGCCCCGCCCGATCCCGCGGCTCGACGGGCTCGACGCCGCCGGGCAGTCGTCGTCAGCGTACGACCTCGCGTTGATCTTTCGCTCCGGCCTGGCGATGCCGCAGTTCAAGCATTACCTCGCGCTGAAGACAGCCACTTTCCCGGCACCGAAGGGCCAGAGCTTCCAAATCCAGACCCACGACAGGCTGCTCACCGACTACCCCGGCATGATCGGCGGCAAGAANNCGGCGGCCACACGATCATCGTCGCGATCATGCGCGATCAGGCGAACTTCTGGCCCGAAGAAAGGGCCCTCCTGGACTGGGGGTTCGCGGCCGACGCCACGGCGACGCCAGTCGGCCAGCTGGTAGGCCCCTACGCCAACAACCCGCCTGTGCAGCCGGACACGGATCAGGCGGCCGTAGTCGGTCCGCTCGGCCAACCGTCGACTGCCGCTGCGCCGGCCGTAGCCGCAGCGAAGTCCGCGCGAGCCAAGCACGACGCCACCGGCCCGGCGGTCACCGGCGCATTGATATGGACGGCGGTCGGCGCCGCCGGGCTGTTCTTTCTCGCGGCGGCCGCGCAGCTGGCCCGAAGGCGTCGACTCGCGAGCGAGACCGACGAGCGTTACCTGACCGGGTTGACCGGCCTGTCACGCATCTCGGTGATGTCCGACGAGGTCCACGAACTAACCTGACCGCTAGACCGCGAGCGAGCTCGGCTCCGCCGACAGCCCGAACGCGAACTCCCGCTCGGTCCGCCACACGCCATCGTCGCCTCGTTCGAATAGCCCGAACTGGGCAACCGGAAACTGCGCCCGGTAGTCGGCCAACTCGAGAAACGCCCGGTCGAGGATCTCGGGTGGGACGTCATGGGCCACCGTGACGTGCGGGTGGTAGTTGAACTTGAGTGCGCGAGCGAGCGGACCGCGCCGGATCGCGGACTCGAGCCGCTCGCAGTCGCTGATTCCGGCCGCCAATGCAACGAACACGACCGGCGACACCGGCCTGAAGCTGCCGGTACCCCTGAGCTGGATCTCGAACGGCCACTGGTGTGCCGCCACGACCTCGAGATGTGCGACGACGTCGTTGAATTCCTCGGCGTTCAGCTCGGTCGGGGGTATCAGCGTGACGTGCGGCGGGATCGCCAGCGCCATCGGGTCTCCGAGGGCTTCGCGCGACTTGGCGAGCTCCGTGCCGAACGGCTCCGGCAGGCCGACAGCCACGCCTATCGTGCGTTCAGAGGGGCCGCTCACGTCGCTCAACCCCTCGCCACCCTTCCTGGCAGGAAACCGACGCGGTCACGGACCAGCTCCATCGTGGTGGCCGCGACTTCTCTCGCCCGCTGCGCGCCGTCGGCCAGGACGCCGTCGAGCGCCGTCGGGTCGTCGAGGTAGGCGCGGACCCGCTCCTGCACCGGCGTCACGAACGACAAGACGGCGTCGGCTACATCGGTCTTGAAAGCACCGTAGCCCTTACCTGCGTAGGCGGCCTCGAGCTCCTCGATCGACTTACCGGTCAAGGCACCGAAGATCGTCAAGAGGTTGCTGACACCGGGCTTGGCTTCGGGATCGAACCGGACATCGCCGCCGCTGTCGGTCACGGCCGACTTGATCTTCTTCAGCACCCGGGCCGGCTCGTCGAGCAGGTTCAGGGTGCCGGCGTCGGGCAGGGACTTGCTCATCTTCGCGGTCGGATCCTGCAGATCGACGATCCGCGCGGTCTCCTTCACGATGTGTGCGTCGGGCAGGGTGAACGTCGGCCCGAAGCGGCTGTTGAACCGCTGCACGAGGTCGCGGGTGAGCTCGAGATGCTGGCGCTGGTCCTCGCCTACCGGCACCCGGTCGGCCTGATAGAGCGCGATGTCGGCCGCCTGCAGGATCGGGTAGGTGAAGAAGCCCACGCCGACGTTCTGCGCGCGGGCGAACTTGTCTTTGAACTGCGTCATCCGGCCGGCCTCGCCGAACCCGGTGAGGCACGCGAAAACCCAGGCCAGTTCGTTGTGTTCGCGCACGTGGCTCTGGATGAACAGAGTGCAGCCGGCCGGGTCGAGACCGACCGCCAGGAGTTGCGCGGCCGAGAGCCGGCTGCGTTCGCGCAGCTGCGCAGGCTCCCAGTCGACGGTGATCGCGTGCAGGTCGACGACGCAGTAGAACGCGTCGAACTCGTGCTGCATGGCGACCCAGTTCTGCAGGGCGCCGAGGTAGTTGCCGAGGTGCAGGTTGCCGGTCGGCTGCACNNCCGAGGTAGTTGCCGAGGTGGAAGGAATCCGACGTCGGCTGGATGCCGGACAGGACGCGCGGACGACGCGTTGCCGCGGCCACACCGTGTGGTGACTCTTGGGGAAGCATGGAGTCAGTCTCCCAAACGGGCAGGACCGTCGGGCTGCACCACACGGGCAGACCCCTCGGGCTGCAAGGCACCCGGCGGCGCGCTGACCCGCACCCGCNNCGTCGACCTCGACGGTCTCGCCGAGTTGCGGAAGGTGGCCGAGTTCGGCCATCAGGAAGCCGGCCACCGTCTCGTACGGGCCCTCGGGCAGCTCAACCCCTGCCTGCTCGGCGAAGTCGTCGGTGTTCAGGAGCCCGTCGACGACGACGTCACCGCCGCGTAGGTGGTGGGGGCCCCCGCCCTCGGCGTCGTACTCGTCACGGATGTCACCGACGACCTCCTCGACCAGA
>PLCK01000269.1:830-3239 GCA_003134755.1 Actinomycetota bacterium | reverse complement strand
ACGGCGGCGTCATCGCCGATCGTGTATGCGCCGAACGACTCGCCGACGTCCGCGTTGAGGTCCACCCGCCTCATGATGGACTGCTCAACTCCCGCCGAAGGACGAGGGCCCGGCCGCCGGTAGGCTGAGGCACGCCAATCGACCACAAGTCGTCGGCGTGCAGTCACTGCCGACCCGGGCCAGACCCTGGTACCGGCGACGCCTGGCGCCCGACGCGACACAGCGCGAGGCGAACCGATGAAGGTCAAAGAGATCATGCAGTCGCCCGTCTTCACGGCCAGTGTCGACATGCCGACGGCCGACGTCGCCAACCTCCTGGTCCGGCACCGGATCAGCGCCGTGCCGGTACTCGACGCCACCGGTGCTGTCGTCGGCCTCGTGAGCGAGCACGATCTCATCTCGCGCCAAGGCCCCACCGCGATCGACGTCATGTCGCCGGGCATCGTGAGCGTGACAGAGGACACCGACGTCGACGACGTCCGGCACCTGCTCGTCAACCGCCGGATCAGGCGGGTACCTGTCCTGTCCGGCGGGCAGCTGGTGGGCATCGTCAGCCGTGCCGACATCGTCGCGCTCATCGCGATGGAGTGGGTGTGCGAGGTCTGCGGCACCCAAGTGAGGGGCGAGCGACCTCCCGCATCGTGCCCGACCTGCTCGGCCGACACCGTCAGGTTCGTCCATCAACCACAGCCACCCGGTACCTAGACGCCCGGTCGCGTCCGACAACCGGCGACAAACCCCCAACGTCATGGTCACCGACCGCCCCCGAGGAGAACCATTGCCAGCCGCCGAGAAGCCGCCGGCACGCGCAGCGAAACCAGCGGCGCGTGCGTCGAAGCAGGCTCCCGCGCCCGCCGCGAACGTCAAGGCTGCGACCCGCAAGCCGCAGCCGACCGTGAACGCGTTGGCCGCCGCAGCGTTCCCCGGCGAGCCGATCGGACGCCTTGTCGACTACTACCGGCAGATGCAGCTGATCCGGCGCTTCGAGGAGCGCACCGCGGAGATGTACCAGCGGGCGAAGATCGGCGGCTACTGCCACCTGAACCTCGGTGAAGAGGCGACCGTCGTCGGCTTGATGGACGCGATGCAGCCGCGCGACTACCTGTTCACCACCTATCGCGAGCACGGCTACGCGATCGCGCGGGGCATCGAACCCGGCCGGGTGATGGCCGAGCTCTTCGGCCGCACCACCGGCGTGTCCAAGGGCTGGGGCGGCTCGATGCACCTCTACGACGTCGAAACCCGATTGCTCGGCGGGTACGCGATCGTCGGCGGCCAGATCCCGCCGGCCACCGGTGCGGCCCTCGCGATCGCCTACCGGGGCCCTGGAGGTCCCGAGACCGAAGCCGTCGTATGCCAGCTCGGTGACGCCACCACGAACATCGGCGCGTGGCACGAGTCGCTCAACCTGGCCGCGATCTGGAAGCTGCCCATCGTCTTCGTGATCGTCAACAACCAGCTCGGCATGGGCACGCCGGTCGACAAGGCGTCCGGTGAGCCCGACCTCTACAAGCGTGGCGCGGCGTTCCGGATGCCCGGCGTCCGCGTCGACGGCAACGACGTGGTCGCCTGCCGCGACGCCATGACCGAGGCGCTGCGGATGGCCCGCGAAGACCGGCAGCCGTCGATCCTCGAGGCGGTGAGCTGGCGTTTGCGCGGGCACTCGGTAGTCGACCCGGCCACCTACCGCAGCAAGGAAGAGGTCCAGCGGATCCACGATCTCGACCCGCTCGCGGCGTACCGGAAGCGGCTGCTCGACGCGGGGGTCCTCGACGTCGACACCGCTGCCCGTATCGACGGAGAGATCGAGGTCGAGGTCAACCGCTGCATCGAGTTCGCCGACGAGTCTCCACACCCGAGCCCCGACCAACTCTTCGCACACGCCTATGCCACGCCGGTGGCGAACGCACCGCACGAGCTTCCCGGAGACCCGATCATGTCCTCTCTCTCCCTCGCGCTGTAGCGAAAGGCGACTCCCATGGCAGTCATCACCTATCGCCAGGCATTGAACGAGACCCTGCGGTCGGAGTTGTTGCGCGACCCGAACGTTTTCCTCATGGGCGAGGAGATCGGCATCTTCGAGGGGTCGTACAAGATCACCGCCGGTCTGCTCGCCGAGTTCGGGCCCGAGCGGGTGCGCGACACCCCGATCTCCGAACAGGCCATCCTCGGCGCCGCCATGGGGGCGGCGATGACCGGCCTGCGGCCGNNCGTCGCGCTCGATCAGATCGTGAACCATGCCGCGAAGATCCACGCGATGTTCGGCGGCCAGTCGACTGTGCCGATGGTAATCCGGACGCCGGGTGGCGGCGGCCAGCAGTTGGCCGCAACGCACTCGCAGAACCTCGAGGTCTGGTACGCCCACGTACCGGGCCTCAAGGTCGTCATGCCATCGACGCCCGCCGACGC
>PLCK01000269.1:622-821 GCA_003134755.1 Actinomycetota bacterium | reverse complement strand
TACTCGCGGATGGCCGCCGTCGCGCTCGACGTCGCACGCCGGCTCGAAGAGGACGAGGGGATCTCGGCCGAGGTCGTCGACCTGAGGTCACTGCGACCCCTCGACCGATTGACGATCCTGCAGTCGGTGCGCAAGACCGGGAAAGCCGTCGTTCTCGAGGAGGACTGGCTGTCGTACGGTGTCGGCGCCGAGATCGCCG
>PLCK01000269.1:432-606 GCA_003134755.1 Actinomycetota bacterium | reverse complement strand
CACGAAACCCTCGACGCCACCCGCTTCCGCGGCTGACCTCACGCTTTAGGGAGTTCTCGATGCCTCAGGTCTTCATGCCGCGGCTCTCCGACACGATGACGGAGGGCACGGTCAGTACCTGGACGAAGGGCGTGGGCGAGCGCGTCGAGAAGGGCGACGTCATCGCCGAGATCG
>PLCK01000269.1:0-416 GCA_003134755.1 Actinomycetota bacterium | reverse complement strand
GCCCCGCCGGCCGCAACCTCGCCGGCCGCACCACCGGCAGCGGCACCGACCCCGGCCGCGCCGCCCGCCCCCGCACCGGTGTCCTTGAAGGACGCATCGGCCGGTAGCTGGGCGAACGGCAATCAGGTCAAGGCGTCGCCACTCGCGCGCGCCCTTGCGCGCGACGCCGGCCTCGACCTAGGCACGGTCCGCGGGTCCGGGCCCGGCGGGCGGATCGTTCGCGCCGACGTCCAGGACGCCGTTGCGGCATTGGGAACGTCAGGGCCTGCACGGGGCACGAGCGCCGGAATCGCGGCGTCCGCCCCCGTTTTGCCGGCAGGGGTCGACGACGTCGAGATCCCGCTCAACAACGTGCGCAAGATCACCGCGCGCCGCCTCGTCGAGAGCATGCAGCAGGCGCCGCATTTCTACCTGAC
>PLCK01000056.1 GCA_003134755.1 Actinomycetota bacterium | reverse complement strand
GGTAGCGGCACGTCGATGATGGGTGGCGGCGGGTTGGCTGGGCGCGAGATGGGCCATCTGTGGTTGACGGGCGATGGCGTCGCAGTGACCTCGATCGCGTCGGCTCGGCAGCGGGCGGTGCGTGCGGCGGCACCCTTCGAACTGCACCCAGCCGAGATCATCTGGTTCGACAACGGGTTCTACGTGGAACTCAAGGACACCGGCGGGACAGCCGTGACTGAGGTGCTCATCGATGAGGTAACCGGAGCTGTGACGACGGAGCCGGGACCGGCGATGATGTGGAACACNNGCAGATCGCCGACCGCTGGCTGCGGGGCAACCTGCCCGGGCGGGTCGCAGGGTCAGCGGACACCTACCCGGGGTACTACACGTTGGAGACCTCTACTAACGGGGCCATCGAGGGCATGTTGTCGGTCAACGCCGCGACAGGTGCGGTCTGGCTGCACACCTGGCACGGTCGGTTCCTGGCCAAGGAGGACAGCTGACCCCGACAGCGCCGGAGGCGCCCGGCCCCGAGCGGGCAGGATGGGCTGCTGACGCCGCGAACAGATCTCGACCGGTGCGGGCGCTCGTCGTCGACGACGAGCCAAGTCTGGTCCGGGCGGTTGTCGGATACCTAGAACGAGACGGCTTCGACGTGCAGAGCGCCTCGGACGGTGAGCATGCGCTGCGGATCGCACGCCAAGACAACCCCGACGTTGTCGTTCTCGACCTGATGCTTCCTGGCATCGACGGGGTCGAAGTATGCCGGGTGCTGCGAACCTTCAGCGACGCCTACGTGATCATGTTGACGGCTCGTGCCGACGAGATTGACAAGCTGATCGGCTTGGCGGTCGGCGCCGACGATTACCTCACCAAACCATTCAGCCCGCGCGAGTTGGTCGCCCGGATCCGCACCATGCTGCGGCGCCCGCGCGCGGCCGGCAGCGCTCCGCGTGGCTACCCCATCACAGACGGCGGCTCCGAGCCTGCCGTGCGGCGATTCGGAGCACTAACCGTGGATCCGCAGGCGCGGGAAATCCAGCTCGAGGCCATCGAGGTGCCGCTGACTCGCACCGAGTTCGACATCCTCGACACCCTCAGCGAACGGCCCCGGCAAGCGTTCACCCGCGCCCAGCTCATCGACCGTGTTTGGGGCGCCGACTGGTTCGGAGACGAGCACCTCGTCGACATCCACATCGGCAACGTCCGACGCAAGCTCGACGACGACCCGCAGGACCCGCGCTACATCCTCACGGTGCGCAGCATCGGGTATCGGATGGGCCCCGGATGACGCCCGAAACCGACATCTCCCCCGCCGCCGACCGCAGGATCCGCGGTCCCGGATTGGACCGTGCCGCGCAGTCGGCCTTTCGGAGACTCGGCCTAGCGCCCCGGCTGTTCTGCGCGATGGGCCTCGTCGTGGTGGCGGGGGCCGGAACGCTGCTGCTGGTCTCGCTCCTCGTTGGCCCGCAGGTCTTCTACGCCCACCTGCACCGGGCCGGCCTGCCCGCCGTAACCGCTGCTGTACAGCACCACGTCGACGAAGCGTTCGGCCAAGCCCTCATGTTGTCCCTAGTCCTAGGGGTCCTCGCCGCCATCGTCACCGCGACGCTCGTGACGTGGCTGGTGTCGCGTCGGCTGGCCTCCCCGGTGGCCGAGGTCGCCGATGCGGCGACCCGCCTTGCGGACGGTGACTACGACACCGTCGTACCCGATCCCCGACTGGGGCCGGAGTTCGCCACCCTCACCGCAGCGGTCAACCAGCTCGCGCAACGGCTGGGCAGCTCCGAGGAGACCCGACGGCGACTGCTCGCCGACCTCACCCACGAGCTACGCACTCCGCTGGCCTCGTTGGAAGCGACAGTGGAGGCGATCAGTGACGGCGTCCTGCCCGTCGACCAAACCACGCTGGACACACTCGCAGAGCAGGCCAGCCGGCTGCACCGCTTGGTCGCCGACCTGGAATCGGTGTCACGCGCCGAGGAACGGCAACTCGCGCTACACCCCCGCCCGACCCCCCTATCCGACATCGCCAAACGGGCCGCCGACGTCCTGCGCCCACGCTTTGACAACAAGGGGGTCACGCTCACCGTCAACAGCCAGGGCCACGCGCCGGTCGTGGACGTGGACACGGACCGATTGGTCGAAGCACTGATGAACCTGCTGGACAACGCGCTGCGCCATACCCCAGACGGCGGCGCCGTCACTGTCGCCGTCGAAACAACGCCCGGCACCCCCGCCGACCCCAGTCGCGGCAGGCTGAGCGTGACCGACACAGGTGAGGGATTCGAACCCGCGCAAGCCCCGCTCCTTTTCGAACGCTTCTACCGCACCGACACCGCCCGCACCAATACCGGCCTCACGGGCGGGCGCCACGGATCGGGGATCGGTCTGACCATCGCCCGCGCCATCGTCGAAGCCCACCACGGCGAGATCACAGCCCGCTCCAGCGGACGGGACCACGGGGCCTGCTTCACCATCAGCCTGCCGATCACGCCCAAGCCAGCCGCGGCCAACCAGCCCACGGCCGGTTAGCCGCCGACTGGATTCCCGATCGCGGGGCTCGTCGAATTCGGTGCTTCCACGCTCGTGCACCACAACGCCGATCAAATCGAAGGTGCCCGTAGGTAGACAGAAATGACCCATAGCGGCCCTCTCCTTGAGGAGGGCCGCTATGGGCGCAGTGCTAGGCGGGTTAGCGGGTCAGGGTTGGGATGCGGGTCCGGGTGCGGTGACGTGGCGCGCCCGTGAGGTCCAACGTGGCGGTACCGCTGGTCGCGATGGGCTGCCGGTCGTGG
>PLCK01000244.1:15973-22131 GCA_003134755.1 Actinomycetota bacterium | reverse complement strand
GGATCCCACACCGGCGATTCGTCGCCGCGCAGGAGCGGCGTCACGTCGTGGACGGTCCCCGACTTGACCTTCGCGATGCGAATGATCGCGACGTCGGCCGTGGCGACCGGGTCGCCTATGTCGGGCCGAACCACCCGGCGCTCGCCGAAACGCTCTTCGCATCGGGACTGCTCGGCGCGATCTTCGTTCCGCTGAACACCAGGCTCGCGGTTCCGGAACTCGAGGCTCAGCTAAACGACGCCGAGCCGCGGTTACTGCTGTGGGCGCCCGCGTTCGCAGAGACCGTCGCCGCGTTGCGCGACAGGGTGCGCGTGCGCAACTACGTGGCGGTCGACGGCGGCGCCGACGCGACAGGCAGTTCGGTGCCCTATGACGAGCTGCTCGAAAGTGGCGCCGAGGCGCCCATCGACGAACCCGTGTCGCTCGACGACGTGTGCATGGTGCAGTACACATCCGGCACGACGGGACGCGCGAAAGGCGTGTTGCTCAGCCACGGAAACATCACCTGGAATTGCTACAACATGCTGGTCGACGTCGACGTCATTGCCGACGAGGTCAGCTTGGTCAGTGCGCCGATGTTCCACACGGCCGCGCTGAACCAGTTGTTCCTGCCGACCTTCTTGAAAGGTGGCAGGTCGGTGCTGATGCCAACGTTTGAGCCCGGCCGCGCGTTCGACCTGATCGCCGAGCATCGGGTGAGCTGGATGTTCGGCGTGCCGACGATGTTCCATGCGATGAGCCAGTCGCATCGATGGGCGGACGCCGACCTGTCGTCGCTGCGCATCCTGATGTGCGGTGGCGCCCCGCTGCCCGAGGTGCTCATCCGCACGTACGGCGCGCGCGGGCTGCAACTGCTTCAGGGCTACGGCATGACCGAGACCTCGNNGGCTTCTTCACCGACGTCAAGGTTGTTCGAGCCGATGGCGACGACGTCGACGTCGGTGAGCCCGGTGAAGTGGTCATGCGCGGGCCGAACGTGACCAGCGGCTACTGGCGGCTACCGGCGGAGACTGCCGCCGCCTTCACGGATGACTGGTTCCATTCGGGCGACATCGCGGTCGTCGATGACGAGGGGTACGTCACGATCGTCGACAGGCTGAAGGACATGTTCATCTCCGGGGGAGAGAACGTCTATCCCGTCGAGGTCGAGAAGTACTTGCACGAGAATCCGGCGGTGGCCGATTGCGCCGTCATCGGCGTGCCGGACGACATGTGGGGTGAGGTCGGCCGAGCAGTCGTCGTCCTGCGACCCGACGTGAGTGCGACGCCAGAGGCGATCCTCGCGGGATTGGCTGGGAACATCGCCAACTACAAGATTCCGAAATCGGTCGTGCTCGTCGATGCGCTCCCGCGCACGGCCACGGGAAAGCTGCTCCGAGCAAAGCTGCGCGAGTCCTACGGCGAACACCAAGGAGAGGCACGATGACCGTCCTTATCAACGGGTTGGACGAATTGCGCGGACGGGCCGGCCAACACCTCGGCTACAGCGAGTGGNNTGGATCCATGTCGACGTCGAGCGTGCGAAGTCGGGACCGTTCGGTGGCACGATCGCGCAGGGATTTCTCACGCTCTCTCTGTTGATCCCGCTCTGGACCGATCTGCTCGAGCTGCGTGGCATCGGGATGGCCGTCAACTACGGCCTGAACAAGGTGCGCTTTCCCGCGCCCGTGCCGGCCGGCTCCCGGATCCGGCTCGGTGCGACGCTCGCCTCGGTGACCGACGTCAACGGTGGTGTGGAGGCCGTGGTCGACGCCGTCATCGAGCGGGAGGCGTTTGACAAGCCCGTCTGCGTCGCTCAGGTCGTGCACCGCTACTACGCCTGACGGGACGGAAGCACAAGCGCGCCGCCGAACGCACGACCTTGCCGAATAGCGGATGTCACGGATGCCGCAAGCGTGCGATCCTGCGGCTATGAGCGACCCGCAAGACGCAGCGGTGCCCCTCGTGCACTCGGACCTGGCGATTGAGGGCTGGCATGATGGTTTCAGGAAGATTTCGTTCACGAAGCTCCTCCAACGGGAGGCTGGGCTGGGCCTAGCAGACGCAAAGCGCGCCACGGACGAAGTTCTGGGAAACAGGCCGATCCGCGTCAGGGTCCCCAGAGATCGGCGCGCCAGTTTCATTGGCGAGGCGAAGGCGCTTGGGATCCGCGACATCCTGGTTGGGATGGGCGGCGACCGATTCGAGGAGATCAGCTGCGGACAGGTCGCGCTGCGGTATCCATGCCCATGCTGTGGCTACATCACGTTCGACGAACCTCCCGGGTCGTATGACATTTGCGAGGTGTGTTTCTGGGAGGACGACGGTTCACAGCTTCGCTGGCCGCAAAACGCCGGCGGGGCAAACGTCCCGTCGCTGATCGAGGCACAGAGGAACTTCGCGAACTTCGGAGCATGTGAGCAGCGTCTGATCCGGTACGTGCGACAACCCACTTCGTCCGATCGACGCGATCCCGGATGGCGCCCGATCGACCTGGCTGTCGACGACTTTGAAGAGTCAGGCGAAACCAGCACGGCAAGCCATCCCACCGACTCAACCACGCTGTACTGGTGGCGGCCTACTTTCTGGCGAGACCCCGACTAGCACTAGCGTGCTCGGCGTCGCTTGACTGCGCGTCAGCCTGCCAACGATTCTCAGTAGGTCATACGCCGACGGCAGTTGCGAGTTCCGCGCCCGCAGCGTGCAGCGACACAGCCCAGGTCTGAAGTCCGACCACGCCGTCGGCCGTAACACCACCCCAGGTCTGGAACCCGACGACCATCGCGCGGGTAAGCGGGCCGAAGTCGTCATCGACCACCAAGTCCGCCGAGCCCGGTGCATACTGTGCCCGGCCGTTGTTCAGCACCGACTGCAGTCTGCCGACCAGAGCACCGGTCGATCCCGCCGCAAGTTCCGGCGGCAGCGAGAACGACGCGAACAATGCGGCCCAGGTTGCCGGGCCGACGACGCCGTCTGCCGCCAGGCCTTCTTGCCCTTGGAACTCCTCGACGGCCGTCTGAGTCACCGGTCCGAAGGAGCCGTCGATTTGCGCTGCCTCCAGAAAATGCGGGCGGGCGAGCAAATACTGCGCATCGCGCACGTCAGACCCGGATGAGCCGAGTTGCACGGTCGGTGGCATAGCAGACACCCCCAACATCTAATGACGGCACCGTACCCGCGCACGACCCTGGAGAACACCCTTGCCGCAATCAGTATTGGCGCCGCGAGGTCTGAGCCGCCACGGGAGATCGAGTCGAGGGTTCGGAGACTGCGATCATCGTCGCGTGGAGCCCGACAACAAGGCAGTGGCGGCGGGGGTCTTCGAGCGGGCGGCGCGGGCCTACGAGCCCGCCGGTGTCGACTTCTTCAACCGTATGGGGCGACGGCTCGTCGAGCTGTCGCGCGTCGCGCGTGGGGAGCAGGTGCTCGACCTCGGGTGCGGCCGGGGAGCGTCTCTGTTCCCGGCAGCGGCGGCCGTGGGTCCGACCGGTCATGTGGTCGGCCTGGACCTTGCGCCGACGATGGTCGAACTCACCGCCGCGGACGCCCGAGGGTTGGCGCAGGTCGACGTGCGCGTCGGTGACGCCGACGACCCGGACGTCCCCGCCGGGTCGTTCGATGCCGTGCTGGCCGGGCAGGTGATCTTCTTCATGCCTTCAGTCGCCTCGGCCTTGCGCCGTTGGGCACGCCTACTTCGGCCCGGTGGGCGGATCGCGTTCAGCACGTTCGGGCCGCGCGACCCGAACGCGGAGGCCACCATGCGTGCGATCGAACCATTGTTGACCGGCGGGCCACCGCCGCGCGGCGTGTCGACCGCCGAGGTCGCCGACCCGGACGCCGTCCGTCGGACGATTGCGGAGGCGGGTCTCGAGCTCATTGGCCTCGTCGCCGAATCGTTCGAGACGTCGTTCCCCGACGCCGACGCCTGGTTCGACTGGTCGTGGACGCAGGGCGCGAGGGCCGTACTCGAACGCATCCCGGCCGATCGGCTCGACGAGGCGCGCGCGATCGCGATGGACACGATCGCCACGGCCCGCACGCACCAGGGCACCTACGTGTTCACCACCGCGGTGAACTACACCGTGGCACGGCCTCAGCTGTGAAGTTCAACGATCCGGCAAGGCTGCCGACCTTGTGCTGCCAAGAACCCGCCTGTCGCCATAGTGGCGGGTCCCGGAAACGGGTCTTTCGTATTCCGCTACGCGGAAGAGCGGCTTCCCGTCCTGCGAACGGTTGTTCACACTGCGGCTAAGGCCTATCAAAGCGATCAACGCAGCCGAAGGGGTAGCCGTGAAGACCGACTTCGCGCGCAACCAGTGGTATGTCGCCGCGTACGGGACCGAGGTCAGCAGAAGCCTGCTCGGCCGCACGATCTGCGGCGAGGCGATCGTGTTCTACCGCAGCGCGAATGGCGAGCCGGTCGCGCTAGCCGACCGCTGCGTGCACCGGCAGTACCGACTGTCGGCCAGCGCGCTGGACGGTGACAACCTCGTGTGCGGGTATCACGGGTTCACCTACGACACCACCGGATCCTGCGTGCAGGTGCCGGGTCAGCGCCGCATTCCGCGTACGGCGCGGGTCAAGAGGTACCCCGTCGTCGAGCAGGACTCCTTCATCTGGGTGTGGATCGGAGACGAAGCCGTCGCCGACCCACAGACCATTCCGCGCGCGCCGTGGCTCGCGTCCGACGAGTGGACGACGGTGTGCGGCATGGAGCCGCTCGCCGCGCGCTACGGGCTGCTCATCGACAACCTGCTCGACCTCTCGCATGAGACTTACCTGCACGGTGGTTACATCGGGACGCCGGAAGTCGCCGAGACGCCGATCACCACCGAGGTCGACGAGGACCACGGCATCGTGTTTGTGAGCCGGCACATGGACGACGTCGCCTGTCCGCCGTTCTACGCGAAGTCGACGGGCATCGAGGGCCGCATCGACCGCTGGCAGGACATCGAGTACCACCCGCCGTGCCTGTACTTGCTGCACAGCCGGGTCGCGCCCGTCGGCGTCCAGCTCGGTTCGGACGGCGACGACAGCCGCGCATTCCACGTCGAGGTCGTCTACGCGATCACACCGGAGACGCAGACGTCCACGCACGACTTCTGGGCCGTCGCCCGCGACTTCGCCCGCGACGACCAGGGCGTCTCGGACTTCCTCGCCGAGAGCAACCGCACCGTCGTCCTGCAGGACGTCGCGGCGCTCAACCTCCTCGAGACGGTGATCGCCGCCGAGCCTGCCGGCTACCAAGAACTCAGTATCAACATCGACACCGGCGGGTTGGCCGCACGGCGCATGCTGGCCGACCAGATCGCCGCGGGCGACAGCGCGCGCCTGCCGGCGACCGTCACGGGCTGAGCATGGCTCCTAGACCGTCCCGCGCGCAGCTGCAGGGTGCGACCGTCACGTACCGGGTCGACTGGGTGCTCGGTACCGACCTGCTGCTCGGCTATTGCCGGTGCGGCGCGCAGCGCGAGTCGGAGGACCCGATCGAGTTGTGGCGGTGGCTCACCGGCCATCCCGAGGGACACGACGATCGCCGAATCTGACATGCCAACCCAGATAGCCGAGTTCGACGTCGTCGTTGCACGCAAACGCGAGATTGCGGACGACGCGGTGTCGTTGACCTTGCGCAGCACCGGACCGCCGCTGCCCGAGTGGGCGCCAGGTGCGCACATCGACGTCGTGCTGCCGAGCAAGAAGGAACGCCAGTACTCGCTGTGCGGCAACCCGGCGAACCGCGACGAATGGCTGCTCGGCGTGCTGCGAGAGGAAGCCGGGCGCGGCGGTTCGGCGTTTGTCTGTGACGAGCTGGCCGAAGGAACCGTCCTCAAGGCGCGCGGGCCACGCAACAACTTCCCGCTCGTGCCGGCAACTCGCTACCTGTTCATCGCTGGCGGCATCGGCGTCACGCCGATCCTGCCGATGCTGCGGGTGGCCACCGACGCAGGCACGCCATGGCAGCTCTGGTACGGCGGCCGCCGGCGGACCTCCATGGCGTTCACCGACGAGCTCGCCGGTTACGGCGACCGCGTTCACTTGTGGCCGCAGGACGAGCGCGGGCTCTTGCCAGTCGACGAACTGCTCGCGACTCCGACTGTCGGCACGCTCGTCTACTGCTGCGGCCCGGCGCCGTTGCTGGCGGCCGTCGAGCAGCGCTGTGCCGGCTGGCCGGCGGGCAC
>PLCK01000244.1:0-15966 GCA_003134755.1 Actinomycetota bacterium | reverse complement strand
AGGCCGCCGGCGTCGTCGTCCTGTCGTCGTGTCAGGAGGGCACCTGCGGCACCTGCGAGACCGAGGTCGTCGAGGGTGTGCCTGATCATCGCGACTGCGTGCTCACCGAAGAGGAACGCGCGGCTGGTGAGGTCATGATGATTTGCGTTTCGCGGTCCCGGAGCCCGCGACTCGTGCTCGACTTGTAGCGGCGCGCCAGGCGGGCGGCCGAAGAGGAGATGGCGGCGACGGTGGCGGTGGCGAGGTCGGCGCTAAGCGCAAGCACAGTTCGCTCTGCTACCGCGCGGGTGTTCCAGCTGCTCGACGTGTTCACGTCCGGCACGCCGGGGTTGTCGTTGACCGAGATGAGCCGGCGCAGCGGGTTGCCACTGACGACCGTGCATCGCTTCGCGCACGAGCTACACCGCATCGGAGTGCTCGAGTGCGATTCCGACGGCGCGTACCGGATCGGGTTGCGGTTGTGGGAGATCGCCGCACACGCGCCGCGCGGAGTGGGGCTGCGCGAGGCTGCGATGCCTTTCCTCGAGGACCTCTACGAGGCCACCCACGAGAACGTGCAACTCGCCGTTCGAGACGGCCACGACGTCGTCTACATCGAACACATCGCCGGACGCCGCGCGGTCGGCGTACGCACGCAAGTAGGGCTGCGGTTCCCGTTGCATGCCACCGGGGTCGGGCTCGTGCTGCTGGCTTTCGCCGATGATCGGCTGCAGGAGGAGGTCATGCGGGAGCCGTTGGCGAGCTTCACACCGAGGACGATCAAGGATCCCGCGGCGTTGCGGCGCCAGCTGGCCGAGGTCCGCCGGCAGGGCTTCGCCATCAGCGATCGTCAGGTGACTATGGACGCCATGTCGGTGGCGTCGCCCGTCCGCGACGCCGAGGACGCCGTCGTCGCCGCAGTCTCTTTGGTGGTCGCGGCCGACGTGTCGCCTACGGCCATCGCACCGGCTGTCGTCGCCGCCGGGCGGGGCATCTCACGGGTGCTGCGCAACGCCGGCGTGGTGCTTGAGCGCTAGGAGCCGCTCACGAGTGTTTCGCTCGTACGTCCCGCCGCCAGCGAGCCGGTGGCGTGCCGTAGCGGTGCTTGAACGCACGGCTGAACGCCGCCTCCGACGTATAGCCGACCTTCTCCGCGATGAGCGTGACCGGAAAGGCGGTGTCGCGGAGCAGGTCGGTGGCGGCGTCCAGGCGTACGTGCGCGAGATAGGTCGCTGGCGGTTTCCCGACGCGTGCGCTGAACCGCGCGGCGAACGCCGACCGGGAAAGGCTGCAGGCTCGGGCGAGCTCCTCGACTGTCCAGTCGTGGTCGGGGCCTCGATGGATCGCGCTCAAGGCCGGACCGATCTGCGGGTCGAGCGCGCCGGCCAGCCAGTTCGGTTCGGCGTCCGTGCCAGCAGCCCAGGTGCGCAGAATCTGGATGAAGACCAGATCGAGGATGCGAGCGACCATCACCGCGGATCCTTGAGAGGGCGCTTGCATCTCGAAGAGGAGCATCCTTCGGGCCACTTCGAGCCCTTCGAGGGCTGGGCCGCCGCCGCCGCGCAGGATGATCACGGCGGGGAGGCTCGCAAGCAGGTGGCTCGCCTGCGGGTCGCCGATCGTGAAGGTTCCGCAGAGCCAGCGGGCACGCACGGTCGCGTGCGCTCGGTCGCTGATGCGGTGCGAGTCGCCGCGCGGGAGCAGGATGACATCGCCGCGACTCACGTGCTGGACGTGGGGGTCGCCGGCGACCTGAAGCACGAGTTCGCCCTCGTCAATCAGGTGCACGGTTCCGATATCGGTGAAGCTGATCGAGACGGTTCCCAGCGGCGCGTACGCAACGATCCGCTCTCCGCTCAGACGGACGCTCCGGAGCAGCTCTGAGAGCAAGTCGTACGGCTGGCCCTGCAGGTCGAGGCCGTTCTCGGCGTCCTCAAGCGCTGGACGATCGGCAAGGTTTTCCGGCGCTGCGGTCATTGTCCCTACCCATTCCTCCGAATACGTTCGGTGGCAACGGTATCCCACCGGACAGAAGTGACTCCACCAAGAAGGAAGCCGAACCCATGACATCGACAGCTGGTGAAGCTGGGCAGGACAAGCCGACCAAGATCAGCTTTATCTATTCCAACCCCCCCGACCCGGCCGCCTTCGAGGCGGCTTACCCGGAGCAGCTTGCGCTCGCGCGGAAGCTCCCCGGCCTGACTCGGCTGCAGACGTCGAAAGTCTGGCCCAAGGAAGACGGCAGCCCGACCCCGGCGTATCGGCTGCTGGACCTGTACTTTGCCGACTACGCGGCGGCCAGCGCCGCCGCCGGAGCAGCCGGCCCCCTTGTCGGCGCCACCCTTGAGCACGCCACCGGGGGCGTAGTGATCGCATTCGCGGAGGTCCTCGAGGACGCCTAGGTGCTGCGCGCACAGGTGTACGCTTTCCGAACTAGCCAAGCGCGCCCGGATGGAGTGTCCGGGCGTGAGCTGTTCTCCGGCGACAATCGGGGAACTCGAGGCAGTCGAGGAGGCTTCCGAGCGTGGTTCGTGCCAAGGATGCCGCCCGGCAGCCCGAGATCGCCGTGCCGGTTTCCTCGAACGGTCGGGCCGGCCGCGGCTCCGACTTCGTGCAGTCGCTCGAGCGCGGCTTGGCCGTCATCAAGGCCTTCGACAGCACGAATCCGGAACTCACGCTCAGCGAGGTCGCTCGCGAGGCGGGCCTCACCCGCGCGGCCGCCCGTCGCTTCCTGCTCACCCTGATCGACCTCGGCTACGTGCGCGTCGAGGGCCGGCTCTTCGCGTTGCGACCGCGGGTGCTCGAGCTGGGGTACGCATACCTCTCCAGCCTGAGCCTGCCGGAAGTGGCGCAGCCGCACATGGAGGCACTTGTCGGGCGCATCCACGAATCGTGCTCGGTGTCGGTGCTCGACGGCAACGAAGTCGTGTACGTCGCTCGGGTGCCGACCCACCGCATCATGCGGGTGGCGATCAGCGTCGGCACCCGGTTCCCCGCGTTCGCGACGTCCATGGGCCGGGTGTTGCTCGCCGCGCTGCCGCCAGAGCAGGCCGAGACACACTTCCCGCCGGAGGCCGTCCAGCAGTTCACCACCCGCACGGTCACCGATCCGCAGAAGCTGCACGCATTGCTCGCGCAAGTACGTATCCAGGGCTACTGCGTCGTCGACCAGGAACTGGAAGAAGGCCTGCGTTCCGTCGCCGTCCCCATCCGTGACGGCGAGGGCAGGGTGATCGCTGCGGTGAACGTCTCGATGCACGTAAGCGCGCGTACGGCCGATGAGATCAACCACGAGATCCTGCCGCAACTGCAGGCAACGACCGCCGAAATCGAGCAAGACCTACGCAGCGGCCCCGGCCTGCTGGCCCCCAACCGCCACTGACCCGCTCCGCCCGCCTCAGCCCGCCGCGAAGCGCGGCCGTGCCGAGCCAGCGCCGAAAACCGCTTGTGGCACCAGCAACGCGAGAAGCAACAGCAACGGCAGTTGCCAGCCGCCGGTGAACGAGTGCAGGACGCCGACCAGCAGCGGACCCGTCGCAGCGATCAGGTAGCCGAATCCTTGCGACATCGCCGACAGTTGCTGCGCGGCCGTCGGCGTGCGGCTTCGTTCGACGATGAACATGAGCGCCAGGGGGAACGCCATTCCCTGACCGAGGCCGAGAATGATGACCCAGACGTAGGGCAGCGACGTCGGTGTCGTGAGTATCAACAAGAGGCCGGCCGCAGTCAGTGCCGCGGACGCGAGCACCAGCCACGCCTGCTGGCGTACCTTCACGAGCAGCGGGGGCAGGGTCAGCGCGATGGGCGTCTGCACGGCGGCGCTGATCGACATGAGCGCACCGGCCTTGACAACGCTGTAGCCGTGATCCTCGAACAACGTCGGAAGCCAGCTCAAGACCGCGTAGAACGAAAGTGACTGCACTCCGAAGTACGCCGTGACCGTCCACGCGACCCGGTCGTGGAGCAGGGCCGACATCGGAGTCGTCGGTGCGGCGATCACGTNNGGCCCGCGCCGGGCGATCGCCCACGCGATCGCAGCGATGGCCGCGGACCCTGCCCAGATGCCGAGCGCCGTGCGCCACCCGCCGCCGACTGCGTGTGCGATCGGCACGCTCAGACCCGCACCGACCGCCGCCGACCCGGTGAGTGCGAGTGTGTAGAACCCCATCATCAGACCGGTGTGCCGGGCGTACTCGGCTTTGACGAGTGCGGGCAGCAGCACGTTGTTCGCAGCGATCGCGGTCGCGCCTATCACGGTGCCGACGAAGAGCGTGGCGGCGTCCGGGCCCACTCGAACGGCCAGTCCGACCGCGAGTAGCGCGGCGAACCAACCGATGCTGCGGCCGAGACCGACCCGGCGTGCCAGCAGTGGGCCGGCGGCGGCACCTGCTCCGAAACACACCACAGGCAGCGAGCTCAACACCGAGATGGCCACGCCGGACAGATGCAGCGAGCTGCGGATCTGCGTGAGCACCGGCCCCACGCTCGCGATCGCGGGGCGCAGGTTCGCCGCGACCAGCAGCGCCGCGAAGCCGGGAACCGACCAGGGGAACGGCGCCCGACCGGGCTCGCTCATGAACCGGGCGCTGATGGTCCCGGACTCGGTGGCTGCGGGGTGCCGGGCGGCGCAGGCGACGCGCGATCTATCCCGCGCGTCGCGCGCTCGGGTGCGGTCATCACGTTGTAGCCGACGGGAAAGAGCTTGATGCCGAAGCGGGCGGCAAGGCCCCACAGGCCCTGCCGCATGAACATCGCCATCACGACGGCGAGCGAGCCCACGATGATGAGGTACCAGCCGCCATAGTCGGCCAACGTGCGCTGCAGCACGAAGAAGACGATCGTGCNNCGCGACCGCGACGGCGAGCGTGCCGATGCCGCCGATCAGGACGACGAAGATCATGTACGCCGACCACTGCACGCCGTACACGTTTTGCGCCTGCACGTTGAGCTGACTGATGGCGACGACGCCGCCAGCGGCGCCCGCGCCTAGTGCGGCCGCGAAATAGACCACCCGCTTCGCACCGTCGACCCGCACGCCCACGGCACGTGCCGCCCCTTCGTTGTCACGAACGGCGGTCAGCGCCAGGCCGACCCGGCTGCGCAGCAGCAGATATCCGCCGAGCAGCGCGATGACCGCGACGGCGAGGGCGGCCCAGTACGTGTAAGCACCGAGCACGGTCGGGTCGAGACCGTTGAGTCCCGGGATGTTCGTGCCGGTGCCACCGCCGAGCGCGGAGTCGCGGATCGTGAGCAGGAACAAGACGTCGGCAACCGCCCAGGTGCCGATCGCGAAGTACCCGCCGCGTAACCGAAACACCAGCCACGAGATCGGCGCCGAGGCGACCGCGCAGAACACCGCTGCGATGGGCAGCGCGACGAAAGGCTCGACGCCATGCTGGGCGAGCCAGAGCACGCCGTAAGCGCCGAGCCCGATGTAGGCCTGCTGGCCGACGGACACCAATCCGGCGTAGCCGGCGAGCATGTTCCAGGTGACGCCGAGCGTCATCAGGATGAAGAAGTCGACGAGCAGATTGGTGGTGCCCTGGCCGGCGCTGTACGGCAAGAAGCCCAGGATCACGCAGGCGACCGCGAGCCCCACGAGCGACAAGCGCGAGGTGCGTGTCGAGCGCCGGATGCTGGGCGTCGGCAGCGNNGCCTGGGTCATACGGCGACTCGTGCCGGGAAGAGCCCGGTGGGCCTGACCGCGAGCATCGCGAGGAACACCAACTGGACGGCGAGTGTGCCGGCGGTGGGGGCGATCTGCTCGCCGATCGTCTGCGCGAGGCCGAGCACGCAGCCGCCGGCGAGGGTCCCCCACAGCGAGCCGAGGCCGCCCACGATCACGGCTTCGAATGCGTACAGCAGCCAGGTGCTACCGGTCGTCGGCGCGAACTGCGCGTACATGCCGAACGCCAGGCCGGCGACTGCGACGGTGGCGAACGCGATGCCGGCCGCGATGCCGGTGATGTGCCGCGTACTGACTCCCGACACCGACGCAGCTTCCGGGTCGTCGGCCACTGCCCGGATCTGCCGACCGACCGAGGTGCGCGCCAGCAGCAGTTGCACCGAGCCGAGCACGGCGACTGCCGTGAGCAGGATCGCGAGCCGCAAGTAGGGGACCACGACGCCGTGGGCCGGATGGAACGCGCTGGTGGCGAGCGCACCGACGCTGAGGGAATGGCTGTCGGCCGAGAATCCCTCCAACAGGGCGTTCTGGATGACGACCGAGAGGCCGAACGTCACGAGCAGCGTGGTGAGCGGGCCGGTGTCGAGGCTGCGCTGCAGCACGGTCCGCTGTGCGCCGTAGCCGAACACCGCGAAGATCGGTGGGACGAAGAGCAGGGCCCACAGCGCATTCGTGTGCACGCTCGGCAGGAGCGCGACTGCAACGTATGCCCCGAGCACCGCGAAGTCGCCGTGCGCGAGGTTGATGACACCGACGACGCCGAACAGCAGCGACAGCCCGCAGGCGAACAACGCGAACAGCCCGCCCAGCATCAGCCCCTGGACGATCGCGTTCACCCAGACCATGACTCCACCGCCGATCCAAATCCGAAGTACGCCGCCTCGACCTGCTCAGCCGTGTAATCGCTCGGCTTGCCCTCGAGCGTCGTCCGGCCCTCGAGCAGGCACTGGAAGCGGCCGGCCACCCGCATCGCTTGCGCGACGTCCTGCTCGACGACGAGCACCGCCATGTCGGTCCCCAGCAGCGCGGGCAACGTCTCGTAGATGCGTTTGACGACGACGGGAGCAAGCCCGAGGGAGATCTCGTCGAGCAGCAGCACGCGCGGGTTGGCGACCAGCGCCCGGCCGATCGCGACGACCTGCTGCTCGCCGCCGGACAGATGCGCCGTCTGCTCCTTGTAGCGGGAGCGCATCCAAGGGAAGAGTTCGAAGACCCGATCCGCTGTCCAGCTGCCGGGCCGCCCGTTGGCACCTCCGACCAACAGGTTCTCCTCCACCGTCATCGAGAGGAACAGCCGGCGGCCCTCGGGCACCAGCGAGATACCGCGCCGCACCCGACGGTCGGGCGAAAGGCGGGTGATGTCTTCGCCGGCCAGCGTGATGGTGCCGGCAGTCGGCTTGTGCAGCCCGGCCAGCGTGCGCAACAGCGTCGACTTTCCCGCTCCGTTGGCGCCGACGACCGCGAAAAGCTCTCCGCCTGCGACCGAAAGGCTCACGTCGTGGACGGCGGTCAGCTGCCCGTGCCGGATCGTCAGCTTGTCCGCGACGAGGATCGGGTCACCGGCGTTCATGGGTTGCCGCCGGCAGGATCGATCGCTGGCTCTGACACTGGCTCGGATACTCGCTCTGGCCGGTCGCCGGCGATCGCCGATTCGGTGCCGAGGAAGAGCTCCTTGACCTCCGGCCGGCCGAGGACCTCCCGCGGGTTGCCGTCGGCGATCAACTTTCCGAGCGCCAGACAGATGAGCCGGTCGACCGTCGACAGGAGCGCCCGGACCACGTGTTCGATCCAGACGACCGCGATGCCTGCGCCGTTGATCCGACGCACGATGGCGACCAGCTCGGCGACCTCGGGATCGGTCAAGCCACCCGCAACCTCGTCGAGGAGCAGCAGCCGAGGCTGCGTCGACAACCCGCGGGCGACCTCGAGGCGTTTGCGGGCAAGCAGGCCGAGCTGGCCGGCCATCATGTTGGCGCGGTCGGCCAGCCCGGTCTCCGCCAGTGCAGCCAAGGCTGCATCGACGGCGGCGGCTCGTCGCAGTCCGCCGCCCTGCTGGGCTGCGACGAGCACGTTCTCGAAAACGGTCAGGCCATCGAACGGGCGTGGCACCTGGAACGTGCGGGTGATGCCGAGCCGACAGCGCTCCGCAGTGCCGATCCCGACGACCGACCGACCGTCGAACTCGATGTCGCCGGAGTCGACCGGCAGGTCGCCGGAGATCATGCCGAACAGCGAGGTCTTGCCCGCACCGTTCGGCCCGACGATTCCGAGGGTGGCGCCGGCGTCGACGCTGAACGACAGTCCGTCGGCGACCACGACCTGCCCGAACCGTTTGCTGACCGCGTTGAGCTGTAACAGGGCGGCGTCTGTCATCAGCGCGTTGGATCAGGCGTTGGATCAGGCGTTGGTCGGCAGCAGGTCACCGTTCACCTTGACGGAGGGGTTGGCGGAGTTGTCGACGATCTGCAAGTCGTAGGGGAACTTGCCGGCGCCCTTCTTCCACTGCACACCGACCGGCTTCATGATCCCCACACCGGGCACCGGACCGCCACCGAAGTTCAGCGGGCCGCACATGCCGGTGTAGTTCATGGTGCGGAGCTTGTCGGCGACGTCCTTGTGGTCGTGCGGGTCGGACGCCGAGGTGAAAGCGTTTTGGGCCACCTCGAACAGCGAGTAGGTGCTCCCGAGCGACTGCATCCACTGCTTGCCCGTGGACTGGGTGAAGCTGTCCGCGAGCTGCTGGGCCGTGGTGCCGTCGATGGAGCTCTTGTAGGGCATCGTCGGCGCCCACCAGGCGTCGGTTGCGATGTTGATCACGAGGTCGCCGAGCGCGACGACGTCCGCCGGGAAGAGCAGCACCTTCGCGACCGTCGCGAGCTTGGGCTTGTAGCCCTGCTGCGCGGCCTGCTTCCAGAAGACGTTGAAGTCGGGCGGCAGCGGACCGTTCAGGTAGATGTCGCACTGCTCGCTCTTGAACTTGCTGATCATGGCCGTGTAGTCGGTCGTACCGTCGGCATATGCCCCGGCGTCCACACCGGTGTAGCCCTTCGGCTGCAGGAGCGGCGGCCAGCCGTTGCGGAAAGCCGAGCCGTCGGCGTCGTTGGGGAACATCTCAGCGACCTTCTTGTCGCCCGGGACACGGTCCCACATCGGGATGAACGTCTCCCCGAACTCCTTGAGGCCGAAGAAGAACATCGTCGTGTAGTTGAACGTCGTGCCCGCCTTCGCGCCGCGGCCGAAGTACCACGACTCCCATGGGACGACGGTCGCCACGCACGGCACGCCCTGCGATTCGCATACCGACGCGACCGGGTTCGTCACCTCAGGCGTCGAGGTGACCACGATCATGTCGACCTTGTTCGTCGCGATGAGGTCCTTCGCGACCTGCGAGGCGCGGTTCGGGTCGGACTGGCTGTCCTTGACGATGATGTCGACGCTGTAGGTCTTGCCTCCGGACTTGATGCCCTTGCTGAATGCGGAACTCTTGCGGACGGTGTCGACGATGTAGTTGTCGCCGACCGAGAACCCGGCGAGTGGGCCGGTGAGCGGAGTCACGAACCCGATCGTGATCTTCTTGCCCGAACTGCCAGAGCTCTTCTTTAGGCCGCAAGCATCCAGAGCCCAACTGCTGCCGAGCAGGGTGGCTCCAGCGCCCATGCCGCGCAGCAGCGCGCGTCGGGAGATGAGCGGGCTGTCTGAGGCACTCCTATCAGGGGTTTCCTCGGGGTTGGCGCCTGTCATCTGTTGCTCCTGTCCTCGCGTTGCCACGGGATTTCGGACTCCACCCTCACCGGTGTTCGCTATGCGGCGAGGTGTCCGCATGTTGAAAGATACTGTCAACGTTCCCGGCGGCGCGTGTCAAGGAGTGCGGACGCCAACACGGCATCGATCTGATATCAACGGCCGGTCCGGGTTGCTGCCACTAGAAGCCGGGCAGCTGCAATCCCACGTAGTTCTCGGCCAGCGACCGCGCCGCTGCCGGGGAGTTCGCGACGTACTGCAATCGCGAGAGCTGCCGCATGTTCTCGAATTCGTCGTCGTGGCGGTGCAGCAGCGCCGTCATGTAGTTGGAGAAATCCTGCGCACGCCAGACCCGGCGCAGGGCGGTGTCGGAGTACATGTCAAGGCCGGTCGACGTCCCGGCGTGAAACCAGTCGACGAGTGCGGGCGCCAGCAGCGCGACGTCGGCGATCGCCAGGTTGAGACCCTTGGCTCCGGTAGGCGGGACGATGTGCGCGGCGTCGCCCGCAAGGAGGAGCCGGCCGTAACGCATCGGCTCCGCCACGAAGCTGCGCATGCTCGTGATGCCCTTCTCGATGATGGGCCCTTCGTGTAGCGTCCAGCCCTTCGCGGCCAGCCGGACATGCAGTTCGTCCCAGATGCGGGTGTCCGGCCAGTGCGCGAGGTCGTCGTCCGGAGAGCACTGCACGTAGAGCCGGCTGATCTCTGGGGAGCGGAGGCTGTGCAGGGCGAACCCGCGCGGATGGCGTGCGTAAATCAGTTCCTCCGTCGACGGCGCCACCGCGGCGAGGATTCCCAGCCAGCCGAACGGATACGCCCGCTCATACACGCGCAGCGCCGCCGCCGGGATCGCGCTTCGGCAGACGCCGTGGAAGCCGTCGCAGCCGGCCACAAACTCGCATTCGAGCTCGTGCGCCCGGCCATCCTGCGTGAACACGACGCGCGGCCGCTCCGACGTGACGTCCTCCAGCGACGCACACTCGGCTTCGAAGTGCAGCGGCGCGCCGCTTTGCAGCCGAGCGGCGATCAGGTCTTTGACGACCTCCTGTTGCCCGTAGACCATGATCGAGTGGCCGGTGAGGTCACTCATGGCGATGCGGTGGGCGGTCTCGTCGAAGCGCAGCTCGACGCCGTGATGTACGAGCCCCTCGCGGTCCATCCGTTCGCCGACGCCGGTCGAGCGAAGCAGGTTCGTCGTCCCCTCTTCGAGGACGCCGGCGCGCACGCGGGTCTCGACGTGTTCCCTGGTACGGGACTCCAGGACGACGTTGTCGATACCGGCGAGCGTCAGCAGGTGGCCGAGCGTCAGGCCGGCCGGCCCAGCTCCCACGATGGCGACTCGGGTGCGCATGGCTCCGCTTATGAAGGGACTCCTGATGGGACGACTCGTCGGGCCGGACCTAGAACGGATACGGCGGAATCTCGCTGCGCATCGTGACCCACTGCGTCTCGGTGAAGGCGTCGATGTTGGCGGTGCTCCCGCCGAACCTGGAGCCAGTGCCGGAATCCCCGACGCCACCGAACGGGATCTGTGCCTCGTCGCTCACCGTCTGGTCATTGATGTGCACGATGCCGGTCGGGATCAGGTCAGCGAGGGCGAGGCCCTTAAGCGGGTCGCGCGTCATGATGCCGAGCGACAACCCGTATTCGGTCGCCGCCGCCAGCTCGGCCGCCTCCTCGACGGTCGAAAAGCGCATCACCGGCGCGACCGGGCCGAAGACCTCGTTCGCGTAGGCGGGGGTGTCCTTCTGCACGTTAGTGAGCACGGTCGGCCGGTAGAACAGGCCCTCGAAGGTGCCGCCGGCCGTCAGGGTCGCACCGCCCTCGACACTGCTGGTGACCAGCTGGTGAATCTTGTCCCGCTGGGCGGCGTCGATGATCGGCCCGAGCGCCACCTGCTCGCGGGCCGGGTCGCCCACCGGGAGTGCGGCGGCCTTGGCGCTCAGCAGTTCGATGTACTGGTCGGCGACCTTCTCGTGTACCAGGTGGCGGCCCGTCGTCATGCAGATCTGACCCTGGTGAAGGAACGAGCCGAACGCCCCGGCCGATGCGGCTCGTTCGACGTCGACGTCGTCAAGAACGATGATCGCGGAGTTGCCGCCGAGTTCGAGGTGCACGCGCTTGAGGTGGCGAGCGCCGAGTTCGCCGACCTTGCGGCCGGCGGCCGTCGAGCCGGTGAACGAGATGACGCGCACATGCGGGTCGGCGACGAGCGCCTCGCCGGCGTCCGCCCCACCGGGCAGCACGTGCAGCACACCCGGCGGCAGCCCGGCCTCCTCGAAGATCCGGGCGAAGCTCACGCCGCCCGACACCGCTGTGCGCGGGTCGGGCTTGAAGACGACCGCGTTGCCGAGCGCCAGTGCCGGTGCGACCGAACGGATGCCGAGAATCATCGCGACGTTGAACGGAGCAATGACCCCGACCACCCCGACCGGCACCTTGCGGGCGAAGCTGAGCCGGGGCTGCTCGCTTTGGAGCAGACTGCCGCGCGGCTGCGACGGCAGCGTGGCGGCCTCGTACAACTCCTGCGCGGTGACGTGCGTTTCGAGTCCCGCCTTCGCCGGAACGGAGCCGGCCTCGCGGATGATCCACCAGTGCAGCTCGTCGAGGTTGGCCATCACGATGTCGCCCGCGCGGCGCAGGATAGCCGCCCGCTCCTGGAACGGCGTCGCGGCCCACGCCCGCTGCGCTTTCGCGGCACCGGCCGCAGCCGTCGCGACGTCGGTCGCGTTCGCTACGCCGACCGTTCCGAGCTTCGCGCCGGTGGCGGGCTCGACGACGTCACGTACGCCGCCGTTGGCTTCCCGCCAGCCGTCGGAGTAGACCATTCCCGACCAAAGGGATTCATCTAGCAGGCCCATCGCCGTCTCCTCGCCGCCCGGACGTGCTCGGTCTCACGATTGTTCGTCATGAGAACGAACGTTCAGATGCTGAACGTAAGCGCGATTCTCCCGTCGCGTCAACGTAGCGTTTCCTTGACCACCCACCGAGCCAGCCATTACCGTTCGCTTTGAGCACGAAAGTACGCATGACGAACTTAGGCGAGAACTCGCTCGACGCCATTGGCGTACGGCCAGCGTCGAGCCGAGGGGAGATCACGACCAATGGCGCATCGACGGCGGGCATCCGGCTTCGGCGGACCCCAGCCGGGCCGCGTGGCACGCCATGGCTGAGCCAGCCAGGGTGACCACCCTCGCCGAGGCGGTTGCGAGCCTCGTCCATGACGGCGACGTCGTTGCGCTCGAAGGCTTCACGCACCTCATACCGTTCGCGGCCGGCCACGAGATCATCCGGCAGGGCCGGCGCGATCTCACGCTCGTCCGCATGACACCCGACCTCGTCTACGACCAGCTCATCGGCGCCGGCTGCGCCGCCAAACTCGTCTTCTCCTGGGGCGGCAACCCGGGGGTGGGCTCGCTGCACCGGTTTCGTGACGCGGTCGAGCACAACTGGCCGCGGCCGTTGGAGCTGGAGGAACACAGCCACGCCGGCATGGCGAATCGCTACGTTGCGGGCGCGTCCGGACTGCCGTTCGCCATCCTGCGTGGCTACAGCGGTACGGACCTCCCAGAACGCACGCCGAACATCAAGCCCGTGACGTGCCCGTTCACCGGCGAAGTGCTAGCTGCGGTGCCTGCCCTGCAGCCCGACGTCACGATCATTCACGCCCAACGCGCCGACGCCGACGGCAACGTGCAGATGTGGGGTATCACCGGCGTCCAGAAAGAGGCCGTGCTGGCGGCGCGCAGATCCCTCGTCACCGTCGAGGAGATCGTCGACGCCCTGACACCTGTGCCGGGCCAGGTCGTGTTGCCGACGTGGGCCGTGACCGCCATCGCCGTCGTCCCCGGAGGCGCGCATCCGTCGTACGCGCAGGGCTACTCCGAGCGCGACAACGACTACTACGTGGCGTGGGACGCGATCAGCCGGGACCGCGAGGCTTTCGACCGGTGGCTCCAGGAGCAGCTGCTCGCGCCGGTCGGTGGTGCCGGATGAGCGCCGGATGAGCGCCAGATGAGCGCCAGCGTGCAACCTCCGACGCTGGCCCAGGAGTGGTCGGCCGACGAGATGATGACGATCGCAGCTGCCCGCCAACTACACGCCGGCGACACCTGCTTCGTCGGTATCGGACTGCCGAGCACGGCGGCAAATCTGGCCCGCGCCACGCACGCGCAGGGGCTCGTCCTCATCTACGAGTCAGGCTGCATCGGCGCCAAGCCGACCCGGCTACCGCTTTCCATCGGCGACGGCGTGCTTGCCGACACCGCCGATGCCGTCGTGAGCGTGCCCGAGGTTTTCAACTACTGGCTGCAACCAGGGCGCATCGACATCGGCTTCCTCGGCGCGGCGCAGCTGGACCGGTTCGCCAACATCAACACGACGGTGATCGGGGACACTTACGACCGGCCCCGGGTGCGGCTACCCGGCGCCGGCGGCGCGCCCGAGATCGCCGCTTCGTGCGGGGAGGTCGTCGTCATCGTCCGGCAGACGAAGCGCACGTTCGTCGAGACCTTGGACTTCGTCACCTCGGTGGGATTCGGAACCGGTGCGGGTGACCGTGAGCGGCTCGGGTTGCGCGGGTCGGGTCCTCGCATGGTCATCACCGACCTCGGCATCCTGCAACCCGATCCGCAAACCTGCGAGCTCACGCTGACCCACCTGCACCCGGGTAAGGCCGTGGACGACGTCCGCGAGGCGACCGGCTGGCCGCTCGCGGTGTCGGCGAGCTTGTCGACGACGGAACCGCCGACCGACCACGAACTCGCAACGCTGCGCAGCCTCGAGGCGACCAAGTCCGGCACCGACTCGTGAGCACTCCTACGCGCGACGTCTTCATCCTCGACGCAGTCCGCACGCCGGTCGGCAAGTACGGCGGGGCGCTGGCCGGCGTCCGGCCCGACGACCTGGCCGCAACGGCGCTCGCCGCGTTGCTCGAACGCTCGCCCGCACTCGACCCCGCGACGATCGACGACGTGCTGCTCGGGGACGCGAACGGCGCCGGTGAGGACAACCGCAACGTCGCCCGAATGGCGGCCCTGCTCGCCGGCCTGCCGCCGAGCGTGCCGGGTGCGACCGTGAATCGGCTGTGCGGCTCGGGCCTCGAGGCGGTGATCGAGGCGTCGCGGGCCATCGCGGTTGGTGACGCATCGCTCTGCATCGCAGGCGGGGTCGAATCGATGACGCGCGCGCCTTGGGTGATGCTCAAGCCGGCCACCGGCTTTCCCCGCGGCCACGAGCAGTTGCACTCGACGACGCTGGGCTGGCGGATGGTCAACCCGCGGCACCGGGGCGAGTGGACGGTCGCCCTCGGCGAGGGCGCCGAGATCCTGGCCGACCGCTACGGCATCTCGCGCGAGGCGCAGGACGAGTTCGCGCTGCGCAGCCACCACAATGCCGCGACGGCGTGGAAGGACGGGCTGTTCGCAGATGAGGTGGTGGCCGTCGACGGCGTCGAACTCGAGCGTGACGAGTCGATCCGCGCCGACACCTCACTCGTTGCCCTGGGCCGACTGAAGCCCGCCTTCCGGCCCGACGGCACGGTGACCGCGGGCAATTCCTCGCCCCTCAACGACGGCGCTTCGGCCCTGCTGCTCGCGGACGAGGGCGGTGCCGCGGCCAGCGGTCGGCGTCGGATCGCGCGCATCGTGTCGCGGGCATCGCACGGTGTCGAGCCGCAGCTGTTCGGCATCGCGCCGGTCGAGGCCGCCCGCAAGGCGCTGCAGCGAGCCGGCATCTCGTGGGGCGACCTGCGATTGGTCGAACTCAACGAGGCGTTTGCCGCGCAGTCGTTGGCCTGCCTCGCCGACTGGCCGGACCTCGACCCGGCCGTCGTCAACGTCAACGGTGGTGCGATCGCGCTCGGTCATGCACTCGGCTCGTCCGGATCGCGCATCCTGGTCACGTTGGTGCACGAGCTGCGCCGCCGTGGAGGCGGCTTCGGCCTCGCTGCGATCTGCATCGGTATCGGCCAGGGACTCGCGATCGTCGTCGAAGTGGAAGGGTGAACCGATTGTGAGCGACCTCGCGCTGCCCTCGTACCGCCGGGAGCCAGGCGTGCACCCGCCCCTGCGGTCGCCCGACTATCACAGCACGGCTACCCGCGCGCCGGCGTTGACTCCCATCGTGCTGCCGCACATGCTCACGGAGGTGACCGGACCGCTGCTCGGCAACGGGCCGCTCGCCCCCTACGACAACGACCTGACCATGCAACACGCCGGCGAAGCGATCGGGCAGCGGATCATCGTGCACGGCAAGGTGCTGGACGCCGACGGGCGGCCAATTCCCGATGCGCTGGTGGAGATCTGGCAAGCGAACGCCGCCGGGCGCTACCGGCATCACGTCGACACCTGGCCGGCGCCGCTCGACCCGAACTTCACCGGCGCGGGCCGCGCGCTCACCGATGNNATGTACTTCCCCGGCGACCCGCTCTTCTTCCAGGATCCGATTTTCAACTCCGTTCGCGACGAGAAGGCGCGGCACCGGATGATCTCCACCTACGATCACGAGTCGACGAAGGAGGAGTGGGCGCTGGCCTTTCGCTTCGACATCGTGCTGCGCGG
>PLCK01000217.1:326-11787 GCA_003134755.1 Actinomycetota bacterium | reverse complement strand
ACGTGACCGTGCAGGCCCAGATCATCGAGCTGATGGTCGACCTGCAGAAGGAGTTCGGCTCGGCGATCATCATCATCACCCACGACCTCGGGGTAGTCGCCGAGTTGGCTGACGACATCCTGGTGATGTACGCCGGCCGGGCAGCCGAATATGCGAGCGCTGTCGCGATCTTCCGGGCTCCGCAGCACCCGTACACGTGGGGGCTGCTCGCATCGATGCCGCGGCTCGATCGCGAACGCTCCGAACGGTTGCTCCCCATCAAGGGGCTGCCGCCGAGCCTGATCAACGTGCCGCCGGGTTGCGCTTTCCATCCGCGCTGCGCATACGAGGCGCGCACCGGCGGCGCGAGTCGCACCACGCGACCGGAGTTCCGTGACGTCGGCGCTGGGCATTTCATCGCGTGCCACCTGAACGACCACGACCGCCGCACGATCTGGCAGACCGAGATCGAGCCGAACCTGTGAGCGCGGCTCCCGTCAGCGATCCGCTGCAGACCATCGTGGACGCCGAGGACCTGCTCGTCGTCGAGCGGTTGCAGAAGTATTTCCCGGTCCGGCGCGGAATCCTGCAACGCCAGGTCGGCGCCGTCCAGGCTGTCGACGGGCTCGATTTCACCGTGCGGCGCGGTGAGACATTCTCGATCGTCGGTGAGTCGGGTTGCGGCAAGACGACGACCGGCCGGTTGCTCACAAGGTTGCTCGAGCCGACGGACGGGCGCGTCGTGTTCGGCGGGCGCGACATCACGCACCTGTCGGCCGGCAAGATGCGGCCGCTGCGCCGCGACGTCCAGATGATCTTCCAGGACCCCTATTCGTCGCTGAACCCACGGCACACGGTCGGCACCATCGTGGCCGCGCCGTTCCACTTGCAGAACGTCAAGACCGAACACGGTACGAAGCGCACTGTGCAGGAGCTGCTCGAGCGGGTCGGCCTCAGCCCCGAGCACTACAACCGCTACCCGCACGAGTTCTCCGGCGGCCAACGGCAGCGCATCGGGATCGCGCGGGCGCTGGCTCTGCGGCCGAAGCTCATCGTTGCCGACGAGCCGGTGTCGGCACTCGATGTGTCGATCCAGGCTCAGGTCATCAACCTGCTCGAGGACCTGCAGGACGAGTTCGGTCTGACCTACGTGGTGATCGCGCACAACCTGTCGGTTGTCCGTCACATGTCCGACCGGGTCGCGGTCATGTACCTCGGCAAGATCGTCGAGCTTGCCGACTCCGCCGATCTCTACGCCCGGCCCATGCACCCCTACACGGTCGCGTTGATGTCGGCCGTCCCCGTCGCCGACCCTGAGCGACGCACCAAGCGCAACCGGATCAGGCTTCAGGGCGACGTCCCGAGTCCGCTGAACCCGCCCGCGGCGTGCCGATTCCACACCAGGTGCTGGAAGGCGCAGGCGATCTGTTCGACGGTCGAACCGCCGCTCGTCGACGTCGCGCCCGGGCATCAAGTGGCCTGTCACTTTCCGGAGAACGTGGCGGGCGACGCTCCTAGCGAACCCGCAGCGATTGCGCCCACGTCGTAGGGCGTCGGGCCGCGTCGGGTTTGCGGTGCAGGCTCGTGCGCCATCGCGAGACCGGCGTGACCTCTTGAGCCCGGGCCCGCACGAGATCGAAGGCCTTGGCGACGGCGGCCAGCTCGTCGGCGTCCGGCCGACCCTTCACTACGTGCAGGTCGGTGTTCATAGCGGGATGTTGCCGTGCTTCTTCGGCGGCAGCTGGTCGCGTTTCGTGCGCAGTATGCGCAGTGCGCGGGTGACCGCGATCCGGGTTTGGGACGGCGCGATGACGGCGTCGATGTAGCCACGCTCGGCGGCGATATAGGGGTTGGCCAGGTGGTCCTCGTACTCGCTGACGTAGGCGGTGCGGGCGGTGTCAGGGTCGTCAGAGTCCGCCAATTCCTTGCGGTACAGGATATTCACCGCACCCTGAGCGCCCATGACAGCAATCTGCGCGGTCGGCCAGGCGAGGTTAACGTCGGCTCGCAGGTGCTTGCTCCCCATGACGTCGTAGGCGCCGCCGTATGCCTTGCGGGTGATGACGGTGACTTTCGGCACGGTCGCCTCGGCATAGGCGAACAACAGTTTCGCGCCACGTCTGATAATGCCGTTCCATTCCTGGTCGGCACCTGGCAGAAATCCGGGGACGTCGACGAAGGTAAGGATCGGGATGTTGAATGCGTCGCACGTTCGCACGAAGCGGGCCGCCTTCTCCGACGCGTCGATATCGAGACACCCTGCGTAGTGCATGGGCTGGTTGGCGACCACGCCGACAGATCGGCCCTCGACGCGGCCGAGGCCACAGACGATGTTCGGCGCGAAGAGTGCTTGCGTCTCAAGGAAATGGCCGTCGTCGAGAACTGCGCCGATCACGGTGTGCATGTCGTAGGGCTGGTTCGCCGAATCGGGCACAAGCGTGTCGAGGGATTTGTCGGTTGCGCTCGTCTCGAACGACGGCTCGACGGGCACCACAGGGGCCTCGTCCACGTTGTTCGAAGGGAAATACGAGAGCAGTGCCTTGGCGTAGTCGATGGCGTCGGCTTCATGGTGAGCGAGGTAGTGGGCAACACCCGATCGGGTGTTGTGGGTGCGGGCGCCACCGAGGTCTTCGAACTCGACGTCCTCGCCGGTGACGGTCTTGATGACGTCGGGACCGGTGATGAACATGTGCGACGTCTTGTCGACCATGATGATGAAGTCGGTGATGGCGGGAGAGTACACCGCGCCTCCGGCGCAGGGGCCGAGCACCAGCGAGATCTGCGGGATCACTCCTGACGCAATCGTGTTGCGATAGAAGATCTCTGCATATAGGCCGAGGGACACCACACCCTCCTGAATGCGCGCGCCGCCCGAGTCGTTGATGCCGACGATCGGGCAGCCGACCTTCATCGCGAGGTCCATCACCTTCACGATCTTCTCTCCGAAGACCTCACCGAGGCTGCCGCCGAACACCGTGAAGTCCTGGGAGAACACGCAGACCTGGCGACCGTCGATCGTGCCGTAGCCGGTGACGACGCCATCGCCGTAGGGCCGGTTCGCCGGCATGTCGAACGCGGTGGCGCGGTGCCGCGCCAGCTCGTCGAGTTCCACGAACGAGTCAGGGTCGAGCAGGGCGTCGATGCGCTCGCGTGCCGTCTGCTTGCCCTTGGCATGCTGGCGCTCGACTGCTCGCGCCGAACCGGCATGCACCGCTTCATTGCTGCGCAGCCTGAGCTCGGCGAGCTTGCCTGCGGTGGTGTGCGGGGCGGGGTCGTTCTGTTCAGGGCCACTGTGTTCCGCACTCATGCGCTCGTCCTCGTCCCTCGTCTCAGTCGTCGGCGGCACGCCGAGGCTACGCCGTATGGCGCCTGGTCGATGATTTTGGGTTGGGGACGGCGTCTACGGCNNCCATACGACACGAACCTGGAGTGTGACTTGAACACGATCAATGTGGCCCGCCTGCACGACGCGATGGCAATGCACGTCGCGACCGGCGAGCTGCCGGGGGTGGCCACCTTGGTCGCCCGCGGCGACGAGGTGCAGGTCGACATCGTCGGCACGCCGTCCTTCGCGGACGACGCCCCGCTGGCGCGAGATGCGATCTTCCGGATCGCCTCGCTCACCAAGCCCATCACCGCGGCAGCCGCGATGTCGCTGGTCGAGGAGGGCATTCTTCGACTCGAGGATCCAATCGACGAGCTGATCCCGGAACTGGCAGACCGGCAGGTGCTGCGGGCCATCGACGCCGAACTCGACGACACCGTGCGCGCCGACCGACCGATCACGCTCGAGGACTTACTCAGCTCGCGCATGGGCTTCGGGTCAGTGCTGGCGACGCCGGGCAGCTACCCGATCCAGCGGGCCGAGGCTGAACTGGGGCTGCAGAGCATCGGCGGTCCGCCCTGGCCGCCCGTCGTCCACGACGTCGACAGCTGGATCGGCGCGCTCGGCTCACTGCCGCTCATGAACCAGCCCGGCGAGCAGTGGCTGTACAACACGTCTACCCAGGTCCTCGGCGTCCTGCTGGCTCGGGCCTGCGGCAAGGACCTGGGATCGGTGCTGCGCGAGCGAATCTTCGGGCCGCTCGGGATGACGGACACCGGCTTCACGGTGCCGACCGCCGAATTGGGCCGCCTGACCACGTTCTACCTGCCCGACTCTGAGACGGGTGAACTCGTGGTGCTCGACGACCCGGCCCACAGTTGGTGGAGCACGCCGCCCTCGTTCCCCGACGGGAGTGGCTGGCTGGTGTCGACGATCGATGACTACTGGTCGTTCGTGTCGATGATGATGTCCGGCGGCACCAGGAACGGTGTTCGGGTGCTGTCGCCCGCAACTGTCGCCCTCATGACGACGGACCGGCTCACGCGTTCACAGCGAGAGGCTTCGACACTGTTCCTTGGGACGGACGGAGGCTGGGGTCTCGGCCTCACGGTGCCGGCCGCCGATTCGTCAGAGCAGCCGTTCCCTCAGGGCATCGGCTGGGACGGCGGCACCGGCACGACCTGGCGGTCCAACCAGCGCTCCGGCGCCAGCGCGATCCTGTTCATGCAGCGGATGGCCACGTCACCGACGCCGCCTCCGGTCATCGAGGACTTTTGGGACTGCGTCAACGCCGCCATCGTCGGGTGAGGAGGCGGTGATGCCGGGGTCTGCGCTGTCGNNGGTTCTTAGAGCTTCTCCGTCAACTTCGTCAGCATCGTCGTGTTGCGGGCGGTTGTCGGGTTCGTCGGCAGCGCCTCTTTCCATGCCTTCGGCCCGAGTGTCGTCTCGGTCGATTTGGAGCGGATGAGCCAGTGCACATCACGCCCACGCACGACGACCTCGTCGTGGTCATTCGAGAGTGCCTCGACGGCCGCCCGCTCCTTGGCAGTGAGCGGCGTGAGTGGCAGCAGCGCGAAATGAGTGTGGCCAGGGGCGATATTGCCGAACGGCTTCTGGCTGGCCAACGACTTGACCTGAGCCGCGGTGCGAACGAAGGTCGTGAGCTCGAACCCGAACACGCCCTCGAGTTTCGACCGGATTGCTGTCTCGTGATCCGCCGCTTTCCCTGCCGCGGTGAACAGTAGGTTGCCGCTGTTGACGTAGCTGCCGACCTCGTCGAACCCGAGCTCCTCGAGGGCCTTGCGAGCGGTAGCCATCGTGACGGTTCGAGGGCCGACATTCACCGCGCGAAGGAATGCCACGAAGCGCGCCATCACCTCATCCGATCACAGCTGCGGTTCGCCTTAACGACTGGGGATGTCGAGTTCAGCCCAGACGTTCTTGCCATTGGGTACGGGCTGAATACCCCAGCTGCGGGCAAGAGCCTCAACGATTTGCAGCCCACGGCCGCCTTCGGCGTCGTCGTCGGGATGGAGGTCCGAATCGGGGGCTGACCTGCCGTCGTGAACGACCACGCGCAGCACTCCGGCGCGAAGCTGGACGCGGAGATCGACGCGCGGACCGTCATATCGGACGGCGTTCGTCACCAGTTCGGACACGATCAGCACGATGTCGTCGATGACCGAAGCCACGTCCCAACCCTGCAGGGTGTCGGTGACCACCCGACGCAGCGGCGCGATATTGGACGGCCTGGCCTCGATGCCGGTATCCAGCAACAGCATGATTTCTCCCTCAACTACTCAGGGTCTACCCGCGCTGGACCGCTAGGCACCCTTTTCACGCCGATCGCCTTGGCCGCGACGCTCGGTTCAGTTGCCCCCAAGCGCGGCTGGGATCGGAATTTCACGTTTGCGCAGCGCCGCTTCGACTCTGCTCGCGACCGTCTCCAGCACGTCGACACGGGCATGACGCTTGTCGTCAGCGGCGACCACGTGCCAGCGACCGTCCTCGTGGTCGGTGCGAGCCAGCATCTCTTCGACCGCCGCCGTGTACTCGTCGTGCCGAGATCGGTTCCGCCAGTCTTCGTCGGTCAGTTTCCACGCCCGCAGCGGATCGGCGGCACGGCTCTCGAAGCGGCGCGCCTGCTCCTCAGGGGAAATGTGCAGCCAGAACTTGATGATTTCCATGCCTTCGGCGGCCACCGTCGTCTCGAAGTCGACGATTTCGGCGAATGCCCGCTGCCACTGCTTCGGTGTCGCGAAACCCTCGACCCGCTCAACGAGCACCCGGCCGTACCAGGACCGGTCGAAGACCGCCCAGCCGCCCCAGCCCGGCAGTTGACCCCAGAACCGTTGCATGAAGTGGTGCCGCTTCTCGTCGGGCGTGGGTGCGCCGTAGGAGACGACCCGGACGTGACGGGGGTCAAGCGGCGCTACCAGCCGACGGATCGCGCCACCCTTGCCGGCGGCGTCCCATCCCTCGAACACGACCAGCACCGGCGGGCCGAGGGGTGGCGCGGTGCCGCCAGCGCTGGCCGCAACCCGTCCACCACAGATCAACCGCAGGGCGAGCAGTCGTTGCTGGGCGGCTGGCACCCGCCGAGCCTCCTCCGCCTTCGAAAGCGAGCGGGACAGGTCGACCTGATCGAGCAGGGACATCGGTCCTCCCGAGACGTGGTACGCCTGATCATGCCTGCGCCCCTACCGCGCCGGGATTGGTCGGTCGGCATTTCAGCCGACGATCGGACGGATCTCGACGCCGCTGGTAGGTGCCGAGACTTCGGGCAGCCGGATCGCAAGGGCGATCGCCGCATCGAGATCGGCGGCTTCCAACACGTAGTACCCGCCGATGACCTCCTTCGTTTCGACGAAAGGCCCGTCCGTAACGACCGGACGGCCTTGATCGCCTGCGCGCAGAGAGACGGCCTTGGTTGTCGATTCCAACTCGTCACCGCCGAGCACCGCCGAACCCGCCGCGGCGTTGAACGCCCGGTGTCCGGCTTCGTTCTCCTGGCGCCATTCCGCCGACGCCGAAGCCTCATCCCACACCTGCTCGTCGCCGTAAATCAGCACGAGGAACTTCGCCATGTCGCGTCTCCGATCCTGTGAGAGCCGGCTAGGCCCGGCCATTCTTACGACGAACCACGTAGGCGCCGATCGACAATGCCACGATCTCGGCTCCGAGCGCAGCCGCACCTACGGGCGCCCGCTCGCGGGCCAGTACCCTGAGCCCGTGTCAGCGCCCGAAGCCCGCGAGCAGGCCCGCCTCGAGATGCCCGAGCCGCTGCGGCGCGACGTCCGGCTGCTCGGTGAGCTGCTCGGTCAGGTGCTACGCGAATACGGCGGCGACGGATTACTGGCGGACGTCGAACAGTTGCGGCGCGCGGTCATTGCGGCGCGCACCGGGGCTGGCCAGTCCGATGAAGTCGTCGGGCTGGTGCGCAGTTGGTCGCTCGACCGTGCCGAAGAAGTCGCTCGCGCCTTCACCGTCTACTTCCATCTGGCCAATCTGGCCGAGGAGCACCACCGGGTCAGGGTCTTGCGCTCGCGGGACCTGAGCGGCGGTCGGCCCGGCGATTCGCTGGCGACATCGGTCGCCGAGGTCCGCCGACTGTATGGGGAGCCGCGGGTCGCGAATCTGCTCGCCGGCCTCGTGGTGCATCCGGTGCTGACAGCACATCCGACGGAGGCTCGCCGCCGCGCGGTCGTGACGGCGATCTCGCGGGCCGGTGAGCAGCTCGATCGCCTCGACGACACGAGGGGCGGGCCTCCGGAGCAAACTGACGCGCGACGTCGGTTGCTCGAGGAGATCGACATCCTGTGGCGCACCGCGCACCTGAGGGCGAACATCGTCGACCCCCTTGACGAAGTTCGCACCGCGATGGCCGTGTTCGACGAGACGCTCTTCCTCGTCGTCCCGGCGGTGTACCGCGGACTCGACCACGTGCTGCTCGGTGACGAGTCGGGCAACGCGCCGCCGGCCGCTCCACCGTTCCTGCGGCTCGGTAGTTGGGTCGGCGGCGATCGTGACGGGAACCCGACCGTGACCGCGCAAACGACGCGTGACGCGCTGGAGATCCAGTCCGGCCATGTGCTGCTGGCCCTCGAGCGAGCCACGACGCGGATCGGCCGCACGTTGACGGCCGAGGCCGCGACCACGCCGGCGACCACCGAACTGTTGGCTGCCATCGAGGTCGCCCGCGCCGACCATCCCGACCTTGTTGACGCGCTTGCGATCCGGTCGCCCGACGAGCCGCACCGGCTGTTCGTCCTCTACACAGCCGAGCGATTGAAGGCGCGACGCCGCGGGGCGGCCGGCGGCTATCGGCGTCCTGATGAATTCATTGCGCAGTTGCGACTCGTGCAGGAGTCATTCGTCCGGGCCGGCGCGCACCGGTTGGCCTACGGCGAGCTCCAACACGTGATCTGGCAGGCGGAGACGTTCGGCTTCCACCTCGCCGAGTTGGAGATTCGCCAGCACAGCGCCGTCCATGCCGTGGCACTTGCCGAGGCGCTAGCGGGCGCCGAGGTTTCAGATCTGACCGCCGAGGTGCTCGAGACGATCCGGGCGATCCGGTGGCTGCAAGCGACCTACGGCGTCGATGCGTGCCGCCGCTATGTCATCAGCTTCACGACGTCGGCCGACGACATCGCGACGGTGTATGCGTTGGCCTCGATCGCGACGGACGGCGAACCGCCGGTGCTCGACGTGGTCCCGCTGTTCGAGACGCAGGACGACCTCGACCGAGCCGTCGAGGTTCTCGACCAGGCCCTCGAACTTCCGGCTGTGCAGGCCAGGCTCGCCGAGAACGGCCGCCGGTTCGAGGTGATGCTCGGCTACTCCGACTCGGCCAAGGACGTCGGACCGGTCTCGGCGACGCTGGCGCTCTACGACGCGCAGGCCGCGCTGGCCGAGTGGGCCAAGCGCAACGACATCACGCTGACGCTGTTCCACGGCCGCGGTGGTGCGTTGGGTCGAGGCGGCGGTCCGGCGAACCGGGCCGTCCTGAGCCAGGCGCCCGGATCCGTCGACGGCCGGTTCAAGGTCACCGAGCAGGGCGAGGTCATCTTCGCCCGCTACGGACATCCGGTGATCGCGCACCGGCATCTCGACCAGGTCGCGGCAGCGGTCTTGCTGACCTCGACGCCAGCGGTCGAGGAGCACGTCGCGACCGCCGCCGCCAAGCACCGCGGCACCTTCGAGCGGGTGAGCGCGGCTGCCCGCACGGCCTATCGCGGACTCGTGGGGTCGGACCTGTTCGCCGAGTTCTTCGCCGCCGTCAGCCCGCTCGCCGAGATCGGCGCGCTGCGGATCGGGTCGCGGCCGTCCCGTCGCTCTGCATCCGGTGGCCTCGCCGACCTGCGGGCCATCCCGTGGGTGTTCGCCTGGTCGCAAACGCGGGCCACGCTGCCCGGGTGGTACGGCCTGGGCAGCGGACTCGAAGCGGTCGGCGACGTCGAGTTGCTCCAGTCCGCGTACGCGGAGTGGCCGCTGTTCAGGACCATGCTCGACAACGTCGAGATGTCGCTGGCGAAAGCCGACCGCGACATTGCCGAGCGGCACCTGTCGCTCGGCAACCGGCCCGATCTCGAAGCCACAATTCTGGCTGAGTTCGATCGAACGACGTCGTGGGTGCTGAAGGTACTTGGTCACGAGAAGCTGCTCGAGTCGCACAGCGTGCTCGGTCGCGCGGTCGAACTGCGCAACCCCTACGTCGACGCGCTGTCGCACCTGCAGCTACGCGCGCTCGAGGCATTGCGCGCCGGTGTCGCCGACCCCGACGATCGCGAGCGCACCCAGCGCCTGTTGTTGCTCACGGTCAACGGGGTGGCGGCCGGTCTGCAGAACACCGGCTGATGGGTCGCGTTCACGCAAGGGCAGTCGTAGGGGGGCCAGGCCGTGTCGCGGTGGAGTGACCTCGAACGGCCGCCCCTCGACGTCCGCGGGTTGAATCGCGCGCTCGTCGACGGCGGACTGTGGCGTGCGGTGCGGGTCGTCGAGGAGACCGGGTCGACGAACGCGGACGTCGCGGAGCTGGCCCGATCCGACGAGCCGGAGGGGCTGGTGCTCGTCGCTGAGTACCAGACTGCGGGGCGTGGGCGGCTCGGCCGGACGTGGACCGCACCTCCCAGGTCGGGCCTGAGTTTCTCGATCCTGCTCCGGCCGGACGACGTCCCCGCCCCGGCCTGGACGCTGCTGCCGCTCCTCGTCGGCGTCGCGGTCGCCAAGGCGGTCGCCGCCGTCGCCGCCGTCCCGCCCGACGTCCCGGTCGGGCTCAAGTGGCCGAACGATCTGCTCGTCGGCGACCGGAAGCTGGCCGGGATCCTGGCCGAGCGGGTCGATTCAGCGGCCGGCCAGGCGGTTGTGGTCGGCATCGGGCTCAACGTGAGCTTGCGGGAAGACGAGCTTCCGTTGCCGACGGCGACATCGCTCGCGATCGCCGGCGCCGGGAGCGCCGATCGCGACACCGTGTTGCGCGCGGTGTTGCGTGCGGTTGCCCACTCCTACGCGGCCTGGCGAGCGGCAGGCGGTGACAGCACCCGGGTCCTGGCGGCCTACCGCGAGTTGTGCGTGACGCTCGGGCGCGACGTCCGGGTCGAGCTCGGCGGCGACCAGATCGTGAGCGGTCGGGCTGTCGAGATCGGGCCCGACGGGTCGCTCATTGTCGAGACGTCGGCCGGACGCCGATCGGTGAGCGCAGGTGACGTCGTCCATGTCAGGTGAGTCGGCGCGCACGACAGCACGTGACGTGCCACGATGCCTCGCATGGGCATGAACTTGTCGGACGGCGAGGAGATCGTCCTCGACCTCCATCCACATTGGAGCCGGCTGGCTCTCCCGGTCTTGGTGCTTCTCGTCACGTGCCTGCTGGCCGGGTTCGGTGTCGCGTTGATCCCGAAGGGCGGCGGGCAGCTGATCGAGCGGTGGATCCTGGTGGGTCTGGCCGCGATCGTCGTCATCTGGGGCACGATCCTGCCGTACCTGCGCTGGATCACGACCCGCTACGTGCTCACGAACGACCGCCTCGTGATTCGCACCGGCATCCTTGCCAGGCACGGTCGCGACGTCCCGCTGAACCGCATCAACGACGTCTCGTTTTCCGAGACCGTCTTCGAGCGGATGCTGCGCAGCGGCACGCTCGTCGTCGAGTCGGCGGGCGAGCGCGGCCAGATCTCGCTGACGCATGTGCCCAGGGTCGAGCACGTGCAACGTGAGCTCTACCGCATGGTCGAGGAGCACGGCGGCGGTGTTGCCGGCGCGCCGGGCGAGGCTGCGCACGACGACGGGATGGGTGGCGACGAGCCGCGACGTCCGCGCCCGGAAGCCTGACGCCAGCTGCGTGTATGAGCCGCGGCGTACTGTCGGGCACATGAGCACTGGGACGTCGTCCGGCGTCGTCGTCCGTCGCGACGTCGAGCATGTCGCCGAGGTCGTGCTCGATCGCCCTGACGCGTTGAACGCGGTGTCGACGGCGCTCGCGCTGCAGCTGACAGGCGTGTTCCGGGAGTTGGCTGCCGACGCCGGCGTGCGGGCGGTCGTGCTGTCGTCGTCGAATGAGCGGGCGTTCTGCGTCGGTGCGGACCTGAAAGAACGTGCGGACTTCGACGACGACCAGTTGCTCGCGCAGCGCCCGGTCATCAGAGCCATTTTCGCGTG
>PLCK01000217.1:0-265 GCA_003134755.1 Actinomycetota bacterium | reverse complement strand
CGCAAGGTCGGCGCCTCGGAGGCGTCGCGCATCGGTATCGTCGATCGCCTCGTCGAATCGGGCGCAGCGCGACAGGCTGCGCTCGATGTCGGTACTGTAATCGCCGCCAACTCACCTGTCGCCGTTCGCGCCGCCAAGCATGCCCTGCGCGACGGTCACGGACGCCCGTTGGCTGCCGGTCTCGAGATCGAGGACGCCGCGTGGCACGCCTCGGCGGTCTCGGCCGATCGGCGCGAAGGCATCACCGCGTTCGCCGAAAAGCGCC
>PLCK01000192.1 GCA_003134755.1 Actinomycetota bacterium | reverse complement strand
GAGGCGCGAGCGCAGCGCGCAGCTGCGACGCTAACCGGGCTGCTGCTGCCTCTCTGTTCCGCAGCTGCGACCGGTGTTCGGACGCGGCGACGACGAGCACGCCGTCAATCAACCGCTCGCCAAGCCGCGCAATGGCCCGCTCTCGCAGNNGTCGTGTTCACGCTCTGGCCGCCCGGGCCGCTCGACCGCGAGAACCGCCATCGCAGTTCAGCCGCGGGCACGGTGACCCGCGACGAGATAACGAGGTCGGGCATGGCGGCGGGCATGACGACGATTATCCCGATCGTGGGTCGGCGTGCTGAACTAGCGGGATTCGGACTACTGCGGCCGCGTCCGATTTCCGCTAACAGATTGTCGTGCGAGGGGTGCATGCTCGAAGCATGTTGAACGACGATGCTTGCTACCGAGCACTTTCCAGCCGCGATTCCCGCTTCGACGGCTGGTTCTTCGTGGCCGTGCTGACCACCGGAATTTACTGCCGGCCGAGTTGTCCGGCGATGACTCCCAAGCGGGCGAACGTCAGGTTCATGCCCACAGCAGCGGCGGCGCAGGAGGCCGGGTTCCGCGCCTGCAAGCGCTGCCGCCCCGATGCGGCACCAGGTTCGCCTGAGTGGAACGTGCGCGCCGACCTGGTCGGGCGTGCGATGCGGCACATCGGCGATGGCGTGGTCGACCGCGAAGGCGTCGCCGGCCTGGCTCAGCGGCTCGGTTACAGCGAACGCCACCTGCATCGCCAGCTCGTCGCCGAGGTTGGCGCCGGCCCTCTCGCGCTCGCCAGGGCGCAACGGTCGCAGACCGCCAGGTTGCTGCTCGAGACGACCGAGATTCCGATCGCGAGCGTCGCGTTCGCGGCCGGCTTCGCCAGCGTGCGCCAGTTCAACGACACGGTTCGCGAAGTGTTCGCGCTGACACCGACGCAGCTGCGGGCCAGCCGCAAGCCGAGCACCCGCACGCAGACCAGCCCGACGCCGACAGCTGGCACGTTGCAACTGCGGCTGCCGTTTCGCCGGCCGTTCGCAGCGCCGTCGACCTTCGGGTTCCTGTCGGCGCGCGCAGTGCCCGGCATCGAGATCGGCGCCCGCTTCGGCTACCGCCGCACGCTGGCGCTCGCGCATGGCGCGGGCATCGTCGAACTCGGCGCACCCGATGTGCTCGACAGCGCCCCGGCCCGGGCGCTCGGCCGTGCGACCGACCCAGCCGAAGCCTGGCTGCGACAGGGCTGGATTCCGTGCCAGCTCAGGCTTTCCGATCTCCGTGATCTCGCATCGGCGGTTGCCCGATGCCGGCGCCTGCTCGATCTCGATGCCGACGCCGAAGCCATCTGTGCAGCTCTCGGAGCCGACCCCGTTCTCGCCGCCACGGTGGCGCAGACGCCGGGGCTGCGGGTGCCGGGTCACGTCGATGGTTTCGAGCTTGCGGTCAGGGCCGTACTCGGCCAGCAGGTCAGCGTGGCGGGCGCCCGCACTCTCGCCGGGCGACTCGTGAGCTCGCTCGGTGAGCCTCTTGCGGCGCCGGAATCCACGGTGACGCACCTGTTCCCGACGCCGGAGGCAGTCGCCACCGCAGACCCTGCGTCGCTGTCGTTGACCAAGGCGAGGGCGACCGCCCTGATCGGTCTGGCCGAGGCGGTCGCCGAGGGCAGCGTCGTCCTCGACCCAGGTGCCGACCGCGACGAAACCTCCGCGCGCATGCTCGCGCTGCCGGGGATAGGGAAGTGGACCGTCAACTACGTCCGGATGCGGGCACTCGGTGATCCCGACGTGTTCATGCCGACTGATCTCGGCGTCCGCCATGGCTTGCATGCCCTTGGCGTCGCGGGCGACGCTCGCAGCGCCGAGTCGGTTTCGCAGCAATGGAGACCGTGGCGGTCGTACGCGTTGCAGCACGTCTGGGCCGCTGCATCGGCCGACAAGACGAACGCGCACCATCAACTCGCGCGACCTGATGAGGAGAAGATCGCATGACGAACTACACGCTGATCGGCACACCGGTCGGAGACATCATGCTGGTCGGCGTCCGCGACGAGACCTCCGAGCAATTCGCACTATCGGGCGTGTACATGGTCGGCCAGCGTTACGAGCCGACGCTCGGGCCTGACTGGGTGCGCGACGAACGTCTTTTCGCGGACGCCGCCAAGCAGCTGCTCGCCTACTTCGACGGTGACCTGAAAGACTTCGATCTGCCGCTGGCCCCGGCCGGAAGCGCTTTTCAACGCACGGTGTGGACAGCGTTGCGTGACATCCCGTTCGGCACGACCTGCGCCTACGGCGAGGTGGCGCAACGGATCGCCGATCGGACGAAGACTCGGGCAGTCGCGGCCGCGATCGGGCGAAACCCGATCGGGATCGTCGTCCCGTGTCACCGGGTCGTCGGCGCCGATGGCTCGCTCACCGGCTACGCCGGCGGTCTAGCCCGCAAGCGCTGGCTGCTCGATCACGAGGCGATGGTCGCCGGCTCGATGCTGGGCTGACCGTGAACTCGCCGGGGGGATGACAGCCAGCGCCGCCAGAGGCATCATCGATCCGTCGGTGGGGTAGACCTCGCTCAGCGGTACAACAACGACGAACTTGGCGGCGGGCGTGCGCATCGGTCTGATAGCCCCACCCTGGCTACCGGTCCCGCCGCCCATGTACGGCGGCACGGAGGGGATCGTCGACAGGCTGGCTCGTGGTCTTGTCGAACGCGGCCACGATGTCGTGTTGTTCTGTACCGGCGACAGTTGTTGCCCGGTACCGAAGGCATGGGTCTACGACGAGGCACAGCGGGCTAGCCTCGGCCAGGTCGTCGTCGAGCTGCGGCACGTGATCGCTGCGTACGACACGCTGATCGACCGTGACATCGTGCACGACCACTCGGTGGTCGGTCCGATGTACGCCGACCGCTTCCCCGAACTGGTCACGGTCACGACGGCCCATGGGCCGTTCACCGGCGACCTGCGCGACGTGTATCGGGCGATCGGGCCGAACGTTCCGATCATTGCGATCTCGCACCATCAGGCTTCCACCGCCGCCGCGGTGCCGATCCCGATCGCTGCGGTCATCCATCACGGCGTCGAGATCTCGGCCTTTCCCTTCGGCGCCGGCGACGGTGGCTACTTCTGCTGGCTCGGCCGGATGGCGAGTTACAAGGGTGCCCGCGAAGCCGTGACCGTGGCCCGGAGAGCGGGCGTGCGACTGCTGCTCGCCGGCAAGATCGAGCACGAGCACGAGGCGCAGTTCTTCCATGACGAAGTCGAGCCCCTGCTCGGGGGCGACATCGAGTACCTCGGCGAGATCGGATCTGACGAGCGCGCCGAATTCCTCGGTCGTGCCATCGCGATGCTGAACCCGATCACGTGGAACGAGCCGTTCGGTTTGACGATGGTCGAGGCAATAGCGTGCGGCACTCCTGTGTTGTCGTTCTCGAGAGGGGCGGCGACCGAGATCATCGACGAAGGCGTCACCGGTCTACTGTGCGACGACGTCGACGAGATGGTCGAGCGGTTGCCGGCCGTGGCCGGACTTGATCGTCGGGCCTGCCGAAGGGTTGCCGAGACCAGGTTCTCCAGTGACCGCATGGTCGACGAGCACCTCGCGCTTGTCGAGGTCGACGCCGTGCACNNATGGTCGACGAGCACCTCGCGCTGTACGAGAGTCTGATTAGTGCTCGTCGAGAAGGCCGGACACCGGCGGCCGGCCTGACCTGATCACCGACACGTCAGGGTCGACGCCGCTGACCTCGACCGTGCCGTCGTGGACC
>PLCK01000050.1 GCA_003134755.1 Actinomycetota bacterium | reverse complement strand
TCGAGCTCGGACGGCCAGACGTACCGGAACGGCATCGAGACAAGTTCCAGCCGGTCGTCGACGACCCGGTAGTGGTGGGAGATGAGGCCCTGGTTCGCGACGTCATATTCGTCGAAACCGAGCCTCGTGGCGGTGACCGTGAACGGCCGGAAGATCTCTCCGGGTGGCAGCCGTTGCAGATCGGGCACGCCGACCTCGATCACGAAGCANNAGGTAGGCGAGTGTGAACGTCCCTTCGACCTTGGTCGTGGCGAAATCGCCGAGCGTCACATTGATGAGCTCTCCGCCAGGCTTAGCGAGCAGCCTCGCGACCATCGCCGCCGACAAATCGATGCCGTGTACAGGAACACCGCGCTGGCTGAGCGGCAACGCGATGCGGCCGGTACCGATGCCCAACTCGAGGGCGGCGCCGTCTCCGGCCAGATCGGCGAGGTAGCTGACGGCTGGCTCAATCGCCCCAGCCGTAAACATCTCGCCTTCGGACTCGTCGTAGTGCTCGGCGACCCGCTCACCGAAATGGTCCTCGCGCATCTTCGTACTGTCGCAGCAGCGTTCGGCGTCCGGCCATGCGTTTTGCAGGTGCAGCTTCTCCCATGTGCGGTTGCGTCAGCTGCCCGCATCCGTCGCTGCTTGGGCGGCTTCCATCTCGGCCAGTAACGACGCTGGCCAGCGACCACCGCAGAACACCGTGTCGCGGCTGATCAATCCGTCGGTGAGTTCGAGGACATGCAGGTGGTGTCCGGTATGGGGCACGCCCTTCTCGGTCCAGACCAGGGTGTACTCGACGACCTCTCCGCCGACGATGGGCAGGCGGCGCAGCGACTCGAAGTGACCGGGGTCCGCGAACCACCGGCCGTATTCGGTCCGGATCGCGTCAGGTCCGACGCAGCGAAACCGCCACTCGGGAACGGTCGCGTCGAGCACGGCGTCCGGCGTCCAGACATCGCACCCCGCCATGAGCGCACCGGCAACGGCCGAGAGAAAGCGATCAACGGGCGGGACGGCGTCCAGCTCGGCGTTGCTTTGTGCGCGAATCTGTCCCCCGGTAAACGCGGTGCTCGGCATCGGTCTCACATCCTTCTCGTCGCTGATGGCCACATCGTGTCGGGAACGGTTTGCAGCCGGATTGCACTCGGCGGCCCGGCGGTGTTGGCTGGTGCGTCGCCAGCCCCTGCACCAACGATCGTGAGGAGCAGCCCATGTCCGACAACGCCGAGCAGTCGCGCAAAGCCGCCCCTTATGTCCTGGGCCACACCGAGCACGAACTCCAACGCCTGCGCACCCAGGCTGCATTGATCGACCCGATCACCAAATGGTTCCTGATCGAGGCGGGCATCTCGACCGGCATGCGGGTACTCGACATCGGCAGCGGCGCCGGCCACGTCGCGTTTCTCGCGGCCGAGATCGTGGGCGACGCTGGCGAGGTCATCGGAGCGGACCGCTCGGCCGAAGCAGTCCGCGCCGCGACCGCGGAGGCCAGCGCACGCTGGCTCGGCAACGTGTCGTTTCGCAGCGGCGATCCGGCGGAGCTCACGTTCGGCCAGCCGTTCGACGCGGTGATCGGCCGTTACGTCTTGCAATTCCAAGCCGACCCAGCAGCGATGCTGCGCAAGGTCGCGGCCCACGCAAAGCCCGGCGGCGTGGTGGTCTTCCACGAGCTCGACTGGGGTGGCATCTGGTCGTACCCACCGGCGGCGACGCACGACACCTGCTGCCGCTGGTGCGTCGCGGCGATCGGCGAATCGGGCGCCGAGACGGGCATGGGCCTGAAGCTGCGATCGACATTCGTCGCCGCCGGGCTTCCTGAACCCGAGCTGCGAATGGAGGCGATCATGGGCGGCGGGTCACGATCCGGGGTTCTGATCCAGCAGCTCGTCGATCTCGTCCGCACCGTGTCGCCGGCGATCGAACGCCTCGGACTCGCGACGGCCGCAGACATCGGCCACGACACCTTGTTCGACCGCATTGCCGACGAAGTGAACGCGACCGGCTCGGTGCTTGTCGGGCGGCTGCAGGTCGGGTGCTGGTCTCGAACGGTCTAGGCACTCACAGCGGCGAGCGTCGACACCAGTCCGCGAAGCGCGGCACCGAGTGGAGCGTCAAGAGTCAGCACCGCATCGTTGTCGCCGCGCGTCGCGCCGCAATTCACGATCGCGACCGGCGTGCCGTCCGTTGCCGCGCGTCGAACAAATCGGTAGCCCGACATCACCGTCAACGAAGAACCCAGCACCAGCAGGAGCCGAGAACGTTCCAGCAGTTCGTAACACGACTGCACCCGCGAGGGCGGCACGTTCTCGCCGAAGAAGATGACGTCGGGCTTCAGCAACCCGCCGCACTCCACGCAGTCGACGACAGTGAACTCGTCGAGCTGGTCGTCGGCGAGGTCGACGTCGCCGTCCGGGTTGATGGCGGTAACGGTTGCCATGAAACCCGCGTTGGCCGACCGCAGCCGATCGTCGAGCGAGCGCCGCGACGTCCGGGCACCGCACGACAGGCACCCGACGCGGCTCAGGTTCCCGTGCAGGTCGGTGACTAGGCGACTGCCGGCCGCCTGGTGCAGACCGTCGACGTTCTGTGTGACGACACCGGTGAGCAGCCCGAGCGTCTCGAGGCGGGCGACCATCACGTGCCCGTCGTTCGGCACCGCATGCGCGATTCGTCGCCAGCCGAGATAGCTCCGCGCCCAGTAGCGGCGGCGGGCCGCGGCGTCCGCGATGAAGGTCTGGAACAGCATTGGCGAGTGCCGCCGCTGCGCACCCGTCGGCCCGCGGTAGTCGGGAATTCCTGACTCTGTCGAAATTCCCGCTCCGCTGAGCACCATGACGCCGCCCGGAGCCGTAAGCTCGGCCAACTTGCTTAACCCGTCGCCGTCCACCCAAGCACTATGCATGATGTTGCCCTCAGATCCGAATAGGGAGAGGACGGCGATGAACGTCGAGCCGATCGGTCGGGTGAGCTCGTCGCGCAGCGATTCGACCGACGACAATTGGGACGCCGTCAGCGCGACGATCACCCTCGATGCCGGCCAGTTCTCGCCCGAGGCATTGCAAGGGATCGCCGAGTTCTCTCATATCGAGATCGTGTACGCCTTCGACCAGGTCGAGCCGGCCGANNGTTGCTCGAAGTCGACGGCCTCACGCTGAAGGTCGAGGCGCTCGACGCGATGGATGGCAGTCCGGTGCTCGACGTGAAGCCGTACATGGCCGAGTTCGGGCCGCGTGGCGACGTCCACCAACCGGCCTGGTCACACGAATTGATGGCGACGTACTGGAGCAGCACCGACACCGACACCAACCGCGCGGCGGGCTGATCGGGCATGCAGACGCGCGCATTCGAGGCTCTGGTCAACGCGTGCCCGGAGGACGTGTGGTCGGCGCTGACCGATCCCGAGCGCAGCCGGCACTACTTCTACGGCCTCGCGGTGCACAGCGACTGGGAGGTCGGATCGCACATCGTCTACGCCGGCCCGCCCCCGCATCAGATCTGCGGCGAGGTCGTGCTCGTCGAGCCGCCGCGGCTGCTGATGCACACGCTGGCCGACGGGCGAACGATGCTCGGCGATCTCGACCCGGTGGCCTGGGTCACCTGGACGATCGACAGCGCCGACTCAGGACGCTCGAAGGTCTGCGTCGTCGTCGAGGATCTCGAGCGAGTCGACGATGTCGAGTTCGACGAGGCCTGGCGGCACGTTCTCGAGCAGCTGGCCCGTTACCTCGACGACGCACGCAAACCGCACGACATCGATTAGGGCTCGGCCCCAGCTTCGGGCCGAGCCTACGGCTCGGCGGGCCCGCCGTCCTTGTTCGACCACATCAGCTGGATCGGTACTGAGTGCGAGCCGTCGACCAGCTTGACCTCCTGCATGACCAGGCTCAGGCTAGGCGCGACGTTGATCGGGATGTCGCCGATCTCGCCCNNCAGCTCGTGATAGTGCGTCGCAACCACGTTCTTCCACGGCTCGGCAAACGCGGGGATCCCGTTGTCGCCCTCGGAATAGACGGCCACCGCGTAGTAGATGGTCGCCGGGCCACCGGCCGGATGGATCGAACCGTGGTAACCACCGAGGCCGTGCTTGGAGTCGGCCGCCTCGTCGTCAATGCGAATCATGTGCCGCGCGCGGCTCTCTTGCTCGGCAGCGGTCTCCTTCGACTGGTGTCCGGGCGACGGACCATCAACCAGGACGACGCCGGGCGGCAGCATCATGCAAAGCACCGCGTTGTCGGGGTTGTGGGTACCGAAAGCGCCTTCGGCCACCAGTTGGGCGGCGGTGCGCTCGACGTCGTCCTTGTAGAACATCGGTCCGACCGCACCTGGCTCGATCTTGGACAGCAGCATCGTCGACGTGATCGGCGTCTTGTAGTACTGCCCGATGATGGCCTCGAGTGCGGGGTCGGTCATCGCCGCCTTGAGTGCGTGATCGATCGACGTCCGATGCTCGCCGTGCCACGCCGCGGTGCCGCCGAGGTAGCGGTTGACGAACACGAGGTCGGCGANNGGTCTTGCCGCCGAAGTACTTCAGATTGTCCTTCTTGTCGCTGGCAAAGCCCGGCGCCCTGACCTCGTCGACCGGGGCACCCGCCTTCGCCATGTAGGCCTTGTGCGCCGGCGAACCATGACGCAGGACGACGTTGAGCGGGCGTTCGATTTCACTCATGGCGTTCCCTCCCGTAGCCGCGCGAAATTCGACGCCCCCCACACTCCTACTCCGAGCCGATTTTGACCATACCTACCGAAGTCTGGACATTGGATGCTTTACAGGTGGAAGCTGCTTCCCACTCAGTGATCTTCGAGGGGGTTCAGCTATGCCGTCTTCGACCAGCCCGCCGATCGCTTTGGCCGGGCGTGTAGTCACTATGAACGCGTCCAACTCGGTGCGCGAGGACGCCGTCGTCTATGCGAAGGACGGCGTCATCGTCGACATCCGAGCGGCCGCCAATGCAGCGCCCGCGGGTTTCGAGAACGTCGCGGTCGCACAGACCGGCGGCACGATCTACCCCGGACTCATCGAGCTGCACAATCACCTGCCCTACGACGTCCTGTCGCTGTGGAAGGCGCCGAAGCAATACGGCAACCGCGATCAGTGGAGCGGGCCGGGCAACCCCGACTACCACCGGCTGATCACCGGCCCGATGCAGGTGCTCGGTGCGCAACCGGCGGTAGCTGCAGCACTGGTGCGCTATGTCGAGACCCGATGCCTGCTCGGCGGGACGACGACCAGCCAGGGCATCACACTCGCCAAGAGTCCCGGCCTGGTCACCCATTTTCGCGGCCTGGTGCGCAACGTGGAGAACACCGGTGACACCGCGTTGCCCAACGCGGTCACGCATATCGCCGACGTGGTGGCGAAAGACGGCGCGAAGTTCATGAAGCGGATCTCGGGCACCAAGAAGATGATCCTGCACCTGGCCGAAGGCACCGACCCGGCGGCGCAGAATCATTTCGCGGCGCTGCAGATTCAGCCCGGCACGTGGGCTATCACGCCGAACCTCATCGGCATCCACTGCGTCGCTTTGAAAGACGCCGATTTCGCGGTTTTCGCCGCGCACGGCGGCAGCATGGTGTGGTCGCCGCTGTCGAATCTCTTGCTGTACGGGGAAACCGCGGACATCGGGGCGGCGCTGCACCGCGGCGTCCCGATAGCACTTGGTTCTGATTGGGCGCCTTCGGGCAGCAAGAATCTGCTCAACGAACTGAAGGTGGCGCGGCTGGCGGCCGACCGGGCCGGTGTCGGCCTGACGTCGAAGGACTTCGCGGCGATGGTGACCCGCACGCCGGCGACGATGCTCGGCTGGGGCGACCACCTCGGCATGCTGAAGAAGGGCTACCACGCCGACCTGATCGTCGTTGCGGGCAAGACGGCGAACCCGTACGACGCGCTCGTGAATGCAACCGAAGCCGACCTCTCGCTCGTCGTGATAGGCGGGACGCCGCGGGCCGGCACGCCCTCGCTAATGACCGCATTGGGCGTCGGCGCGGGGACAGAGACGATCACCGTTGGCGGGTCGCCGCGGGTGCTGAATCTGGTTGAGGCGAGTGCCGACCCGGCCGTCGCGCAGGACTCGGTCGCCGAGGCTGAGGCCATCTTGCGCGCGGCGCTACTGGCGCTGCCGAAGGGCGAGGCCGTTCACGTGAACGCGGCGGCGATCCCAGAAGGTCAGTTGCGGCTCGCGGTCGAAGGACTCGTCGACAACCACATGTCGTCGCGGCCACACCTGCCGTATCAGGGGCGGCCGACCGGACCGAACCTGGTCAGCGCGGCAGCTCGGCCGGCGTTGGTAACCGCCGCTGGCCCGTTGCCCGCGTTGACGCTCGACCCGCTGACGACCGTCGACAATCCCGGCTACTACGACACATTGGCGGCCGAGATCAACCTGCCCGCCGACATCAAGTCAGGACTACTGGCCCTCAGGCCGGCGTGAGAGGTTCGCCCCCCGCTTCGCAGCCCGCCTCGCCCCGTTTCGCCCGCCCCCTTTTCGTGATCATGCAGTTGATGTTGCGACACGCTCGCGTGTCGAGACAACAACTGCGTGATCGAGACTGTCGCACCGCAGCCGCTTGGTGCGGTGACCAACGACTGGAGGTATCGCCATGACGCACCCGTTCTGCCCCGGCTACAGCAAGCCGCCCTATCGCGCACTCGTCGAGGCGTATCCGGATACCGAGGCGTATCCGACCGCAGCATTTCGCACCGAGTGGGGACCCATCTTCCATCGCGGCCGCCTCGACGGCAGCGCGCGCATCCTGCTGATCGGCCAGGACCCGGCAACCCACGAGGACGTCGTCCGGCGCATCCTCGTCGGAGAGGCCGGCCAGCGGATACAGGGCTTTCTCACCAAGCTCGGCATCACGACGTCCTATGTATTCGTGAACACATTCCTGTATTCGGTGTACGGACAGTCGGGTGGCACGAAACACATTGGTGACAAGCCGATCACCGATTACCGCAACCAGTGGCTAGACGCCATCGCGGCCGATAATTCGCTGCAGACCGTCGTGACGCTCGGAGGTCTCGCCGACAAGGCCTACAAGGCATGGCCCGGCGCGACCGGAGCATCGTGGCGTTACGTGAACGTGCTGCACCCGACGTATCCCGACTCGGCGAGTGCCAGCGGCAGCACCACGTTCGCGGCCGCGATGAAGCGGCTGTGCGACAACTGGAACGTCGGCCTCGACGAAATTCTTGCCACGCCCGGCGCGCTGACCCCCGACACGGCCACGCCGCTCGTGCACTACGGGAGCGCCATCACGCCGGGCGAACACACCGGCATTCCGGAGGGCGACGTCCCGGCCGGACTGCCCGACTGGATGCGCGCTGCAGGCGGCTGGGCCAATCGCACCGGCACGACAGCCGCGCAGAAACGCGCCACGCTAACGGTGACAGCAACTCTCCCGTAGTCCGGCGCACCCGACCGCGGGCCGCCCGCAGTGCCCCCATCTTCGTGATCGCGAAGGAAGTCCTTCGTGATCGGTCGCACGGCGGCACGGCGGGGCGGCGAGGAACGGCGGTGGGCGCTCTTACGCCGTTTCGCGAAGCACTAGCTCAGACGGGAACGTGACGTCGGGAGCCCGTGACGGCCCAGCGTCGAGCACTGCGCGAGTGGCCGCCTCGGCGATCGCTTCGACCGGATGCGTCGACGTCGTCAGCTGCGTGTATTGCGCGAACGGGACGTCGTCGAAGCCGGCCACTGCAATATCGCCTGGGACGTCGATATGTCGGGCTCGAAGTTCGGCCATCACGCCGATTGCGGTCGCGTCGCAGATCGCGATGACAGCGTCGGCGTCCGGCCAGCGGCGCAAGACCTCGACCGCCCCGAGCTGTCCACTGTCGGCAGTGAAATCGCCGACGACCGTACGCGGCTCAAGGCCGGCGTCGCGCATCGTTTGGACGTAGGCCCGCACCGAGTTACCGATGCACGGCAGCCACTTCGGACCGGTGACCATCGCAATGCGGCGCCGCCCCGACTCGATCAGATGGCGGGTCGAGGCCGCGGCCGCGGAGGCACAATCGACGTCGACAGAGGGGACGGCGTCCGAGCCGACGCCGATCGAGGCGACTCGGCCTACCAAGCGGCCGCTGACCGCCTCGAGCAAGGCATGGGTCGTGTTGACCAGAATCACGCCGTGCACGGTCGGATCGGTTGCCAATGCACCGAGCGGGTCGCGATCGTGCAGCCACAGGGGCTGGAGTCCGACGCCGATGCGCTCGACGGCGCACACCTTTGCGGCCGACGAGACGACGCGGCCGAGGTAGTCGTCAACGACGAGAGTGCGCTGCGGCGAGACGACGCCGATGACGACCCGCGTTCCGCTGTGGTTCGCGAGCGACATGGCTGCTGGGTTGCGCACGTACGCGAGGTCGGCCGCGGCCCTATTCACCTGCTCGACTGCAGCGGCGGATACCCGGTTCGCGCCCGTGAGCACGCGGGAAGCCGTCGACTTCGACACTCCGGCAAGCCGGGCAACATCGAAGATCGTCACCGCACGATCGGTCGGCTCGAACATCGGATCCTCCCCGCCACTTGCATGTTGTTCAGACCAGTCAGCCAACCAGCCGTTCGGCGTCGCCGTCAACGCCGTTCACGCCGTCAACGCAATGGGCCCACCGCGGGTAGTACGTCGGTGTGATTGAAGTCGTCACCCTTGAATAGCAAGGGTTCGCGCGTCGTGCGCGCCAGCGCGTAAGCAAAGCAATCACCGAAGTTCAGGCCGGCCGGGTGCCCGCTGGCGCGGCCGTAGTCGCGGTATGCCTGACGCGCCACCTTCGCTTGCTGCAACGTCACCGGCTCGAGCTGCAACGCGGCTTCGTCGACCAGATCGTCGAAGTACCGCGACAACGCTGGACTGCCAGCGGAGTCAACCACGATCGCTGCTTCCAGGTAGGAACCCACAGACATGCGGCACCCGGCCGAACTGATCGCGTGCAGGAATTCGTCTGCTTCGGGTTCGCCACGCAAGATCGCAATGATCGCCGATGTGTCGACGATCATGCGGGCATGCCCTGATCGTCGTACAGGAACGCAGCTGCCTCGGTCGACGGCGGCAGTTTCTCTGCCAACGGCGCCGCGCGCAGGCTCGTCGCTCGCAACTGCTCGAACCTTTCATCCGCACCCGCTGGGGGCGAGTCAAGGCGGTCGAGGCGCTCCTTCAACGCAGCAGTCACTGCCTCCGTCATCGTCTCGCCGGTTCGCGCCGCAACCTCGCGAGCGAGACGATGCGCCTCGTCACTCTTGATGTTCAGGCTCATTTCTTGAGTGTCTACCATGGTTCCCGACGCGTCTACCTTGGGAGGATCGGGCTCGCGGCGTCAGGCGGTGTACTCGCCAGGCCGCGGCTGGATCCACCGGCTGCCGGAGTAACCGGGCTCCCATGGGAAGCGACCCTCACGATCGTCGTAGGTGAGCTGGAGCGCCGGCACCGACGCTTCATCGGGTCGCCGGTAGTGCCGATTCGCGCCGAACACGATCGCGCCCGGATTCGGGATCTCTTCGACAGTGACCCGATGCGCCCACGCGTCGAACTCCAGCAGTTCGCCCGCGATCAAATTGCCGCCGGCCTTCACGCGGCGTCCGACCTCGTTCAGTAGTGCGCTGGCGTCACCAGGATCGAGGCCGAGAGCGACCAGCTCGGGATGCCCGAACCCGAACATTCCGATCGTGTACGCGATCGACGTCTTGCGCTCTCGTTCGTCGCCCATGACGAACTGGATGTACCAGCCGTGCTCGCGAATCATGCGTGACACGTCGGCGTCTTCCTGGTCAAGCTAGGCGGTGATTTGTGGATCGCTCATCGTGCCCCTCCGAAACAGACCCGATCTCGTGCGGGTCTTATGCGGAAGAGTGTGGCTCAGTTCGACAATTCGTCGCCGCGAGAATCCACAGGCGACATGTCCGTTCCCTCGTGACACAGCCGCACGTACTCGTGCAATCTGAGTCACATGCACGCGGTCGAGCTCGTCCTTGCGATCGGATGGGCGGCATTTTGGATCTACTGGCTCGTTGCTGCGTTCTCCACGAAGCGGGGGCGCGTGGCTTGGTCCCGCGAGCTGCGTATCAGGGCGGTGATCGCCGTCCTCGCGATCGTGTTGATCCGGTTGGGGGCTTTCCGCAACCACGACCTCAACTCGGATCCATGGCGTGCATGGGTCGGACTCGTCCTCTTCGCGAACGGACTAGCGTTCGCGATCTGGGCCCGTCGACACATCGGGCGCAACTGGGGTAGCCCGATGTCACAAAAGACCGAACCGGAGTTGGTGATCAGCGGCCCCTACCGACTCGTCCGACACCCCATCTACTCCGGCATCCTGGTCGCGACCATCGGCACCGCGGTGGCGCTGAACTGGTCATGGCTGATCGCCGCAGCCCTGGCCGGGGTCTACTTCGTCTATAGCGCGATCGTTGAGGAGCACAACCTGACCGACCACTTCCCTGCCACCTACCCGGCGTACAAACACACGACCAAGATGCTCCTGCCCTTCATCTTCTAGGCAGCCTCACGGGCGACAGCCCAGAGCCCAGGGCCTTTGCCGGCTTGTAGCACATGCGCTACCATGGCCTCATGACGACGACCGGGTTGCGTGAGCTCCGCCAACAGGCCAGTGAGTTGGTCCGACAGGCCGAAGCGGGTGCCATCGTGACGATTACCGTCAGCGGGCGCGAAGTCGCCGAGTTAGGCCCTGTCCGCCGACATCGGTGGCGGCAGGGAGCCGACGTGCGGGAGATCTTCCGCGGGCCGGCTGATCCTGACTGGCGAACTGATCGCGACGGCGTCGACCAGAGCGTGGCTGATCCGTTCACCCGATGAGGATCCTGCTCGATACCAGCATTCTGCTAGGTCCCGATCCTGGGCCGGTCGAAGGCGACATCGCCATCAGCGCGGTGTCTTTAGCAGAGTTGCACTTCGGAGTGCTGGTGGCCCGCTCCGATGCGACAAGGGCGGAACGGCTGCGTCGCCTCGCCGTCATCGAACGCACCTTCGATGCGCTTCCGGTCGATGACATCGTCGCGCGCGAATACGGTCGACTAGCCGCAGCAGTCGTCGCCGCCGGACGCAAGCCACGAGCACGGATGGCCGACCTCCTCATCGCCGCTACCGCCCTCGCGCACGACGCCACACTGTGGACCCGCAACCCTGCCGACTTAGTGGGGCTCTCGGAGCTGGTGCGAGTTCAAACTCCGCCGCCTGCCTAGCGATCGAAGAACTCGGACCATGTAAACGGGCGCGCTAGGAGGAGCGTCATGCCCGCTACCTACACCTTCGACGTCTTTTCCAGCCTCGACGGCTACAGCTCGCACAACGGCAACTGGGGCGGCTACTGGGGCAAGCAAGGCCCCGAACTGCTCAACCACCGCCTCGCCTTGTACGCCGCGGAGCAGCGGATGGTTTTCGGGGCCAACACGTATCGGCAATTTGTGCGACAGCTGGCCTCCGGCACCGAGGGCTCCGACGAGGGCGACGCGTGGGTCACTCGGATGAGGAGCATGCCGGCGATCGTGTTGTCGAGCACACTGCAAGAACCGCTCAACTGGCCGAACGCTACCGTCGTAAGCGGTGACGCGGCACGCGTCGTCGCCCGGCTCAAGGAAGAATCCGAGGTGCCGTTGCGTTCGCACGGCAGCCTGTCGATCAACCGGGCGCTTATGGCCGCCGGCTTGGTCGACCGCTTCCAGGTGACGCTGTTTCCTGTGATCACCGGTAAGACCGGGCTTGACCCGATCTTCCATGATGCGGTCGACTTCGACCTCGAACTGCTCGAGAGCCGCACGCTGGACGGCAACATCCAAGAGCTCACATATCGGCCTACCCTGCACGTCTGAGTCCGACCAGGCGACCTGACTCGATCAGGGGCTGTCGGCCAGCAAGGCGCAAGTGCGGCATCGACGGCTTGCCGCTATCGGTCTGGCTCTGTGCGGATCCGCGCCAGAATGTCGCCACCCTCGTGATGGACTTCGACGACGAGAGCCGGCTTTGGGGCATCGATGTTCGAGGGGTCAGCAAGCTGTTGCGTCCTGCGGCTATCCCGCGACCGCAGCCCGGAGAATTGTCGGGGGCGGCGTGCGTACTGCATCGCGGCCACAAATGGGTGCATCTGACCAGGGCTAACCTCGGCTAGCCTCGGCCCCATGACCACAACGCGGGCGCCGGTGCCCTTCGAGGTATATCAACCTGGCGTGTACCTGCACGGCACGAAGGCTGACCTCGCGATTGGCGAGTCGCTGGCGCCGGGCCGGGAGTCGAATTTCGAGCGTGGTCGGGTGATGAATTACATCTACTTCACCGCGACGCTCGACGCGGCGACGTGGGGTGCGGAACTGGCTGCCGGCGACGGCCGAGGGCGCATCTACATCGTTGAGCCGACGGGCGGTTTTGAGGACGATCCGAACGTGACCGATAAGAAGTTCCCAGGCAATCCGACTCAGTCGTTCCGGAGCCTTGAGCCGATTCGAGTTGTCGACGAGCTGCTGGACTGGGTCGGGCATCCGCCCGCGGCCTTGAATGCGATGCGTGAGCGCGTCGCCGCCGCTATGGGTCGTGGCAGCAGCGCGATCGTCGACTGAGCAATCGTCGAAGCGCACTGTCTTCGGCATGATCGAAGGCGCGTCAACGCGCCAAATGAGGACGTGTCCGCCCGCCGCGGCACTCGGGGCGGCGGTATGTGGTGGCGGATTCACTTCCCTCGCTGCTCGGGCGCGGTACTCGGTTGAAGTTCGTGTGTGTTGATCATGCCTCGGATTGGCTGGCAGGCGCGGGGCGGCCGAGATGAAAGCCCTGCCCGAAGTCCACGCCTTCGGTCCGCAGCACGGCTAGGGTGTCTTCGTCCTCGATGCCTTCTGCGATCGTTCGCAGGCCGAACGCGCGAGCAAGGCTGACGATGGCCTTGACCACATGCAGGCTCTCGCGGTTGGTGACCAAGTCGCGGACGAACTCGATGTCGATCTTGAGGTAGGTGATGGGCAGCTTCTTGAGATAGGTGAAACCGCCGAATCCGGTACCGAAGTCGTCGAGAGCCAGTCCGCAGCCGAGTTCGGCTAGGCCGCGGGCGAACGCGTTCCCCGCGGTCACATCGCGCATGAGTGCAGTCTCGGTGATTTCGAAGACCAGGTTAGCCGGGTCAGCGCCCGCTTCTTGGAGCTGTCGCTCGATGAAGGGAAGCAGGTCTGACGTTCCGACCGACGCGGCAGAGAGGTTCGCTTCGATCACGCGCCGACCGTTAGCGGCGAGCCGGACGGCCTGAGTGATAACCCACCGGTCGATCTCACCGATCAGCCCGTACTGCTCCGCGACTGGCAGGAAGCTGCCAGGCAGGATGATCTCGCCGTCCCGCCCGATCATGCGGAGAAGAAGTTCTTCGCTGGGCCGTCCGCCGGCTAGGGGCACAATGGGCTGGGAGTACAGGACGAGCCGGTGCTCGTCGATCGCGTCGCGGATCCGCCCGATCCAGCTGAGGGCGGCGAGCTCCTTCCGGACCCCGGCCCGCTCCCTGGCTTCTTCGGTGATATCGCGGAACACTACGACCACCCCGTGGATAGTTGCTCCGCTGCGTAGCGGAGCAGAGGAGTAGGCAACCGGGAAGATCGTGCCGTCCTTGCGGGTGAAGGCTTCGTCGGTGATTCGAATGGTCCGGCCTTGGGTGCGCACTTGGAGGAGCGTGCACTCTTCGGCCGGGAGCTGAGTTCCGTCGGCTCGCTGGAAGTGGATGATCTCATGCACCGGCTGGCCGCGCAGTTCTCGTTCGGTCCACCCGAGCGAGTTCGACGCAGCCCGGTTCATGTATGTGAGGAGTCCTTCGGCGTCCAAGGCGAACAGGCCTTCCGCCATGTTGTCCATGGCCACCGCCCGGAACTCCTCGGCTTCCTTGAGCTCAGTAATGTCCACAACGACGACGCCGACACCGATGATGTCTGAGCCGAGCGGGACCGGATAATAGCTGGCCAACAAGTGGTGCGGCCGGCCAGATTCGGCTGCGCTAGGCCCGGAGAGCTCTAGGTTGATGACCGGCTGACCGGTTTCCAGCACCTGGCTGCAGACGTGTTCCACTTGAGGCCAAATGTTGGGGGTGATGTCACTGACCAGTCGACCGAGATGTGCTTCAACGGTCGCCCCGTTGAGGGCAGCGAGTGCAGCGTTGAGTCGTAGCATCCGTAGCTCGCGGTCGACGAACCCGAAACCGATCGGCGCGTTGGCGTGCAAGGTCTCCAGCAGCGTGGCTAGCTCGGCGGTCTCCCGGTGGGACCGGTCCAGCGCCTCTTGCATGTCCTGTTGATCTTCGATCTCGCTCATGGTTCCAATCCACAACAGACCCCGTGGGTGATGCCGCGCGCGACGGGCGCGATCACCTCAAATCTCCCCAATGCACGGGGTAGTCGTCATCAGGCAGATGAATGAAAACGCACCTCACCCGATTGGGCCCCATCGGTCCACCCGTGCCCGCCGATCGGGGGGCCGAGAACATCCGATCGGGTGGCCGCGCAATGGTCGAACAACGCCGGCGGTCGAGGTCGGCAACGGTGCCTACACTCATTCAGAAGGGCACGTGAGGCTAAAGCCCGTGCAAGGAAGCCAATGGCGGACCGGGATGACCTAGGGGGACAGCTCGACTCACTGCATGCCATCTCGGTTGAGATCGCCGCGTTGCACGAGATGTCGGAGATCCACGAGCGGGCCCTGAGCTACTGCCGTGAATTGACCGGCTCTGAGTTCGCCTTTACCGGCCTGCTCGTTGACGGCACGCGGGTCATGGATGTGGCTGCTATCAACGGCTTCGAACCCGTCGACCCGGCGTTCTATGACCAGTTCCACTTGATGGCCGTGCGGTCCAACCTGCTGTGGCGAGCGATCCGGGAGCAACGCCCGAGCATCTCCAACGACGTCCTGAATGACTCAGACAGTGTCGGTCAGCCGGCTGGGCATCCCCCGGTGCGCAGGTTCCTCGGGGTGTCTCTACGGGTCGGCACCCGGGTCATCGGCATGATCGGAGTCGCCAACAAGGTCGACGGTTACGGCGAAGACGACGAACGGATCCTCGAGACTCTCGCGAATCAAGTCGCGGTCGCGATCGACAACGCCCGTCTCTACCAGCAGCAGCGAGACATGATCGGCAGTCTGCGGCAACTGCAACAGCGGCTGAGCGACGCGGAGCGAATCGGGTTGCTGGCCCGCGAACGGCAACGGATCGCCGGCCGGCTGCACGACGAGATCGAGCAGCGAATCTTCTCGATCGGCCTGGGCATCAACTCACTGCTCGAGAGTAGTGAGGCGGACCCGACGACTGTGCAACGGCTACAGTCCATCCGCCAACTTGCGGTGGACGCAGCCGACGCCACACGCAAGGCCATATTTGCGGTGGCGATACCCGGCAACGGCGAGGGAGACCTGCCTCCAACCTGCGGTCCCTGCTGCGAGATCTCGAACGCACGTCGGGTCTGCACGCGCACCTGGTGGTCAGCGGGAAGCCCCCGCCTGGACTCGAGCAAACCCGGGACGTCCTCTACTCGCTCATCAATGAAGCGCTCACCAACGTGCAGCGGCACGCTAACGCAGCAATGGTGCTGGTTAGCATCCGCTACGAAGGCGACCAGGTGAACGTTGTCATCCAAGATGACGGGGTAGGGGTGCCGGATTCCATCCGGAACACTTTCGCCGACAGCTATCTGCATTTCGGGCTACGACACATGCATGAACAAGCCCTCGACCTCGGTGGCACCTTTGAGGTGGCTAACGGCGAGGAGCGCGGCACGATCGTTCGGGTGACCGTTCCCCTGCCATCGGATGCCAGATGATTCGAATTGCGATCATCGACGACCATGAGATGGTCCGCGAAGGCCTGCGCGCCATCCTGCAAACCGAACCGGACTTCGAAATCGTCGCGGAGAGCGAGTCAGCCGAGGGAATCGTCGAACTGGTGGATCAGACCAAGGCTGACCTCATCCTCCTCGACGCCCGGCTGCCCGGCGTGAGTGGGCCGGAAGCCTGCCGACTCCTGGCCGCGTCTCACCCGGAAACCGCTGTGCTGATCGTTTCGACCTATTCAGACGACGAACTGGTCAACCAATGCATCCAGGCAGGCGCCAAGGGCTACCTGATCAAAGACATCGAACGTTTCTCGCTCAAAGAGAGCATCCGTGCCGTCCACCGAGGCGAGGCCGCACTATCGCCGGCTGTAGCCGCGAAAGTTCTCGCCCGGCTACGTTACACCGCGACCACCGACGTCCCGACTGAGCCGCAGTTGAGTAACAGTCAACGGGAGATCCTGCGCTTGATCTCACAGGGATACTCCAACCGGGAAATCGCCTCGAGAATCCATCTCAGCGAGAACACGGTGAAATCACACACCCAAGAAATCTTTCGCAAGCTACAGGTACACAACCGTGTCGAGGCAGCGATTCGCGCCACCAAAGAGGGCTGGCTATAGCGACTTACGCTCATCGGCAAAGTCGTGCGTTTGTGCGCACTAGTGCTGCCAAGAACCCCACCTGTTGCCGTAGTCGTCCGCGTTGCCGTGGTGACGCGCCGCGGGGGGTTGCTTCGTGCTCACGAAGCGACGTCAGTGGACGCCCAGGCCGTGGGCTTGGCCGATCTTGCCGGCCTGCACCCGACCGGCGACGGACAACTTTCGCAACACGTTCGATACGTGCACGCTCACCGTCTTCTTGCTGATGAACAGCGCCTCGCCGATCTCGCGGTCACTGCGCCCCGCAGCGAGCTGCCCGAGAACCTCGACCTCGCGCGCTGTCAGTCCGAGTTCGGCGCCTGCCTGAGATTCGATGGACGGCGCGGGCGGCGCGTTGTCCTGCAGGTCGAGGCGGCCGCGCTGAGCGAGCCGAACGATGCGAGCAGAAAGCGGCCCAAGGCCAAGTTGGCGACTGATCTGCCAGGCCCGATTGAGGGCCTCGGCTGCACTAACGCGACTACCTCTGCTCTCGAGCACAGCCTCAGCTTCGCGCCACCTGCAGTACGCCTCGGGGTAGGGCTCGTGTGCGATCTCCCAACCGCGCGCCGCGGCGTCCCACAGCTCGGGGTCCGACTGCGAAAGGCGCGAGCGCTCGGCCGTCGCCTGCGCGTGCGCGGCCAACATACGAGGAGTCGGACCGCCACCGCGCGTCTCGAACTCGACAATGCCAGCGCGCGCGGTCGCCACAACTTCGTCGCAGCGACGGCGCATCGACTCGACATCGGGCGAACGGCCGCGTACCAGCGCCGCCTCGCATTGATCGGCGATCGCGCGCGCCGCCCACATGCAAAGCTCCGAGCGCACCGTACCGTCGTCGCTTCGCGCGACGAGGATAAGGGCCCGCTCGAGGTGCGCTGCAGCTTCGTCCGGCCGCTCGCGTTCGAGCTCCAATTCGGCGGCGAGGCCGAGCAACGTCGCGGACACCTGCACGTCATCCAAGAGAGCGGTCACGTCTTGGGCGGTGGCGATCAGCTGCTCGGCGACATCGAACCGACCTCGGCGAACCATGATCGGGGCCGGCAGTGTCCACGGTCCGTGCGAACACACGCCGAGGGACTGGGTACCCAGCTGCGCAAGGACGTCTTCCGCCTCCGCGTAGCGACCCAAGCGGACGAGCGCGTCGACCCCATTGCCAGCCGCGCCATTGAGCCGCACGCCCCAGATCTGCTCGCCGACCGCAGCGCCGTCGAACATGATGGACGCCGCCTCATCGAGCCGGCCGTAGTCGAGGAACAGCGAGGCTAGATTGCCGTACGCGCGGTTCACGTCTTCGGGGTTCGCGAGGTCCTCGGCGATAGCGAGCGAGTCTTGAACCGCGGCGATGGCTTCGTCACCGAAGCCGAGGCAGCCTCGGCAGCAGCCCAAGGTGTTGAGCGCGCTCCCTTCGATGTCGCGCGCGTTGACTGCACGCGCCACCGAGATCGCCTCACGGGCCAGTTCCTCACCCTCGACGAAACGCGAGACCAGCATGTAGCCGCGCGCCTCCTCGGCGAGCAATCGGGCGAGCTCGACCGACGGCGAGTCGGCCGGAAGCAATTCGATGGCGGTGCGGTAAGCCTCGAAGGCCGACGCAGAATCGCCGACTCCCCACATGTTGCGGCCGAGCATCGTGTAGCAACGTGCCGCGACCACCGGCTCGGCGTTCGCGTCGACGGCCTCGATCGCCGCATGAGCAAGTTCGACCGCGCGGGCGTTCGCGCCCGCGAGGTATGCCACGTCGGCCGCCTTCTCGAGGAGTTGCGCGCGCGTGATGCCGGCGAGCGCCGACGCACCGGAAGAGCGGTCGTCGGCCAGCAATGCGTGTTCGAGGAAAGTGAGCGCCTCGGGGAAGGCGAACATGGCGATGCCGGCATCCGCGGCTTGGATCGAAGGCGCGAGCGCTGCGGCCCAGTCGCCCGATGCCCACCAGTGCGACGCGAGTTCGGCAATCCGATGACCGGGCGCACTCGATCCGAGAGTGGCGTCGGCGGCCAGCGCGACGGCGATGCCGTGATGCAGGCGGCTACGCCGGGCGGGAAGTAGCGCGTCGTACACGGCTTCGCGGATGAGAGCGTGCCGGAAGCGGTACCCCGATCCGGATTCGTCGACCACCAGGATCTTCTTGTCAATCGCCACGGCGATGGAGATGTCGAGCACCTCGGCGTCCGACCCTGATATCGCTGCCACCAGCCGGTGATCGACGACCGCGCCCGCCGCGGCGACCACCGCAAGGAGCTCCTGGGCAGGTTCGGGCAGTTGCTTGACCCGGTTGTTGATGACGCTCTGCAACGCGGTCGGCAGCGACGATGCGTCGCCGCCGGCGAGTAGCTCCTCGGCGAAGAACGGGTTGCCCTGCGAGCGCGTCCAGACCGAATCGAGCACCGCCGCGCCGGGCCGCTCGCCGAGACTGTCGGTCATCAACGTCGCCAACTCTGCGCGATCGAGCGGTCCGAGAACCAGTTGCTGCACTCGGGTGTGCCGGCCGAGTTCCCCCAGCCAGGCAGTGAGCGGATGGTCGTGCCCGAGCTCGTCGGTGCGATGGGTACCGATCACCAGCGCGCGTGCATCGCCGAGATTGCGGACGAGAAAGTCGAACAGCTGGCTGCTGGCCGAATCGACCCAGTGCAGGTCCTCGAACACGAGCACGATCGGCGCGATCTGGGCGAGCTCGACGACGGACTGCAGGATCGACTCGAAGAAGGCAGTCTTGGCCAGGGCACGCATATCCGGTGCGGGCGCGGGAATCGGGTCGCCGGATGCGGTTGTCGCCGAACTGCCCACGCCGACGTCAGCGCCGAGTGCGTGCAGAAGTTCCATGGCGGACGGCGAGTGGTGCAGGTGCACATCGATGTCGCGCAGGATTCCCATGACTGGCGCGAAAGCAAGCCCGCCGTCCCCCGGCACGCACACGCCCGTCGCCACCAGCGCACCGCCTAGCCGGGCCCGATCGCAGAACTCCTCGACGAGCCGCGACTTACCGATGCCCGCGTCGCCACCGACGAGGACGGCGAGAGCCCGACCGCCCGACGCCACCTCGAAGGCGGCGCCGAGGCGTTCGAGTTCGGCCGCCCGCCCGACGAGGTCTGTGCAGGTGCCCGGAGTTCCCCGAGTCGTGCCGCGGTCGAGGTCAACGACCCGGTCGGGGTCAACGACCCGGCCGCGCGCAGTCGCCGATGCGGCACTCGAGTCAGCGAGCGTCATCTAGGTTGCCCTTCTGCGTTCTCGTCAGCTAACCGGTCTAGCACGGGTGGCGCGGACCGTGGCACAGCGCCGGGTCATCCTGGGGCTGGACGGCGGCGGGAGGCGCGGCCTGTGCAGCCGGCTGGCTGATTGTCGTCGTGGTGCGAGTGGTGTGTCCCATGGTCGCTCGTCCGATCGCGAACGACAACGCCACGAGCACAAGTACGGCGAACACGACGAAGAGCCTGCGCGCCCAACTCGCTCGGTAGCTGCCCGGGCGGCCACCGAGCGTGTCCATTGTGATACCGGTCACGGTTCCTCCTTGTTCGTCCGCCTCAGCTCTGCGAGGCGGAGCTTGCGCCACCTGGTGGTGGCATGCCCCACGATGGCTCGCGCTCCAGGGCCTCGGCATCGGGAGCGCGCCTCAGATCCGCCGTCGGCGCTCCCTACCTTTGGGCTGGCGACGTCCGTATGGATCGGCGTTGTCGCCCCTCCCTATGGGAGGGCGAGGCCGATGCCGACAAGGACGACGCCGGCGGCTGCGGCGGCGAGCAGCGTCACAACGACGCCGCGGCGTAGGACCAAGAGCAGAATCGCCGCAGCGGCGAGGACGGCGTATTGCCAGGGCTGACTCAACGCGCGAGCGAGTGTGATGGCAGATCCACCGATGGCGCCGATGGCGGCCGGCCCGGCGCCGTCCAGGAAAGCTCGCACGCGAGTGTTCGCGCGGAGCCGGTCGAAGTGTGGGGCGCCGAGCAAGACGAACGCGAACGACGGGCTGAACGCGACGGCGGCTGCAATCAGTCCACCCACCAGACCGGCGGCGGCGTAGCCGACGACAGCGACGGTCTGCACGACGGGTCCAGGCGTGATCTGGCCAAGCGCGACGGCGTTGAGGAACTGGTTGCCGGTCATCCAGTGGTAGTGGTTGACGGCGTCGGACTGCATGAGCGGGATGATGACGAAGCCGCCGCCATACGACAGCGCGCCGACTTTGAAAGCCACCCAGACCAGCGAAGTCACGACGCCGCCCGTTATCGCGCCGGTTACGAGGAACGGCACGGGAGTGAACCCCGAGGTGCGGCGGCCAGGCGTTCGAGATCGGCGGACCACGAGCTCGATTGCGCCGCAACCGAGCAGCACGAGCACGACCCACGGACCGAGCGTCGCGGCGGCCAGTACGCCGGCCGCCAGATAGCCCGACCAGCGAAGCAGCGGGAGCTTGCCGGCGTCCCGCGCACGATGCCAGCTGGCCGGCAGCAAACCGAGCGCGGCATGCACCGCGACCGCCGCCACCGCAGAGCCGGCACCTGCGCCAGCGGCGAGAACAAACCGAGGGGGTGCGCTGGCGAGGAACACTGCGGCGAGCGCCAGGATCACGATCAAGCCGGGAACGATGAACGCAGCTCCGCCGACGAGTGCGCCAACGCGGCCGCGGACCTTCCACGCGCAGAAAATGGCCAACTGGGTGGAGGCCGGGCCTGGCAGCAGATTGCAGGCGGCGACGGCGTCGTCGAACTCGACCGGCGACAGCCAGCGTTGCCGGTCGACGCACAGGTCGCGCAACAGCTTGATGTGAGTGGGCGGCCCACCGAAACCTATGCAGCCGATCCGGCCCCATTCCCGCAACGCCGTTGCCAGACTCGGCGGCGACTGATCGAGCGGGCCGGCGGCTGGGCTCACGGCGGGGTCCTCCGGTGGTTCGCCCAGGTCAATCCGCGGCGAGTCATATCCCGTCGGCCGCGCGTGCGGTGATCGTATCCAGACTCGATGACTGCGGATCGGCTATCATGCAGACGTGCGCACAACTCGCCTGGCTGAAGACGTCGAGCGGCTAGCTGGCGATCTGCTGCGCCAAGCCCGGGCGGAAAGGCACCTCTCCCAGCGGAGTTTGGCCACGGCTGCCGGCGTCCCCCAATCGACGGTCGCGCGGATCGAAGGCGGCCACATGCAGCCGTCACTGCCGCTGCTCTACAGGATCCTCGGAGCCGCCGGGATGAGGCCGCGAACGCTCCTCGAGCCGACGAACGACGTCCCGACGTACGTGCCCATGACCCTGATCGACCTTGCGGGTCATCTCGCGAAGACGGACGCCGACCCGTTGCGGTGGCGGCTCATCGCTGAGTTCCTCGAGGAGTACCGCCACGAGCCCGTCGACGAACGCGCGGCGCTGCTCCGCGACGAGCCGCCGACGAGTGGCAACGAACGGTGGGACGTCTTCCTGGCTGCTCTCGCCGAGCACCTCGCCGCTCGCGACGAGCGCGGAGCTGCCGCGTGGACAACACAACGCCGCCTCGAAGTCTTCTGGTTTCCGTTCAACACGCCGGCGGCCCGAGTCGATGCGCTCGTCCATGCGCCCGCGAGCTTTCGCAGCCGCGGAATCTTCGTTGCGCCGCAAGAGCTCGGTGTCGCATGACCAGCAATGACGAACCACTGCTCGATCGAGCTCGCATCCGCGAACTGTTTACGAGACTCGGCGAACGCCTTCAACGACGAGGTGTCGTTGGCGATGTCTATGTCATCGGCGGGGCAGCGATGGCATTGGCGTACGACGCGCGGCGGGCGACCCGCGACATTGACGCCGTGCTCATGCCGCACGGCATCGTTCTCGAAGAGGCACACGCGCTGGCGACGGAGCTCGGGTTGCCACAGTGGTGGCTCAACGAGCAGGCAAGCGTGTACGTCGCGCCGGGCGGCGACCCCGCGGCTCCCCTGACTTTCGATCACCCGGGCTTGCGAGTCAGCACGGCGTCGCCAGAACACCTCTTGGCGATGAAGGCGATAGCTGCCCGCCGTCGCGACGTCGACGACCTGCGCGTTCTTATCGGCTTGCTGAACCTCACGACGCCGGAACAAGTCGTCGCGATATGCGCGCGCGTCTTTCCCGACGAGACGCTGCCCGAGCGAACGCGACTCGTGCTGGACGACCTCTTCGAGGACCGGCCCGCCCCGTGATCGCGGAGGGACTGACGGAAATGGAAGTGCCGAGCGTGCGCGTATGGGGAGAATTGCAGTAGAAAGGTGCGACGCAGAGCCGAATCGGGGGCCCTTCATGGACGTAGAGCCTGCTCCGGCGGGATTGGATGGCCCGACCAGCGACCAGGCTCGCGCCAGCACCTCGCCGTCCCGGAAGCGCGCGGTCGCGAGCGCGCCACCGTGGCGAACGATCGGGATCGTTGTGCTGGTGCTGCTGTTCGCCGCATCGGGTACGGCGTTGGCGGCTCAACAATCACGGCTGCATTCGACCCGGTCCGACCTCGCCGCGCTTCGGTCGTCCTTGACCACCCAAAGCGCGCGAGTCGATGCGGTGGAGAAGTCCGCCAAAGATCAGCAACAATCCCTCGCAAGCGTCTCGGCACAGCTGACCACGACAAAGACAGAGTTGCAGTCGACCAAGACCCAACTGCAAGGAGCGCAGACCCAGCTGCAGGGGGCAGAGACGCGATTGGCGGCCGACGAGCAGCAGTTGAAACTGACCACGGCACAGCTACCGCCGAATGTCGCCACGATCGCGACGCAGGTCTCGCCGTCTGTGGTGTTGGTCACGTGCACGACGCTGACCACTGGTGGGGCGGGGACCGGCTTCGCCTTCGCGTTGCCGGCCGCTAAGGGATTCCGGACGACCGTCATCACCGCAGCGCACGTCGTCAGCGATTGCGCCGATCCGACCGATGGGAGCGTGGTGGCGCTGAGCACCGGCGCCAAGAACTTCGACGTTCACATCCGCGCAATCGATACAACAAATGACGTCGCCATTCTCGACACGACGGCAACGCTACCCACGCTCGCGCCTTCGGGTGCGCCGTTCGTCGGCGAGTCGGTGGTCGCCGTCGGCAACGCGCTCGGCATCGTCAGTAACAACGTGACCGCGGGCAACGTCTCGAAGGTCTATGACACCTACTTCCTTGATACTGCGCCCATCAGCAACGGAAACTCCGGTGGTCCGGTGGTCGACGGAGCTGGAAAGGTTGTCGGGATTGTCGACGCTGCACAGGTGCCGAGCTTGGACACTCCGATCGTGGAGAACCTCAACATCTCGCTTCGCCTGTCCATACTGTGCGCGCAACTCCTCAGCGGGACGGCTTGCAACGGTCTGCACTAGCCAATCGCGCCGTGATCACGAAAAGGGGGTTCGGTGCCCGATCAGTTTGCGGTTGTTGCGGGGCCTGTACAGGTGACGACCCCGCAACGGGAGGACCCGTGACCACCTCGAGCGCCACAACCTTGCGAGTTCGTCCGGACGTTTCGGTCGCTGTGCGACCTCGGGCTCCTGGTTTCGCGACCCTCCATGGTGCCTGCCTACGCCACGCGGTCCGCACGCGTCGAGTTCCGCGCAAGCAGTGGTTGCGCGAGGCGGTGTTGCCTCGCGAACGCTTCGAGTCGGCCGATGAGTGCAGTCGCGTTGTCTTCGGCGAGAGTTCCTGTTCCCCAGCCGCTTAGCCAGGCAGCTAGCTCAGTCCCCCGCACGACCTGTACGCCGTCCACGACCGCCCCGCCCTCTGCGACATCGAAGTGGCCGCCGCCCCACACGACCACAAGCGGCACGACGTCGTGCGGGTAGTCGATACCCTTACTGCGGAGAATCGATTGCGCCTTGCGAGCAGACCGTTGAGCTTGGAGCGCATCCGATGCGAGGGTCCGAGCGTCGGCGTTGCGCACGTGCCATTTGGTTTCGATCGCAAAGATGCGCCCTGGCGCGACCACGATGTGGTCGATGTCGCTGCGGTCGAGTTCAACGTTTCGCACGTGGCCCCAGATATGCCCTCGTTTCGTTGCCTTCTTCAGCTCGTCGTTGGTGTTGTCTTCACCAAATGCTCCGACGAGCTGATGGAGGCCGCCGGTATGAATGACGAAGGCGAAGAAGACGATCGCCGGAAACAGGATCGCCATAATTCCGACCGTCAATCCTTGAATGAACGGCGGGGAGAGGAACAGCGCTGACACTGGCGATATCGCCAGAATCCCCGCGATGCCAATAACCCCGAGCGCATTCGCCCGGAGGAAGCTCCGCAGACTCGCCCGAAGCAATCGGCGCGTGTACGAGTGCCGGCCGCCACGATTCACATTGACGTTTCGGCTCCTGAGCCGCCCGACCTTAGGCGGGGCGCCTGATCAACCGCCGCCGGACAACCAGATGGATCAAGGACGCGCCCCAAAGCGCGTCGCATGTGCGTCCCAAAGCTCTGTGGGCGTTCACGTGGGTACAGCGGCACAAGCCCAACCTCGTCGCGAACCATCTCGTCGGTCACCCGGAACGCTAAAGTTCGGCGCCATAGGCGGCCGGCGACATCCTCGGGCTCGCGACCGGCCCCGTACTGGTCAGTGGAAATGAACGCAATGAACTTCTCGGGCCAGCCCGGTGGGCAATCGATGCCCGCCTTCTCCGCTTGGATGATGGCCTCAATGATCTGGCGGTCATACGCGCCCACGGTCACCTGCCGGATCACGGCCGCACGCGGGCGACCAGTCGATCCACGCGATGGCGGTTCTCTCGGCCTCCGCGGCCAAGTCCACCCCGACGGTCAGCATCGACGGATCGCATCCGTCGACGCCGCTCGTTACGCGGAGATTGACGCCATTCGGAACACGTCGACGCTGAGAGGGTGCCGTAGGCGCCAGGTGATAGCGATCGGGCGCTCTCGCTCGTGACTCACATACTCAGCCGGCCCTAGGCAAAGGAAGGGGCGTGGGCCTGCCCATTCGGTGACCTTGGTCTCGCGCGCCAAGATCAAGATATGCGAGCCCTCGGCGACATGATTCAAGTAGCGCCGGCCGGTCGGCGAATCCGTGGCGGTCACATTTTGCGACTCCCAGTGGAACAGCTCCTGCGAAAGTGCGAAGTCCCGATACATCGTCGTCGGCGAGTACTGGTTCTCGTTCTTGCGAAGGGTGACGAAGAAGGCGTCCGTTTGGACGACCTCAGACCAGACGACGCCCGCGACGAACGAGGCCGGTCTACGGGTGAGGTTGGCCCAATCCAGCGCGGCGAGTGCCTCCTCGCGGCTGTAGTGCGCGTTGGTTCGCATGGTGATGGTCTGCATTCCTGCCTCGAGCGGAAGGCTGACGTGCTCGGCACGAGCCATTCCCAAGGCGACCATCTGCCGCAACTCGTCTCTGACCGCAGGGTGGTCGGCGAGGCGATCGAAGCCTTCCTGGTAACTGCCTAGTCCGCCGCCGTTCGGCCACAAGGAGAAGAACAACATCCGCGCGAATCGCTGCTCGCGCTCCGCTAGGTCGTCATAGGCAACCGCACTCGAGAGCAGCTGGGTATACACCGCGGCCCGCTCTGGATCGTCGACGTGTACTACAGATCCCGTTCGCTTGAGCAGCTGGTCTTCGTTTGGCCCAGCTGGGAGCGTCGGAAGCCCTGCCGAGCGGCGGAGCCACGTCCAGGAACCAGCCTTCAGAACATCCGTCAGCTCGCGGCCGCTCTCCTGCAGCCAACGATCGAGCGGCAAGTCGCTGTGGCTCCTGACTTCGTTGATAAGGTCCCGACGGCTCAGTTTGAGCTGCCGCCGTACGTTCTCGAGTACTATATCTCTTGCAACCGAGTCCAATACGAGTTCGCAACCGGACGGCAGGAAAGCGAAGCCCTGTTCGAGCTGCCGTTCGAGCCCTTTGCGCGTGGTACCGGTCAGTGCTCGATACTTAAGATCGAAGCGGAACTCACGGCGTTGCTGGCCGATGAAATCAAGAACCGTCAGAACGGGCTTGTCAGGCGTGCGGCGCAACCCGCGCCCCATCTGCTGGAGGAATACGGTCGCGCTCTGGGTTGGCCGGAGCAGTAGCAGAGTGTCGACGTCCGGGATGTCCAGTCCCTCGTTGAACAGGTCGACCGCGAAGAGAACGTTGACCTCTCGAGCGCGGAGCATCTGCAGGGCGCGGGCGCGCTCATCTGTGCCAGTAGCAGCCGACACCGCAAGGGCGGGGATTCCGGCCGCCCGGAAGCGGTCAGCCATATATTCGGCGTGGGCGACCGAAACGCAGAAGCCAATCGCTCGCATTTCAAAGACATCCATGACCAGATCACGGAGTTCGCGCAGCACGATTCGCACACGTGCATCGTCGGCGGTGTACACATTCTCAAGCGCGCGAACGTCATACGCGCCGCGGCGCCACTCCAGGGCTGAAAGATCGGTGGCGTCGCTCACACCGAAGTAGTGGAACGGGCAAAGCAGATCAGCCTCGAGTGCGTCCCACAGCCGGAGCTCGGCTGCAGCTCGACCGCCGAAGAATGACCGCACGTCGACCCCGTCTGTGCGTTCAGGGGTAGCCGTCAAACCGAGCAACTCGACAGGCTGAATATGGTTGAGCAGGCGTTGGTAGGTCGCCGCCTCCGCGTGGTGAAACTCGTCGACGACGACGACGTCGAAGTGGTCGGCAGCCAGATCGGTGACGCCGTAGGCGTGAAGTGACTGGATGCTCGCGAAGACGTGCCGCCAGCGCTCAGGCTTAGCGCCGTCGACGTACAGTTCACCGAATGCACCGTCGGCAAGGACCTCGCGGTATGTGCGAAGCGATTGCTCGAGGATCTCCTTCCGGTGGGCAACGAAGAGCAGAGACAAGCTGCCAGGCATTCGCGCGTAGTCAAGTGCCGCCACAACCGTCTTGCCGGTCCCGGTAGCGGCCACGACCAGGTTGCGGTGTCGATCGTGAACCTCTCGCTCGACCGAGAGCTGGTCAAGGATCTGCTGCTGGTGCGGGTAAGCACGGACCTGGAGCCCACTGACGGTGAAGGTCACGGTTCCCCGGCTTTGGTTGCCGCCCGCGATCGCCAGTGCCTCGTCCAGTCGCTCCCGGTCGGCCTCCGGGTCGTACGCGACGAATGCGGGATCCTCCCAGTAGGAGTCGAAGGTCGCCTGGAACTTGGCGAGGAGCTCAGGGGTGTGGGAACCGGCGAGCTTGACGTTCCACTCCAGGCCATCGAGTAGCGCGGCTCGGCTCAGGTTCGAGGAGCCGACATAGGCGGTGTCGTAGCCCGACGCCCGTCTGAACAACCAAGCCTTGGCGTGCAGGCGCGTGGACTGTGTCTCGTAGTTGATCTTCACCTTGGCGCCGAAATCGCGAACGAGACGGTCAAGAGCTGTGCGGTCCGTCGCCCCCATGTAGGTCGTCGTCAGAACCCGAAGCGAGACATCTCGCTCACCTAGTTGCTTGAGCTCTGCTTCAAGAACGCGCAGGCCGTACCACTTAACGAACGCGCAGAGGAGATCCACGCCATCGGCGGTCGCCAACTCCGCCCGGAGCTCAGAGCCGAGCTTTGGATCAGCCGAGGAGTTCGTCAGCAATGCGGGTCGCGACAACGGGACGGCTGGGCGAGTCTGTAGCAAACGCCACACGCCGGGCTGCTCTTGTCGGGCCAGCGCAAGAAGCTGTTGCGGACCTTGGGAGATCAATCCTTCGGCTAGCGACTCCAGGATCACGTTTGCGCGATCCACGCGACTCTCGGGCGGAAGTGCGGCGAGGACCCGGGCCACAGCACGGCCTACGTACTCGCCGAGCAGAGCCGCCGACTCGGACTCGTCGACCTGCCTGAGACTGCTGCGCAACTCTGTGCTGTCGCTGAGAAGAGCGTCCGTGAGGAGCTGCTCGTAGAGGCCGGTAGGCAGCGGCTGCATGACTCGCAGCTTTGCACGGAGCGGCGACGTTGTCTCACGCGGCTCACGGTGCCTGAATCGCGCAAGTCGGTGTTAGTGGTGACTTAGCTCCGGCGACAGTGGGACCCGCACGCGCTCATGGTTCAGGATGCGAGGAAGATCTCGCCCAAGTGCCACTCGAGGAACTCGCTGTTCGGTTGATCTGCCCGCCTGTCGGGCACCACGATCGGCTGTCCTGCCCGCGAATAGAACTCCTCGCCGTTGCCGAATTCCTCACGCAACCGAGGGCTTACTAGCAGCCGGTGCGCAGGATCGACACCGAGATATCCGCGGTCGTAGAGGGTATGCACGTCGGACCTCAGGAGGAGCCCGTTGTCGAGCCGATGTTCGCCACCGTACGGAAGCGGCCGAATATGCGCGGCCTGAAGCACCGGCACAATCTTGTCGCCAGTGACTGCGCATTTGCGCGAGTAGGCTCCCAGGACGACCGCCTGGAATGCTCGCTGGCCGAGCCGCCGCGCTGCGAGACGGGGATCGCCGTACACCGGTCCCGGGCGTTGCCAAGTAGCAATGTCGGGGTCGAGCAAAGTGCCGAGAAGCCGTCGGAGCAGCTCTTCGAAATAGTCGCGTGCGGGTTGTACGGCCAGGTCGTAGCTCTTGCCCTGAACTATGTTGGGGGCGAAGTCCGGCGGCGGTTCCGCGAGCCCGTCTAACGGAAAAAAGACGGCATCGCGCACAAAGACACACCCGATCACGGGGTCCATCCCGTCGCCTAGTGGCACCCGCCGATATCGGCCGACCCGAGTTCGCATCTCAGCATGACTCGCCGTTCCGTTCGCCTCGCCGTAAAGGCTCCACGCTTCCGAGACTCGGGGAGAGGCGAACCCGCTGTAGAAGCCGCCGCCCACTACGCGGTCATGGGGCTTGTGGGTCTTGAAGAAGAACGGCTCGCCCACGTCAAGGACTCTGAACTCGCGGTCGCCTGCAGGTCGCCAGAAGTTGACTTCGGTTAGTTCCGGCCGAGCGGCGAGAAAGCGATACCAGTCGCCATCCGTCACTCCCACGTAGGCCTTCACAGTGGGAATCATGCCGCAACCGGCGGTCGACGTCGTTCGAATCCGCCCGCGTGCTTGAGGCATGCCCGGAGAAGTGAGTTAGCACTCGCCGTCAGCGAGCCGACGGCGCGGTGCTGGCGCGGATGACCAGCGCGGTGCGGATCGGGGGAATTCGAACCGGACGCCCAGCGGCTTGGTCGAGTACGACCCTTGCGGCAAGCCGACCCTGGTCGAACAGCGACTGCGACACCGTCGNNGCGGGACGCTGGTCGCGGCCGCGGCGACGTCGTCGAACCCGACCACCGACAGATCCCGCGGCACCGAAACGCCAGCATTAGCAGCACCGCCAAGAACGCCCAACGCCAGCACGTCGGTCACCGCGAACACCGCGGTCGGACGCGGATCCGCGAGCAACTTCCGCACCGCCGACGCGCCGTCCGCCCGGGTGTTGCCTGCAGCGTCGACGACCCGCACAGAAGCAGGATCGACCCCGGCCGCAGCGACCGCACGTAGGAATCCTGTTACCCGCGCGCGCATCGCGATGTGAACGCCAGCCATCACCGTCGGCGTCCCCAAAGCAACCGCACCGCCGAAGGTGACGACGCCGAACTGCTTATGCCCGAGCTCGAGCAGATGTCGCGCCGCCTTGGCGACCGCGCGCACAGTGTCCACGCCGATCCGCGGCACGCCCGGAATTCGCGCGTGACCCCACGTCACCACCGGCAGCCGGCGTCCGAGGACGTCGGCGACGACCGGATCGTCCGGCGCGAGCGAGGCGAGCACGAACCCGTCGACCAGCGCGTTGCGCACCAGTGCGTGCTCGGCGTTGCCCTCGGTCGGCAGCAGCAGCAGGGCCTGGCCGGCCTCGGCCAGTCCTGACGCAACCCCGTGCAAGAACTCCACCGTGCCCGGATCGCTGAACGCATACGGCAACTGCTCAGTCAGCAGGACGCCGATCGTGTCGGCCCTACCCCGGCGCAATGATCGACCGGCCGGGTCAGGGCCGGCATAACCCAGCGATCGCGCCACCTCCAGCACGCGAGAGCGCGTCTCCGCCGAGATCTGGTCGGGCCGGTTGTACGCGTTCGAAACCGTCATCGGTGAGACGCCAGCGGCACGGGCGACGGTCTCGAGGGTCGGGCGTCCGGTGGTCATCGAATCGCCCTCCCCGTCCTTAGGTCCCAGCGACCGCCGCGTTAGGCCGTCCTTATCCTCCGGGCTGTATCGTTACAGATCGAGTGATCATTTGCCGAAGTTACGAGAAGGCGAAGCAAATCGCCAGCTGATCGACGTCCATCTGAGGGGTTCTTGCAGTGAGTTCGCACGAGTTGGCCATGTCATTCGGATACCTGGGCGCGACCCTCGGCGTGTCGATGGTCGTGCCTCAGATCGTCCGGATCGTGCGCCACCCGGCGCTGCCCGGCGTCTCGCCGCTGTCATGGGCGATGACCAGCCTGTCCTGCCTCAGCTGGATGACGTATGGCATCCGCACCGGCGCGACACCACAGATTCCCGGCAACATCCTGCTCGTGTCGGGCGCGATCGCCGTCGTACTGCTCGCCAGCGCCCCTATGCCGCGACACCGCCGCGCGCTGCTGATCGCCAGCACTGCCGGCGCGCTGCTCACCGTCGCGTGGCTGATCCCCGCCCACAGCGTCGGCTACCTCGCCTTCGCGGTCGGACTGTTCTCCAACTGGCCGCAGCTCTTCGACTCGATCGGCAACTGGCGCGAGCACCTCAGCTCCGGAGTCTCGGTCAGCGCCTGGGGTCTGCGCATCGGCTCGCAGGTCTGCTGGCTCGCCTACGCAATCGGCACGGACGACGTCCCCGTCGGCATCGCCTGCTCCGTCGCGATGTCGACCGCGATCGCCACCGTCGCCTTCGAACTAGCAGCCCGGACGTCGTTCGGCTCGGCCACCGCACCCGAAACCGCCTGACGCGTTCTGCCCTCCCCTCCCCCTTTCGAGTTGTCAGTACGTGGACGGCCTCTTAGGCGTCGACGTACTGACAGGTCGCCGGTGGCTCGGCGTGGAACGGGCACCTGCTCGGCGTCCGGCTCGACTTGTCCTTGAAATACCGCGGTAGACCGCGCGTTCGGACGGACAGGTCGGGTTGTTCGGCCCGTCACCACTTCGCGCAGCTCGCGTACAACAGGTGCCTGTCGACAGTCTTGTCGGCTTGACTCTCATCCTCGCCGGACTGTCGGCCGCGGTCTCGGATGGATTGGCTTCGGAAGCGTTGGTCGGACGCCACTATCCGATGCGGCCGTTCAGCTCCCATCAGCTGCCAGACCTTCGCGGCAACCGGCCTGTTGGCGGCAGCGCACCTGCCTTGACTCGCGCCAGCAGACGTGGCATCTGCACCACCGTCGTCTCCACTCCCGCCGTGACCACCGCACCTGCAATCCCACTCGAGGGCATTCCTCGTGCGCACGTACGCCCCGCGATCCCACCGGCAAACGCCGGCACTACCGCGTCGACCCTTCCTGCTTCGTCGTCAACCGCATGTGTAAGCGGCGCGATCGATTGCTGCGCTTGATCGGTGTCGTTGCTCGGGCGGCGCGCGTTCGCCGCTCACGCTCAGAGCCGCGCGGGCTAGCAAGTCGTCTGACCGCCGCGTCGACCTTGGACTCAGAAGTAGTACGACGAGTCTTGCGTAGGGAAAAGAAGCATACCCGCGATTCGGTGCAGTTGGTGGCACACCGGGTGGTTACGACAACAACTGCACGATACAAACAGTTAACAAAGAAGATGGGTAATGTCATGACGCAGGATGTCTATACTTGGCCGGACGCTGCAACCCCCGAAGTGCCGACCCTCATGACGCCGTTTTCTGCAGATCTGCTGCCCACCAGCACACACCGCCGTCGTCGTTCCAATCCAACCAAGCTGCTGCCGATTGTTGGCTCCATATTGGTGGTGCTTGCGCTGGTCGGCGTTATAGCGTCGCAACAATCGTCGTTGAATCATGTTCACGCCACGTTAGCGTCTACACAGTCATCGTTGAAAACGACGACCACGACGTTGACTGATACGCAAGCTAACCTCACAAGCACGCAGAATGATTTGGCGACTGCTACTGCTGACGCGGCAAAAGCGAAGGCTGATCTATCAGGTGTGCAGAGTCAGTTATCTACCGCTCAGGCAAGCAGTGCGGCGTGCCAGACATTTGTTGGCGACGCTGACAATCTGATTCAGTCCAATTCTGACTTCCTCAGGCTGATTAACCAGTTTGACACGTACCAGTCCTATGGTGATTTGGGCGGGGAGCAGCGGGTACTGGACGCGATGAACGCCAATGTCGATTCGTCAAAGGCTTTGTTGGCTCAATACAAGATCTCGAAGGCTGCTTGTTTTGGTGGCGCGGATAGTGGTTCCGGCTCCAACGCCTGATCTATGGGGGTGGTTCCGAGCCAGGTACAGGCCTGGTCAACAAGATCCAAGACGTCCAGGCGCACTACAGCGCCGACAAGCCAGGTGCTTCGGCGCTCCGGCCCCGAAACCGCCTGACGCGTTCTGCCTCGCCGTCCCCTTCGAGTTGTCAGTACGCGGACGGCTTCTTAAGCGTCGACGTACTGACAGGTCGCCGACGGCGGGGGCGGGCCGAGCCTTACCGCTTCGCGTAGTCGGCGAAGCCTTGCCAGTCGATGACGACGCAGGGCTCGTCGCCGACAATCCACGCGTCATGCCCCGGTGCCATTGAGGCGAAGTCGCCCGGGCCGTACTCCATCTCCTCGCCGTCATCCATGACGACCTTCATGCGTCCCGACACGAAGTAGCCGAGGTGGGCGGCTTGGCAGCTGTCGGTCTTGGCGATCGGCTTGACGTGCTCCGACCATCGCCAGCCGGGCAGGAAGGTGGCGCGGCCGACGGCACCGCCGTCGAGGTTGACCAGCTCGAGCTGCCCCTTGCCGTCTTCGAACGGGCGGACCTCTTCGGGCGTATCGAGGCTCTTGCGAATGAGACTTGTCATCGTGATCTCCTAGTTCTCAGGAATGTGAGTAGCAGCAACGTTTTGGACCACGGCGGCTCCCGGCGTCCGGCCCCATTCGGCCCACGATCCGTCGTACACCCGAACCCGGTCGCGACCCAAGAGGTAGGTGAGCACGAACCACACCGTGCAGGCGCGGCCGCCGACGGTGCAGTACGAGATGACCTCGCCCTCGCCGGCCAGATCGACGGCGGCGAACAGCTTGCGCAACTCGGCGGAGGATACGAACGCACCCCGCTCGTCGCGGATCTCGTCGATCGGCAACCTGATCGCGCCCGGGATGTGACCAGCCCGGCCGCCGTGTTCCTGACCACCCGAAGGCCAGAACCGCTCACCGTCAAACTCCAACTGAGTCCGGACGTCGAGGAGCGCGGCCCGCGGATCGTCGATCGCCTTCTGCACGTCGGCAATCCCGGCCCGGATGCGGCGGTCAACCGCGCCGACCGGGTGAACGGTTGCCGCCGGGGTTGCGGCCTCCGCCGACCAGGCGCGGCCCTCGCACTGCCACGCGTCGCGGCTGCAGTTGAGCAGCCGCACATCGGCGTGGCCGTAGAGCTTCATCAGCCACAGGCCCATCGCCGGCGCGTAGCCGTAGAAGACGACCGTCGAGTCGGCGCTGATGCCTGAGCGGGCGAAGATTTGCTCTACGGTCGCCGCGTCGACCGGCCGGTACTCGGCGTCCTTGAAGTGGGCGTAGATGTTCCAGAGGACGGCGCCGGGAATATGCCCAGCACCGAAGTTGGCGCCACTCACGTCGACCTCGACGATCCGAACCCCAGGATCATGAAGGTGCTGTTCAAGCCAGTCGGGCTCGACCAACACGTCGTCCCGCACGTACTTATTGGGCGATTGTGCTTCCAGCACCGTCATGAGTGACCTCCCAGGTGAGCGCTACTCGAGCTGAATCCAGCCGAGCAGGTCGTCCTGCCCGACGGATTCGAAGAGGGCGGGATGGTCAGTCTTCATGTGTCCGCGGATCGTGGAGATCACCTCGTCATCGGTGCCACCACGTGCTACGAACCCGCATTCACATCGGATGATCCTGGCCATGTCGTCCTCCATCGCTGTTGTACGCGGGCGCGCTTGACAGAATGTTGTCGTGACCTTGGCGTCGGCGCCACCGACCAGAATCCAGCTGTGCGGACCCACCGTGATCGAGATCGGCGGGCAGCGGCTCGAGACGACGCTGCCGGGTCGCCAGGGTCGCCAACTTTTCGCCTACTTGGTGTTGAACCGGCACCGCCTCGCCGGCCGCGACGAACTGGTCGAGGCGCTGTGGCGGGGCCAGCCGGCGGCCGGCGAGACCGGCCTGAATCCCTTGATTTCCAAGCTCCGTAAGGCGTTAGGCGCCGATGTCGTCGACGGCAGGTCGAGCTTGCGCCTTCGGTTGGACGCCGACGCGCGGGTCGACGTCGAAGTCGCCGAGGCGGCTGTCCACAAGGCCGAGTCGCGGCTCGCGTTGGGCGATGACGTTTCCGCGTGGGGGCCTTCGCTGGTTGCGCTCTTCATCGCCGAGCGCGAGTTCCTGCCAGGCGACGAGGCGCCCTGGATCGACGACCGGCGGAGGCTCTTGGGCCAGATCGCGCACCGAGCGCTCGAGGCGTACGCCCTCGCTGCCCTCGGTACCGGAGGTACCGAACTCCCGGCCGCGGTGCGTGCGGGACGCCAGCTCGTCAAGCTGCTGCCGCTGCGGGAAACCGGCTACCTGGTGCTCATGCGCGCACTCGCCGTCCAAGGAAATGTGGCTGAGGCCTTGCGGGTCTACGCCGACCTCTGCGAAGTGCTGCGCGAGCAGCTCGGCGTTTCACCGAGCGAGGCGACCCAAGCCGTGCACCTGTCCCTGCTCCGCGCGTGAGCTCCGGCGCTGGCGAGTCGCGCAACAGCTACCTCGACCTGCTGCGCGTTGTCGCCATCGCGGCGATCGTCGTCGGACACTGGCTCGCGACCGGCATCGTCTACCAGCACGGACATCTGGACGGCGTCGACGTGCTCGGCGTCGTGCGCTGGACGTCGGCGCTCACGCTCGTCTTGCAGGTCGTGCCGGTCTTCTTCCTTGTTGGCGGGTATTCGAATGCGCTCTCGTGGTCGAAGTACCGGCGCGGCGGTGGTCCACCGCTCACCTGGATTCGTCGGCGTGCCCTGCGGCTGCTCATTCCGACGTCCGTCTACGTGTTGGCGATCGTGCTGGTCGTCGTCGTCTGCGATGCGAGCGGTGTCAACCGTGACGAGCTTTCGCAGGCCGCGTGGGCGCTCGCGCTGCATCTGTGGTTTCTCGCCGTCTACCTGGTCTTGCTGTTGCTCACGCCGATGCTCTACGCCGCGCATCGACGGTTCGGCATGTGGGTGCCGATCGCGATGGCGGCGCTGGCTGTGGTCATCGACGTCGGCGTCATCGAAGCGCACTGGCACGTCGTCGGATGGGCCAACTACGTGCTCGTCTGGGGCACGTTCCACCAACTCGGATTCGCCTGGCAGCAAGGCACTTTTGCCGGACGCCGATCCCGGCCGATCGCCCTAACCCTCGGCGCACTTGTGGCGCTGGTCGGCCTGATCTGGTGGGGACCGTATCCGGTCAGCATGATCGGGGTGCCGGGCGCGCGCATCCAGAACGCGTCGCCCCCGTCGGCCGCGTTGCTCGCGTTCGGATTGACCCAGGTCGGGTTGGTGCTGGTGGCCGAGCCGTTCGTGGCCCGCTGGCTCGGGCGGCCCGATCGTGCACGGGTTCGGGCAATCGTCGAGCGCGCCAACTACCTGACGATGCCGGTGTACCTGTGGCACATGGTCCCGCTCGTCATCGTCACGGTGGTCGGGTATCGCAGCGGATTACTGGCGCAGCCGCCCATCGGCTCGGGCGCGTGGTGGGCGCAGCGCATCATCTGGGTCGGCGCCCTGTCCGTTGTGCTGGTGATCGTCCTCGCCGCCCTGCTCTGGATAGCCGCCATGGTCGCCGCGCGCCGCCGCCACCCCCCGGCGCCAGCGGTCAGTCCGTCAACAGCCGGGCCGCCGCCATCGAAGGCGAGCCTTCTCCCGCTGATGCTCGGAATCGCGGGCGCGGCCTCAGGGCTCGGGCGCCTCGCCGTCCAAGGCTTCGCTCCTGACGGTTCGCTCGACCCGGCGAGTGTCGGCGGCTTCGCGCTCGGCGTGCTACTGGTCGTCAGCGCGCGTTCACGTGAACGCGGCCGTGACGGTACAAGCGTGAAAATGACCCATTCGGACTAGGGCTTTTGCTCCAAGTACGTCCCGGCGGGCCGATGAGGTAGGGGTGAGACGACTCCGATCGCCTTGGCCACGGTGAAGCGCCCCTCGCGCGCTGCCCAGACTGCGCCGCCGCGTTCGCAAGACTCCGCAGCCGATTCGGACCGCCGTATCGGGCGCCGCGGTCGCCTCGCCGCGCTCGGGATCGTCGTCATTTTGCTCGGCGTGAGCGGGTTCGCCGTGTGGTCGTCTCACGCCACCGCTTTCGCCGCGCGCAACGCCGCAACGGCGAACGGGTTGTCCGATGCCTACGCCCACGCCGCTTCGGCGGTTGCCGCCGAAGAGTCGCTCGAGCGCGAGTACCGGCTCGAACCAGGGCCTTCCGTCCGAGCCATGTACAACGCGACCGAGGCGAGCTTCGTCACTGCACTCGGCGACGTCCAGGCCAACGGCGGCGCCGACGAGCACGTGTTCGTTGCCAAAGTGCTTGCCCAACAGGTCGATTACGTGGCAGCGATCAACAGCATGTTCGCTCAGGTCGACCTCGGCAATACCCCGGCCGTGTTGAAGATCGACAGCGGCGAGGTCGATCCGACATTCGGCGTCATCGAAAGTGAAATCTCCGCCAAGAGCGCAGCACAACACGCGCTCGCGCTCGCCCACGCCACCAAGCTGCAAAACCTCGAGACGTTGACCAGCAAGCTCACGCCCGCGGTCTTCGGCCTCGGCCTATTGCTCGCCGGCCTCTTGGCAGGTCTCGCGCGCAGCTACCGGCGGCTCTTGCGGGCCGAACGGGCCGGAGCCGTCGAATACTCCTTGCGCGATCCGCTCACCGGACTCGCGAACCGCGCCTTGCTCGCCGACCGCACCGAAGCTGCGCTCGACGCAGCGACGCGATCGGGTGCCACCACGGCTCTCCTGCTGGTCGACCTCGATCGGTTCAAGGAGGTCAACGACACCTTCGGGCACAAGTACGGCGACCAGTTGCTCACGCTGATCGGACGCCGATTCGCTGCCGCCGTCGGAGACGGTGGCACCGTCGCCCGCATCGGCGGAGACGAGTTCGCGATCCTGCTTCCGGACGTCGACGACCTCGCGGCGGCGACAACGATTGCCGCGAACCTTCAGCAGGCTTTGGAGACTTCCTTCCAGGTCGAGGGAGTCGAGCTCGAGGTCGACGCCAGCATCGGTATCGTGCTGTCGGGCGAGCACGGGACGGATGCCGCGACACTGCTGCAGCACGCCGACGTCGCTATGTACGTCGCTAAGAGTCGCAACGTCGGAGTCTTCGCGTACAGCAAGGAGATCGACGAACACTCGCCGGAAAGGCTCGCGTTGCTCGGAGACCTGCGCCGTGCCTTGGAGATGCACGAGATCGTGCTGCACTACCAACCCAAGGTGAGTGTCGCCAGCGGCGAGGTTGTGGGAGTCGAGGCCCTTGCGCGGTGGCAGCATCCGAACCAAGGGCTGCTGTACCCGGATTCCTTCATTTCGGCGGCGGAACACACTGGCCTGATCGGTCCCTTCACGAGCTACGTCCTCAACGCCGCGCTCGCACAGGCCCGGATCTGGGCCGACCAGGGTTCGCCGATGTCTGTGGCGGTCAACCTTTCTGGGCACAACCTTCTTGACGAACACCTTCCGACCGAAGTCGCCGAGCTACTTGCGACACACGGAGTGCCAGCGTCCCTGCTCGAGCTCGAGGTCACCGAATCGGCGATCATGCTCGACCCCGCGCGAGCAGGCCGACTTCTGCAAAATCTTTCGGATCTCGGGATCCGGTTATCCATCGACGATTTCGGTGCTGGCTACACGAGCCTCAGCCAACTGAAGACCTTGCCGATCGACGAACTGAAGATCGACCGCTCGTTCGTGATGACGATGGCATCTGACGCGCGCGATGCGCTGATCGTTCAGAGCGTCATCGAACTAGGTCAGAACCTCGGGCTGAACATCGTCGCTGAAGGCGTCGAAACCGCACAGGCGCTCGCGACGCTGCGTGGCTTCGATTGCGATATCGCGCAGGGCTACTACATTGCTCGGCCCGCGCCGGCCGAGACTTTTGACGCCTGGCTCAGGGCACGAACGAATTCTGCCCCGCTGCCGATCGCGGTGACTCCGTCGCGGCGAGCGAGTGACGCCGTGTTCACCGAACGAGACTTCAGCGAGCCGACCTCGCCCGCCGCAGCGTTGAGGGCGAGTGAGGAACGCTTTCGCGCGCTGTTCACATTGGCTCCGATCGGCATTACCGAGGCACGTGCCGACGGCACGATCGTCGCGATGAACCCGCACGGGTGCGCGATGCTTGGCTACAACCTCGACGAAGTTATCGGCGGCTCGGTCACGATGTTCATCGACCCTGACGACCGCGCCGACCAGGCACGGAGCTTGGCCGCGCTGTCACACACCGATGCATACGCGGCACGGCGCGTCTTCCGACGCAAGGACGGCACAGCGCTCACGGTCCTCATGAACGTCGCCGTTGTGCGCCAGGCTTCCGGCGCCGTTCATCGTATGGTCGGCATGATGGTCGATATCAGCGAGTTGGCGGCCGCGCAACAGAGTCTCGCCGCCAACGCAATCGCGCTGACTGCGCGCGAGTCAGAGCTATGCAAGAGTGCTGCTTTCCAAGATGCGGTCCTGGCGGCGACCCCGGATGTGATCTTCGTCGCGGAGTCCATCACGAACCGCAATGTGTGGTCCTCGGGAAACCTCACCGAGTTTGGCTACACGGCTCCTCAGCTCAAGGACCTCGGGGGCAACGCGATCAGCATGTTCGTGCACCCCGACGATCAGTTCAAGGTTCTCGAACAGAATGCGGCCGCTCAGGCGCTCTCCGACGGCGAGGTCGTGCGCATCCGCTATCGGATACGCGTGCAGGACGACGTGTATCGCTGGTTTGGCCGCAGTGTCACTCCGTTTGCGCGCGACGGCGCGGGCGCGGTGACCCAGATTCTTGGTATCACGAGCGACGTCACCGAGCTCGTAGACGTCGAGCAGCGGCTCGCCGACGCAGCTCTGCACGATCCGCTTACCGGGCTGCCGAATCACACTCTGCTGACGGACCGGCTCACGAAGACGCTCGCCCGCAGCAGCCGTAGCGGCCATCAGCTCGCCGTAGTCTTCTGCAATATCGGCGGAATCAGGAAGGTCAACGAGGACGGCGGTCGCGAGGCCGGCGACGCAGTGCTCAAGGCGACCGCGGGGCGGCTGCTCTCCACCTTGCGCCCAGAAGATACCGCTGCGCGCGTCGGTGTCGACGGCTTCGTGATCATCCTTGAGCCGTCGTCGCGTACCTGGGCCGGACCTGACGGCGCACCAATCGACGTCCGTGCTTATGCGGTAGAGGTCGCCCAACGCATCGAGACTGTGCTCGCATCCCCGGTCGATTTTGGCGGGCGCGACTACACCGTGACTGTCAGCATCGGGCTGGCGATTGCCCAAGCCGGGGACGACGTCGAAGAGGTCCTTGCGCAAGCCGACGCCGCCCTGTGCCGGGCGAAGATCCTGGGCAAGAACTGCCACGAGATTGCTGATGGGGCTCGGCGTACGGAGCCCAGCAGGCTTTAACCTGCGTCGACGGGGGTTCGCCACAGCGATCGACACCACGTTCACGTGAACGCGGCCCAAAGTACCGACATGCGCTGACGGGCAGTTCGTCGGCGTCCGGCTCGACGTGTCCGTGAAATACGTGGGTAGACCGCCGTCTCGTACGGACAAGTCGGGTGGACGGCGTGGATGGCGCGGATGTGAACGGTCAAGCTCTTCTGCCCCTTGAAGCTGTGGTAACAACGGCGCGGTAGAGAGCGCTGTTGTTACCACTGCTTCCCAGGAGGCGGCGAACTGGACGTCGATCCGTGTGGAGCTCGTCGAGGCGAGCTTTCGCAGTCGCGGCATCTTCGTTGCGCCGCAGGAGCTGGGCGTCACGTGACGACCGAGGACAAGGGCTAAGCGGACGCCGGGAAGCGCGTTCACGTGAACGCGCTTCCCGACGCGTCAGGCCGATACCCGTTCGGCCCGCGTCTCGACGTGTGCGGCAAGTGCGGGAGCAGGACGCCGGACGGCGAGCGTGACGCCGGTCAGAATGCTCCACAGCACCAACGTGACCATCGGCGCCACTGCATTCGCAAGCTGGAGTACAGCCAGCGGAAACCCGGCCACTGCGAGCCAACGCGGCAGGGTGCGGTTGCGCAATGCCAACAACGAGACGCAGAACATCATCACGCCGAACGCGAGCGGTGCGACAAGCACGATCATCGCGTAAGCCGCACCGAGCATGACGCGCGACGTCGCGGCCGTTGGCAGTGGCGCGTGGTTGAACGCGTGCTGCGCTGGAATCGCACCGAAGAGTCCGGCGCCGACCATGACGAGCGCCGCGGCAACCGCGCCCGCACCCGACAGCAAGGACCCAGTGGCGCCGGCATCAGGACCCGCCACCCGCCGAGAGAGTACGAGACTGAACCCGAGCGCGCACAGTCCGGCCACGGCGATGATCGCCGACGACACCAGCCAGAGCCCGAGACTATGGCTTCCGTACCAGGCATCGGTTTGAGCGTCGGTGAGCTTCTGCGCAGGTCCGTTGTCCAAGAACAGACCGACCGTGTACGTGACTGCAAAGACGACCCCGATCAGGCCCGATTTACGCATGACATCTCCCTCTTGCCAGCCTCCACGGCCGGCTCCGAAGACCGCGACCGGTGTGGCCACGGCAACTGCACGCCGCGAGGTTAGGTCGGGTAGCTCAGCACCCGCGTCAACCCACGCATGGGCAGCTATCGACCGATGGATTGAACTTTCTGCGACGGCGTTAGACCCACGGGTTGATGACGTCGCGCACGAGCGCCCACTACCGTTTCCCACGTGGCGATCACGCGATGGGTCGAGGCCGCGCGTCGGCGCCCGCTCGACGTCGTCCTGCTCGTGGTGATTGTCCTGGTGCAACTCGACCTCTTGGGCGAGGTCGGCCGGCTGATCCCGGCGTTGGCCGCTGGTGTTTCGGGCCTCGTACTGCTGGCCCGACGCCGTACGCCGTACATCTCCATCGCCACCTCATTCGCCGGGCAGCTGGTCGTGCTACTCGTCCTGACCAAAGAGCCGACGGCGGTGTTCGGGCAGTTCTTGCTGACGTTCGTTGTGGCCGGCGGCTTACGTCCAGAAGCGGCGGCGTGGGTCGGCTGGGCGGCCGGGCTCGGAGTGATCGCGCTGTCGGAACGCGGACCCAACGGCCCTGGGCCTGGCATCAGCGACTTCCTGGTGACCGCCGCCTTCTGCAGCGCGCTCTTCGGCCTTGCCCTACTCGTCACCCGGCGGTCGCACGCCCACGCCGCGGCCACCACGCGCGCCGACAACGCCGAGGCCGACAACGAGAGAGCAGCTGCGCAGGCCGCCACCCGCGAACGCACCCGCATCGCCCGCGAAATGCACGACGTGGTCGCGCACAGCCTCACGGTCGCGGTCGTGCAATGCGTCGCCGCCCTCGACGACATTGACCGCGGCGACGCCGGCCACGAGACGGTCCGGCGTCGGGTTGCCGCCGCCGAAGACTCGTGTCGCGATGCACTCGACGAGCTACGCCGCATGCTCGGCGTGTTGCGTTTCGCACCCGAACAACTCGAGCCGACGCCCCAGCTGTCGGGCCTCGACCTACTAGCCGACTCAATCCGCGAAGCCGGCGTGCATGTCGACGTGCACCTGTGCGGAGCCGTCGCGGGTTTGCCACCAGGCATCGAGCTCACCTGCTACCGGATCGTGCAAGAGGCGCTGACCAACGTCCTCAAGCAC
>PLCK01000275.1 GCA_003134755.1 Actinomycetota bacterium | reverse complement strand
CACGCCTAAGCTCAGACGCCGGATCAGGGCATGCGCCCCTTGCCGCCGACACGATCGTCTGGCGTGCCGCACCGAATGCCACTCGGAGGGTCATAGAGTCGGCTGAGCAGCATCACGCGCGTTTGGCGCCGCCGTCACTCACGACGTGGGGCTGGGTGCAGGTCCGATGGATAGCCTTGCGCCTGTTGCTGCGTCGGTGACGGTGCGCGCGCCCAAGGTCTGGGTCAGCCTGGCGGTGAGGATAGGCGCGGCGCATGCCATTGCCCCTGGCGGCACGAGTTGCTGGTCGAAGGTGACCCAGACCTGTGTCGGGGTTTCTCTGGCCAGGAGCACTCCGCCGCAGGGGAAACGGCCGCTGATGGTGTTGCCGGTGGTGTCGGTCCACAGGGGCTCGGTGATTTGCTGCGGCCTGCTGCAGCCCTCACCGACGCCCGTCGTGCACGGGTAGGACCACGGCGGCCGTGGTGAGCTGACGGCGCTGACGTTCGCGGTCGCAGGTGCTCCGCTGGAAGGCGTCGTGTGTGCGCTGTTGGAACAGCCGGCAAGCAGGACGACAAGCGCGAGCCCGATCGGCGAAACAGCGCGTCGCCCGGGGAGTCTCATGTGGGGTTGGATGCAGCGCGAGTGTGCGGGGTTCCATCCACCCCGGCCGCACACCAATTCATTGCGATCGCGGAACGCGCACATCTGTCCGCGATGACGGTCGGTTGACGATCACCGAGTCTGCCGAACTCGTGCTGCCAAGAACCCACCTGTTGCCGTAGTAGGCCCCAGGGTCCTCACCGGTAGACGGCCTCCTGGTCGAGTAGCTTCCAACCGCCGTTCTCCAGCGTGAGTTTCAACTGCACTTGTTGCAGCAGCTCGTCTTGATGCCACTTGCCAGCTGTGAGGTAGTCGCCTCTGCCTTCGAATACCGCCGTCGCGGCATTGCCTTGCACGGTGACGCCGTCCCAGCGAGAAACCTCCCACCGGAACGCGCTGTACGGGACGTAGGTTTGGTCACCTTGCATCTGCAGGACGGCATTGACCTCTTCGGCTTGCTTGGCGGCACGCACCGAGCTGGCCCAAACCGCCATCGACGGCCGAAGGTGATCAATGAGCTGCTGCTCTGTCAACGGCGGCTCGCTGGTGCAGCTGGGTCCGCACGTGAGCGCCATTCCGTTCATGTCCCGGTTTAGGTCAGCCACTGCGGCTGTCTTGACGACGGACACCTTGTTACCACCGCCGTGGCCTCCGTTACCGTCGTCGTCCGAGCGCGCAGGTAGCCAGCTGTAGGTGACCGATGCGCTCGGCATCACGGTGTCGTGCGGTTGGCTTGCCTGCATCGCCTGCTTGGAGGCAAGAGCCTTGGCCGCGAGCGGGATCGGGCTGTCAAACACCGACCCACGACCGGGCGCGTTTGGTTGCTCGGGCGGCGACTGCGCGGCGTCGCTCTCCGTCCCGCCGCCGGCGACAACCACGACGCAAGCGGTGGCCACTCCCACGCCAAGCACGGCCGTCGCAACGGTGGCGGCCGTTATCGGTACCGACCATCGCAAGATGTGAATCCGCTTCGCCCGACTTCGAGACAACGAGATCCCCCTTCAGGCGCGCTGGGCGAAGCTCGGCCGGGCGCGCAGGCTACGACCACCACAGCCCGCGCGTAATCGCAGCGTGCCTGTCGGTCACTGAATGTAATCGTAGCTTCTAGCCGACTTGCGTTGTTCGGCCATTCGGGTTCCAGGTACGGGGACTCAGCACGCGCGATCAGTTCATGAAGGGCGACGCGACGATCTCGGCGTAATCGAGGGTGAGCCGACAGGATCGATCATCGCTCGTATCAACATCCATGTCCTCATCACGGGTGGGCATCATTTCGCGCAGACGCCGACCATCGGCACGGCCGCGCGACTCGCGGCAACCCCGGGTGTTCCCGGCGTTACGAGTCGGCCGCTATTGACAGGGTTACCGACGGGGTCAGCGCATGAAAGCGTCGTGTCAAGATGGGTCATGGCCGCTCCACGCGTGATCGGGATGCTCGGCGGGATGAGCTGGGAGTCCAGCGCGGAGTACTACCGCCTGGCGAATGAGCTGGTGCGTGAGCGGCTCGGAGGATTGCACTCCGCCCGCTGCCTTCTTGCTTCGGTCGATTTCGCCGACATCGAAGCGATGCAGGTCGCAGGCGAGTGGGAGGCCGCCGGCAAGGTGCTTGCCGAGGCAGCCCGCGGACTCGAGGCCGGCGGGGCCGAACTACTTGTCCTGTGCACTAACACGATGCACAAGGTCGCAGCTCAGGTACAGCACGCCGTCCGCATACCGCTTCTTCATATCGGGGACGTCGCCGCGAAGGCAGTCACGGACGCAGGGCTGCGTACGGTCGGCTTGCTCGGCACCGCATTCACGATGGAGCAGGCGTTTTACATCGACCGGCTGGCTGCGCATGGACTGACTGTGCTGGTCCCAGACGCCGGTGACCGGGCTGATGTGCACCGCATCATTTACGACGAGCTCTGCCTCGGCGTGGTGCTCGACGAATCACGTCAGCTCTACCGCGAGGTGATCGAACGCCTCGTGCAGTCAGGTGCGGAGGGCATCGTGCTCGGCTGTACCGAGATCGAAATGCTGATCTCCGAGAAAGACAGCAGCACGCCCGTTTTCCCGACGACGCTGCTTCATGTCCAGGCAGCCGTCGACGCGTCGCTCGCCGAATTCTAGGGAAGCCTCCCATCCCGAACGACACCCGCCCCGACGCGGTGAACAACGCCCCCCGCCGACGGATCCGGAGAGAGCTGCAACGACGGCGTGGGTGGTAGCTGCTTGGACGGCGCCGACACCGGTGAAGATGACGGTGCCGCCGACGCATCGGACGGCAGCTGGCTGGCGGCCGGGAGGCCCGAGGAACTCGGCGACGGCGAGCCGGCCTGCACCTGCGGNNCCTGCGACGCTGCGCAGCCGCTCGCCGCGACCAGCGCCAAGCCAGCCACGAACTTCACGACACGCACACCCGCCAGGCGCGAAGCGAGCCCTTTCGGTTGCCGCACTGCACCGAGAATGGTGCGAACGCGGGTTGGCAACCGTTTATCTCTCGAGTACGAACCAGGCCGCTCTTCGCAGCGAGCCGCGAAACTCCATCAATGCCTGGCCGAGGTAGAGCCCGTCGTCGATCATCACGAGCTCGTCGAGGATCTTGCGCACCGGCCAGCTCGGGTTCTCCGGCACATCGCGGTAGTCGATCCGCAGCACGTCGACGCCGGTCGTGAACGCACTCGGGCCGGTCGACGTGATGAACCGGAACGCGCCGTAACCGCAGGCGCCCTCGTCGGACGTCCGGTACTTCGGCAAGGTCACTCGCATCATGCGCCGTGCGCCGGCGGTGAACAGGTTGCGGCCCGATTCGGCGTCCGGGTCGAAGGTCTTGCCCTTCCACGGCAGCCACAACGACGTGAAAGCTTCGAACAGCGGGTCGAGGTGGTGGCCGATCGTGCTCGCGACGAATCGACCGCGCATCGGCCCCCGCAGCTGGTGTGGCGCGTCGCCGGTGGCGAACACCGACTCCAGCGCGGTCAGGCCCGTCGGTCGCTCGAGCCGTAGCAGTCCGGCGGCGTGCCAGTAGGCCGCCGTTCGAACACTCGTCAGTTCTCCGCTGCTTTCCATGCCTGCATTGTGGCCCACAGCAGCGTCAATAGGGTGAGCCCATGTCGCAGCTCGAGGACGACGAGGTCGACTGGCCCGCGACTCGCAAGGCCGTGCTCCGCGACGCCATCGGTGTCGGGATCGCAACCGGCACATACGGCCTGTCCTTCGGTGCCATCTCTGTTGCTGCCGGTCTGAGCCTGATGCAGACCTGCGTGTTGTCGCTGGTCATGTTCACCGGCGGCAGCCAGTTCGCCATGGCTGGCATCATCTCGGGCGGCGGCGCGCCGATGACCGGCGCGGCGACCGCGCTGCTGCTCGGCGTCCGCAATTCGTTCTACGCGATTCGGCTGGCCGGGCTCCTCGATGCTCGTGGCTGGCGTCATCCGGTGGCGGCCCAGCTCGTGATTGACGAGAGCACGGCCATGGCGGTTGTCCGGCCGACGCGCCGATCGTCGCAGCTTGCGTTCTGGGCCACCGGCTGCTCGGTCTACGTGCTGTGGAACCTCGCGACCCTCATCGGTGCGCTGAGTACGAACGCGCTGTCCGATCCACGGGTTCTCGGCCTCGACGCGGCTGCGCCCGCGGCCTTTCTGGCGTTGATGGCGCCCAGGCTGCGATCCCGCGAGCCGTGGGTGGTGGCCTTGGTGGCAGCCGCGGTCGCCCTGGTCTCGGTGCCGTTCGTGCCGACGGGCGTGCCGGTGCTGCTGGCCGGCGCCGTCGCTGTGATCGCTGGAGTGAGACCGCACCGGCCCGACTCCTCCAAGGCGGCCCGCTGATGTGGCCAGCGATTCTCGTCGGCTCGGTCGGCTGTTTCGTTCTGAAATTCGTCGGTCTGTCGTTGCCTCGACGATTGCTCGACGAAGTCCGGGTGAAGCGGTCGGCCGAGCTGTTGCCGGTCGCACTGTTGACCGCGCTGATCGCCACCCAGACCGTCACGATCGGNNTCGCCGGCCTGCTGGCCGCCGTGATCGCAGTGCGGTTGAGGGCGCCGTTTCTCGTGGTGGTGACGCTCGCCTGCCTCGTCACCGCGCTGGTGCGGTTGGCGACCTAGGCGCGCAGACCGGACAGGATCAGACCGACGGTCGCCTTGGCGACCACATCGGACGGCGTGGTTCGGCGCGGCTCGTACCACTCGGTCAGGGAGTTGACCATGCCGAACGCCAGGCG
>PLCK01000079.1:5759-8959 GCA_003134755.1 Actinomycetota bacterium | reverse complement strand
GCGTCCACCCCTCATCGGCGTCCCGCTCGCGAATGCGGCACCGATGCCGACGAGCAACATCGCAGCGGCAGTGGCCGCCTTCTTCCACATTGCCGGCAGATCTCGGGTGGTGACCACGGGCGCAGGCGGCAGGCCGTACACCTCGGGTTCGTCGAGCAGCAGGAAGAATGCGCCCTGGCCGCCGACGCCGTCGTCGGGATTCTCGCCGTAAAGCCGTGCGCTCGTTTCACCGGCTTCGTGCAACTGCCTGAGTCGGCGATCGGCGCGTTCGCGGAGCTCGTCGAGTTCGCCGAACTGGATCGACTGGGTCGGGCAGGTCTTCGCGCAGGCCGGTTCGAGTCCGACCTGCAGCCGGTCGTAACACATCGTGCACTTGAAGGCGCGGCCATCTTCCTTGCGAATGTCGATGACGCCGTAGGGACAGGCCGGCACGCAGTATCCGCAGCCGTTGCACACATCAGGTTGGACGACGACCGTACCGAATTCCGTCCGCACCAGCGCTCCGGTGGGGCAGACGTCGAGGCAGGCCGCGTGCGTGCAGTGCTTGCACACGTCGGACGACATCAGCCACCGGAAGTTCTCTGTTCCACCGTCAGTAGTAGTAGCCGGCTGTTCGATGAACGCGACATGTCGCCACGTCGACGCGCCGAGGCCCTGCGTGTTGTCGTAGGACATCCCGGTCAGGTCGAGGCCGTCCTCAGGAACGGAGTTCCATTCCTTGCACGCCACCTCACACGCCTTGCAACCTATACAGACAGAGGTGTCGGTGAAGAAGCCCATGCGCGGCGGGTGATCGGCGTGCCCGCTGGCGCCCGCCGGGTCGCGCGCCTCTTCGACCTCGTGCGACGACAGCTTCGGCAGTCCCAGGAAGGTAGACATGTCAGGGCTCCATGCCGGTGCGCTCCGTGATGGCCGCGTCACGGTGGTAGCGGGCGACCAACGCCGGCCGGCCAGCTCCGCGCGGACGTCGCCCAGGCCGAATATCGGCGGCCAGTGCCTTGACCTCTTGAATGTGCGAATTTGGATCGAGCGACATCGCCGACAGTTCGTTCGCCGCGTCGCCGCGACTGACCCCGTTCGGCCCCCAGTGGAACGGCAGCCCGATCTGATGGATCGTGCGACCGTCGACCTGAAGCGGCGCCATCCGTTCGGTGACCATGACCCGCGCCTCGATCGCATTGCGCGCGGTGACGATGGTCGCCCAGCCCATGTGTTCGAGTCCGCGTTCCTTAGCCAGCTGCGGTGAGATCTCGCAGAAGAACTCCGGTTGGAGTTCGGCGAGATACGGCGTCCAGCGGCTCATGCCTCCGGCCGTGAAATGCTCGGTGAGCCGGTATGTCGTTACTACATAAGGGAAAACCTCGGCGCCGGGTTCGTTGCCACTCGGCTGGTAGCGGTTCTGCTCGTGCGACATGACCTGCCGCGTCGGGTTGCGTTGTTGGCCGTACAGCGGGTTGCTGATCGGCGAGTCTTGCGGCTCGTAGTGCGTCGGCATCGGCCCGTCGTTGAGCCCTGCGGGCGCGTAGAGCCAGGCCTTGCCGTCCGACTGCATGATGAACGCGTCGTCGCCGGCCAGCGCGTCGGGACCTTCTGCGTCGTCGTCCGGCTTGAAATGCGGCGGCCTCTTCGCGACGAAATCGGGGACGTCGTGGCCAGTCCAATCACCCTTGCTCTGGTCCCACCACACCAGCGCCTTGCGTTCGCTCCAGGGGACGCCGTCCCGATCGGCGGAGGCCCGGTTGTAGAGAACCCGCCGGTTCATCGGCCAGGCCCAGCCCCACTCGGGTGCGACCCAGCTCTGCTCGGCGCCGGGCTTCTTGCGGGCGGCCTGATTCACGCCGTCCTTGTAGACGCCGCAGTAGATCCAGCACCCGCTCGACGTCGTCCCGTCCGGCTTCAGATCGAGGTAGCCCGACAGCGGCGCGCCGTCCGGACCGAAGCCGTTGATCTCCCTGAGCACTGCTTGCGCATCGGGTTCGCGCAACGGTCCCTGGGTCGGGTAGTCCCACGTCAGGTCGAGAACCGGGCGGTCCATCTCGTCGCTCGAACCTGCGAGCTTTTCCCGCACCAGCCGGCCGAGGTGGTACATGAACCAGAGGTCACTCCGTGCCGCACCGGCCGGTTCGATCGCTTGCCAATGCCACTGGAGCATTCGGTTGGTGTTGGTGAAGCTGCCCGACTTCTCGGTGTGCGCAGCTGCGGGGAAGAAGAACACCTCGGTGGCGATGTCGGCCGTGCGCATCTCGCCCGACTCGATCTCGGGCCCGTCCTTCCACCAGGTCGCGCTTTCGATCAGTGAGAAGTCGCGGNNGAGCCAGTCGAGGTTCGCCATGCCGGCGCGTTGCATCCGCGCGTTCGCCGACCCGACCGCGGGATTTTCCCCGAGCAGGAAGTAGCCCTTGCAATTGCCCGCGACCTGTTCCAGGACGGTGTCGTAGTGAGCGTGCGATCCGGTGAGGCGTGGCAGGTAGTCGAAGCAGAAGTCGTTGGCTGCGGTTGCCGCATCGCCCCAATACGCCTTGAGCAGGCTGACGACGAAGTGCCGCATGTTACCCCAGTAACCCTTGTCGTTCTTGTCGCCCTCGACGAACTCGTCGAGTCCGTCGTCGGTGTGGGCGTGCGGCATCGGGATATAGCCGGGCAGCAGGTTGAACANNTGCTGGGTCCAGCCCACCGCATATGCGAAGCACGTCGTGCGATCACGACCGGAGTTCTCGGTAATCGCCTTCGCGACCTTGTCGAACAACTCGGGCGGGACGCCGCACACCCGCTCGACCATCTCCGCCGTGTAGCGCGCGAAGTGGCGCTTCACGATCTGGAAGACACAGCGCGGATGCTGCATCGAGTCGTCGCGCGTTACGTGGGCAGAAACAGGGGCGCCGCCCGAGCCGTGCGATTCGCTGCGGCCGGCGCTCTTGACGCCGGAATTCGAACCGCCGGTTCGATCGGCGTATTCGGAGTCGCGTTCACCCGCCGCCGCATTCACCTCGGCGCCTTCGTACTGCCACGACTTGTTGTCGNNTTGTCGTAGTGCCGCTGCTCGGCATCGAAGCCGGAGAACAGGCCGTCGAGGTCTTCGGTGTCCTTGAAGTCTTCGCCCACGATGGTCGGGGCGTTGGTGAACGCGACGAGGTAGTCGCGGAAGTACAGGTCGTTCTGCACCACGTGGTTGATAAGCCCGCCGAGAAACGCGATGTCCG
>PLCK01000079.1:0-5708 GCA_003134755.1 Actinomycetota bacterium | reverse complement strand
CCACTGGAAGCCGACGGGGTGCGCCTCGGCGTAGTTCGAGCCCTGGATCACGATGCAGTCGGAGTTCTGCTGGTCCTGCATGAACGTCGTCGCGCCGCCGCGGCCAAACGACGTCCCGAGGCCGGCGACCGTCGAGCTGTGACAGACCCGCGCCTGGTTCTCGATCTGGACGATCCCGAGCGCGGTGAACAGCTTCTTGATGAGGTAGTTCTCCTCGTTGTCCAGCGTCGCGCCGCCGAGGCTGGCCACGCCCATGGTGCGACGAACACGCTTCCCGTCGACGTCCCACTGCCAGCCCTCGCGGCGACTCTTCAGCAACCGGTCGGCGACCATGTCCATCGCGCTGTCGAGGTCGATCACCTCCCAGTCGGTGCCGTGCGGCCGACGGTAAAGCACCTCGTGTAGACGCGCCGGCCCGGTTGTGAGCTGCAGGCTCGCGGCGCCCTTCGGACACAGCCGGCCACGACTCACCGGGGACGTCGGGTCCCCCTCGATCTGGATCACGCGCTCGTCCTTGACGAAGACCTGTTGCGCGCACCCGACCGCGCAGTAGGGGCAGATCGACTGCACGACCCGGTCGGCGTCCTCGGTTCGTGGGCGCAGGGCGCGGGTCGCGTCGGAGATCGCCGCGGCTCCCCGCCCGCTCGGATCGCCACTGCTCGACTGCCGGAAGGCCGGCCACTTGCCGAGAAACGTCGTCAAGGCAACCTCCCGAACATCGAACTACGTGCACGCATTACCCGTTCCGGCCGCGTTCACCCTCGAGGTTCAGCCGCGGATCGGCCGCGGATCGATCACGTTTACGTGATCGACCCACCCGAGGACAGGCCCGCAACCCTATTCTCGGGGGGTTCCGCCCCTTGAAGTACCGAAGATCGCCAGCCGGGACGTCGATCAGCTGGCGCGACCCGCCAAGCGCCCGGCCGCCCGTTGCAAGCCCACGCCGGATCACGAGTTGGATCACGTTTACGTGATCGACCCACCCGAGGACAGGCCAGCAACCCTCTCCTCGGGGGGTTCCGCCCATTGAAGTAGCCCAAGATCGCAGCCGGGACGCCGATCAGCCGGCGTGACCCGCTAGGCGTGGTCTTACCTCCTCGCGAGGGCAGCTCGAGCCTGTCGGATGGCCGCCTTCGGATCGATGCCGAGTTGGTGCGCGGCTAGTGCGAAGGCGTCGGCGGCTTCGTTGAGGCGACGGTCGCGTTCGCTGGGGGAGAGGCTGGGGTTGGCCCGGGTGGGTTCGACGACGAAGGTTCCTCGCCGGCCGTGGGTGGCCAGCACCCCTGCGGCTTCTAACTCGGTGTATGCGCGTGCGACTGTCCCGGCGGCGAGGCCCAGGTCGCCTGCGAGTTGGCGGATCGTTGGAAGTCGGTCGCCGCCGCGTAGTACACCACTTGCAGTGAGCGTCGCGATCTGTGCGCGCAGTTGTTCGTACGGCGGCACCGGAGATTGCGCATCGACCTCGACGATCAAGCGACGACTCGCGGATGTCGGAAGTCAGTCGTCCACGCGCGGCGCCGGAGCCGAAACCAGCAGCGCACGGACATCAGGAATGCGACAAGCGTCGTCAAGCCCGCCACGGTATTGACGACTCCACCGGTCTGCGCGCGGCAACTCGCCGCTACCCAGGACAACACGAGCCAGGCGAACGCCACGCCGATGCCACCAAGCAGGTTGACGCAACTGGTGCGTACCGCCTCGCGTGCCATGAGCAGGTCGTCATCGAGGGGTTGCGGGCGCCGTGCCACCCATTGCGTTGCCACCTGCGTGATGAGGACGACAAGAAGAAGCAGGGCCAGCAGGGCGAGTCGCTGAGCCAGCGATGTAGATGGCCGGTAACGGGGCCACGCGACTGCTGCAGTGACGAGCATCGCGCCAGCGGCCAACGCCCTGTAGGTGGTGCGCCTGAACGTGGGGTCGAGATAGTCACGCGCGTCGCGCACCTGCAACGAGGCGGCGCGTCGTGACCCGGTGATCGTGGCACCGCTTCGCCACTCTGCGATGAGCGCACCGCCGAAATAGCCGATCCCGATCACGATCAGCAGGAACCAGTTGAGCGAACGGTTGCCGTGTACCGAGGTGGTGGTCGTGTCCTGACCCACGGAGGTAGCCGTCGTGGCCGTGTTGGTGAATACGTTCAACAGCACCAATGCCAGCGCCAGACCGACGAAGCCGCCCCAACGACGCCAGCGCAGGTTGCGCACAAGGTAGCCGACGACGTAGCGCCCACTCGCCGGCGTCAACGCGAGGTCGTGAGCTGCTGCGAATTGGGCGACGGTAGCGCGGTCAAGGGAACTCAACGGCCACCACGGAAGCACCAAACAGCAAACCAGCGCCGCGAGAATGACGAACGTGGCAACGACGTTCATGCGGCTCCTTGCAAGACATGACTTGCGTGAATGAGAATCACCTGCCACTTTGTATCATGTTACTGATACAGACGGAAGGAGCCAAGAGTGTCGTCACTCGACGAGCGGGCATGGCTCAATGACGAGCTATGGGCGCAAATCCGCCCGCCAGCCGCCCGTTTTAGAGTCGCGATCTCAGTGGCGATCCTCGTTGCCGTAGTCGGTGCGATGCTGTTGTCGCAGATCGGCTTCTTCCACCCGCAAATTGGCGCGTCCTATGAGGAGGCAAGCGCTCGAGGTAACCGGCTCACCGTCGTGCTCACGGTCTACAACCGCGCTCAGCTGCCGGCGCGCGTCACCGGGTTTCGCGCGGCGCAACCTGGCGCTCGCATCGTCAGCACCCGTTTCAACGGCGTTTTCCCGCCCGCGCCTGATAATCCGGCTCCCGACGGCGCCCGGGTCGCACCGTTCACGCTTCATGCGGAGCACACGGAGACAGTGACGATCGTGTACCTACTCGACTGCGCGAAGCTACGTCTGCCGCTGCGCCTCGACATCGAGACACGTACCTTCTTCGGCGGCCAGACGAGCACCGCGACCATGGATGGCTCGCCCACCACGCCACTGAGACAGGTATGCGCATCGGCCTAACGAACCTCGTGCGACGCCATGGCGGCCCTTCAATGTCGGCGGTAGTGTGGGCGCGGGTTCTGCAGGCAGCCCGTGACAGGCAGCCCGTGAAGTGTGCAGTGCGCGGCGGCGGTGGGAACTCGCCAGGGCGTAGCCACGAAGTGCGCTGGAGGAACGATGTCCGAGCCAATTCCCCGTCAGGCCGGATCCCTGCCGTCGCCGTCGCAGCCATTCCATGAGTGGCAGCAGGCGGTGGCCGAACTCAAGACCGCCGAAGCACGCGGCGTGGATCATGATCAGATCCTGGTGCTGTCCGAACGCGTCATCCGCGCGCGCAACGCTCTCACGGTCGACCGGATGCAGGCCGGCTGGAGCCCGCCCGACGACATTCTGAACCACCTGACCGTCGATGATCGTCTGCTGCGCGAGAGCGACGACCACACCAGCCCGAGATAACGGGCCGAAACGTCCAGTCCGTTTCGCGAACTTCCTCCCGAGTATTGGTGGCGAACAGCGAGGCCCAAACACCGCCGTCGCGAACCGAAAAACGCCAACGCGAGAGGGGTCGACGTCACATGTCGACGGACGCAATAGTTCTCCTGAAGGATGATCACAAGGCTGTCAAGAAGCTCTTCCGCGCATTCGAGAAGAGCGCGGAAAGAGGTACTCCGAAGCAACGCGGCGACCCCGTCACGCAGATCATCGCCGAGTTGACCAAGCACACGTACATCGAGAACGAGTGCATGTATCCCGAGGTCCGCAAACTGCTGCCCGACCTCGAGGACGAGGTACTCGAAAGCTACGAGGAGCACCACGTTGTCGACGTCCTCTGTCTGGAGCTTTCGCAGCTTTCTCCGGACGACGATCACTTCGTCGCGAAGACGACGGTTCTCATCGAGAACGTCGAGCACCACATCGAGGAAGAAGAGCAGGACTGGTTCCCCAAGGTCCGCGACGGCCTGATCCGCAAGCAGTTGCAGGACATGGGTGCGCAGCTGCTCGAGTTGAAAGCGACCGCTCCCACGACGCCTGCCGATCCCAGGGCCCAGAAGAGCGCGCGCGACGCGGTCAACGCCTAGCGGGGACGCCGACGAGCTGAGCGACCACGTAGCGAACAGCGGCCCCTGCCGACCGGCGGGGGCGGCGCCAATTCCGGCTCGTCTCGCCGCCGATTCCCGGTCGGATCGGTCGCGCCGCCGTGGGCGTGCTGTGGCATGCTGCCCAGAGGCGACCGCGGCTACCTGGAGACACGATGACGACGATTCGCGCAGCGCTGGTGCAGGCGTCCTGGACGGGCGACAAGGAGTCGATGATCCAGGCCCACGAGGAGTACGCGCGCAAAGCCGCGGCCCAGGGCGCGCAGGCGATCTGCTTCCAGGAACTCTTCTACGGCCCGTACTTCTGCCAGGTGCAGGACGCCGCGTTCTACTCCTACGCCGAGTCGATACCGGGACCCACCACCGAGCGCTTCCAGGCCCTGGCCGCCGAACTCGGACTCGTCATGATCCTGCCGATGTACGAGCAGGAGCAGCCCGGCGTCCTCTACAACACCGCAGCCGTCGTCGACGCCGACGGCACGTACCTCGGCAAGTACCGCAAGCACCACATCCCGAACATCAACGGATTCTGGGAGAAGTTCTACTTCCGGCCCGGCAACCTCGGCTTCCCGGTCTTCGACACCGCGATCGGCAAGATCGGCGTGTACATCTGCTACGACAGGCATTTCCCTGAGGGCTGGCGCGCACTCGGTTTGAACGGTGCGCAGATCGTGTTCAACCCCTCCGCGACGTCCCGCGGGCTGTCGTCGTATCTCTGGAAGCTCGAACAGCCGGCCGCCGCGGTCGCCAACGAGTACTTCATCGGCGCGATCAACCGGGTCGGCGTCGAAGACCTCGGCGACGACGACTTCTACGGCACCACGTACTTCGTCGACCCTGAGGGCAAGTTCGTCGGCGACGTCGGCGACTCGTATTCACCCGACCTGATCGTGCGCGACCTCGAGATGGATCTGCTCACCGAAGTTCGCAACCGCTGGGCCTTCTACCGCGACCGGCGTCCGGAGGCCTACGGCGATCTGACGAAGCCATGACCACGCTTATCAAGAACGGCACGGTCGTGAGCCCGACCGGTGCATCGGCGGCTGATGTCCTGATCGATGGCGAACGTATCGTCGCCCTTCTAGAACCGGGCGGGACGTCGCTGGGCTCGGACCTGTCGTCAACCGTCGACGTCGTGATCGACGCGGCCGGAAAGTACGTCGTGCCGGGCGGCGTCGATGCGCACACGCACATGGAGCTGCCGTTCGGCGGCACCCACGCGTCCGACACGTTCGAGACCGGCACTCGTGCGGCGGCGTGGGGTGGCACGACCACGATCATCGATTTCGCCGTGCAGCGCACCGGCGAGCGGGTCATGGATGGCCTCGCCGCCTGGCACGCGAAGGCCGACGGCAACTGCGCGANNCTCTTCATGGCCTACCCCGGCGTGTTCTACTCCGACGACGGCCAGATCCTGCGCGCTATGCAGACCGCAGCGGCGAACGGCTCGATCGTGATGATGCACGCGGAGAACGGCATCGCCATCGACGTCCTGGTCGCGCAAGCGCTGGCTCGCGGCGAGACTGCGCCGAAGTATCACGGCCTGACGAGGCCGTGGGAGACCGAGGAAGAGGCGACCCACCGCGCGATCATGTTGGCGCGGTTGACCGGCGCGCCGCTGTACATCGTGCAC
>PLCK01000051.1 GCA_003134755.1 Actinomycetota bacterium | reverse complement strand
CGCTTCGACATCGTGCTGCGCGGTCGTGACGCCACTCCGTTCGAGAACACGCCATGACCGGGATCACGCCGTCCCAGACCATCGGGCCGTTCCTTCGCATCGGGCTCACCTGGCCGGAAGGTGAACACGTCGTGCCCGAGGGCACGCCCGGCGCGGTCGTCATCACCGGATGCCTGTACGACGGCAAGGGCGAACCGGTGAACGACGGCGTCATCGAGACGTGGCAGGCCGACGCGAACGGGCGGTTCACCCATCCGGACGACCCGCGCGGCACCGCCGACCCCGAACCGGCGGACTTCCGCGGTCTAGGGCGAAGCGCGACCGACGACGACGGCCGCTACCGAATCGTCACGGTCAAGCCCGGGCGGTTACCTGCGCCGGACGGGCAGGTTCAGGCGTCGCACATCGATGTTTCGGTGTTCGCACGCGGCTTGCTCGACCGGGTCGTCACCCGCATCTACTTCCCCGACGAGGCGGCCGCCAACGCCGCCGACCCGGTGCTCTCCGCGATCGATGACGACCGCTTGCGCTCGAGCCTGGTCGCGGTGCAGGACGCCGGACAGGATGGCGTCCTGCGATTCGACATCCATCTACAGGGAGAGCATGAGACGGCATTCTTCGACGTCTGACGGGCTGCTGGCACCGCTCTTCACGTCCCCGCAGGTCGAGGCGGAGCTGACCGACGAGGCGCTGCTGCAGGCGATGCTCGACGTCGNNGTGCGGTGCCGGCTGCCGCCGCTGACGCGATCGCCGCGGTCTGCCGCGCAGACCGTTTCGACATTGCCGAAATCGGCGTCGCGGCCGAGGCGTCCGGCAATCCCGTCACCCCGCTCGTGCAGGCGCTCCGGGCGGCGGTCGAAGAACCGACGGCGCAATGGGTTCACTTCGCGACGACGACTCAGGACGTCCTCGACACCGCGCTGATGCTGCTCGCCGTGCGGGCCGGCGAACCGTTGCTGCAGTGCCTGCGGGTCGCCGCTGATGCGTGTGCCGAGCTCGCCGACCGGCACCGCGACACGCTGGCGGTTGCGCGAACGCTCGGCCAGCAGGCCGTCCCAACGACGTTCGGTCTCAAGGCGACGACCTGGCTGTCGGGTCTCGACGCTGCCGGTCGCCGCCTGCAGGACGTGCTTCGCCGGCGGGCCGCCGTCCAGCTCGGCGGAGCCGCCGGAACGCTCGCGGGGTACGGAACGGCGGGCCCGGCGGTGATGTCGGCGCTCGCGCGGGGCCTCGGGTTGTGCGATCCGGGGCTGCCGTGGCACACCGACCGGCAACGGGTGCTCGAGATCGCCGACGCTGTCGCGGCGATCGGTCCGGCGGCGGCCAAGATCGCGACCGACGTGGTGTCGATGGCGAGCAGCGAAGTGGACGAATTGCGTGAGGGGGGCGACCACCGCGGCGGGTCGTCGGTGATGCCGAACAAGGGCAACCCGGTGCACTGCGTGCTGATCCGCGCCGGCGCCATGCAGATGCCTGGTCTGGTCGCCACGTTGCACCACGCGGCCGTCCACGAGAACGAGCGGGCCGCCGGTGCCTGGCACGCCGAGTGGGAGTCGCTACGCAGCTTGATCTCGCTGGCGGGTGGCGTCGCCGACCGGGGTTCTCGGTTGGTCGCTGATTTGGACGTCGACCCCGCGCGTATGCGCGCCAACCTGGAGGCGAGCGGGGGCGAAGTCATGGCTGAGGCATTGGTGCAGCGCTTGCGTCCGCTGCTCGGACACGACGGTTCAAGCAACGCCGTCCAGCGGTGTCTCGCAGACGCGCGGCAGCGCGGCGTCACCTTTCGCGAGGCGGTCGCCGCCGATGAACAGGTGCGCAGCGTGCTCGAAGCCGCCGATGTCGACGAGGTCTTCGAGCCACGCAACTGGCTCGGTTCGGCGCCCGAATTCATCGATCGCGCATTGCTCGCGCACGAGCAGGCGTGGCCGTGAGCTTGCACGCCGCATTCGACGGCTCGCCCACGGCGTCCCCGGTTGTTCTCGGCCCTTCTCTCGGGACGACGACCGACATGTGGCAGCCGCAGACCGCCGCACTGGCCGAGCACTTCCGCGTCGTCCGCTTCGACCACCCGGGGCACGGCGGCTCACCGACGGACCCAGCCCCGCGCTCGATCGCGGATCTCGGCGGGCGCGTGCTGTCGCTGCTCGACGATGCGTCGATCGGCCGGGTGTCCTACGTCGGGCTCTCGCTCGGCGGGATGGTCGGCATGTGGCTGGCGGCGCACGCACCGGAGCGGATCGATCGGCTCGCGCTGCTGTGCACCTCGGCGCAGTTGGGACCGCCGGAATACTGGCACCAGCGGGCCGAAGCGGTGACGGCGCAGGGCATGGACGCCGTCGTCGATTCGGTGCCCCTGCGCTGGTTCACGCTGGCGTTTCGCAACGGTTACCCACAGATGTACGAGCGGTACCGCGACATGCTGCGGGGCAGCAAGCCGGACGGTTATGCGGCGTGCTGCGAGGTCATCGCCGCGATGGATCTGCGCGCGGATCTCGGGCGCATCCAAGCCGACACGCTGGTGATCGCGGGCGCCGATGACGAGGCAATCCCCGTAACGCACGCCGCGGCCATCGCCGAAGCGATCCCGCGCAGCGGACTCGTTGTCGTGGCCGACGCCGCGCACCTGGCCAACGTCGAGCAGCCGGCGCGGATCACCGAGCTGCTGCTCGACCATCTGCTCGACCAAACAGCGGAGGCGATGGCGTGACGGACGGCGACGAGCGGCGCAGTACCGGAATGCGCGTGCGGCGTGAAGTGCTGGGCGACGCGCACGTCGATCAAGCGATCGCTTCGACGACCGACTTCACCGCGGACTTCCAGGACTACATCACGCGCAGCGCGTGGGGCGATGTCTGGTCGCGTCCGGGCTTGGACCGGCAGACCCGCAGCGCGATCACGTTGGCAGTGCTGGCGGCGCTGGGCCACGAGGAGGAACTCGCGATGCACGTGCGGGCCGCGCTGCGCATCGGGCTCAGCCCCGCGCAGATCAAGGAGGTCCTGTTGCAGGTAGCCGTGTACGCCGGTGTTCCGGCGGCCAACACGGCGTTTCGGATCGCCCAGCCGATCGTCGATGCAGCATCGGCGAACACGAATGCCGTCGAGTGATGAAGAGGAGCACGATGCTTGATCAGCCACCGTTTCGCGCCGACCATGTCGGCAGCTTGCTGCGGCCGAAGAATCTGCTGCAGGCCCGCGAAGAGCACGCCGCCGGCCGGCTCGGGGCCGACGAACTGCGCGCGATCGAGGACAACGCCGTCCGCGACGTCGTGGCGATGCAGGAGAGCGTAGGTCTGCAATCCGCGACGGACGGCGAATTCCGCCGCACGTCTTGGCACATGGACTTCATCTACTCACTCGGCGGCATCTCGCGCACCGACGAGAAGATCACCGTGCACTTCGAGAACGAGGCGGGCAATCTCGACTTCGAGTCGGCCGCGCTGAAGGTGCACGACCGCGTTCGGCTCGAGAAGACCATCTTCGCCGACGCTTTCTCGTTCCTGAAGCACCAGGTCACGACGGCCACGCCGAAGCTGACGATCCCGTCGCCGAGCATGGTGCACTACCGCGGAGGGCCGGCGGCCATCGACCGAAGCGTCTACCCCGACATCGAGATGTTCTGGGCCGACCTGATCGCGGCGTACGCCGAGGAGGTGCGGCGGCTCGGCGAGCTCGGAGTCACCTACCTGCAGCTCGACGACACCAGCCTCGCCTACCTCAACGACCCTCGGCAGCGGGAGATGATGACCGCTCAAGGCGCGGACGCCGAGCACCTGCACGAGCGCTACATCCGCAACATCAATGCGGTGCTCGAACACAAGCCCGCCGACATGCGCGTGACGACCCACATGTGCCGCGGCAACTATCGGTCGTCGTGGACCGCGTCGGGCGGCTACGACTTCGTCGCCGAGGCGCTGTTCGGGCAGCTCGGCGTCGACGGCTTCTTCCTCGAATACGACGATCCACGTTCGGGCGACTTTTCACCGCTGCGGTTCGTGCCGCCCGGCAAGATGGTTGTTCTCGGCCTGGTGACGACCAAGCGCGGTGCGTTGGAAAGCAAAGACGACCTGAAACGCCGTATCGACGAAGCGAGCCGCTACGTGCCGCTCGAACAGATCTGCCTGTCGCCGCAGTGCGGGTTCTCTTCGACCGTCGAAGGCAATGCCCTCACCTACGACGAGGAGGTCGCCAAGCTGCAGCTGGTAGTCGAGACCGCGCAAGACGTCTGGGGCTGAGCGGCGAGGCGGATGGCGCCCGGTGGAGCGGGTGACGGGAATCGAACCCGCACTGTCAGCTTGGGAAGGCAAGTCAGACCTCGGGATTTCCCTTATATAGCAGGGATTTCTGGTACTCTAGCGGTCCTCGTGGAACACGTGTGGAACAACTCACGGTGTATCACGGGCCGCTGCGGCGACGAGGGGAAACCAATGGTCAATCGACGCAGAAGCAGTTTTGGTGCGGTGGAACTGCTGCCCAGTGGCCGGTTCCGGGTGCGGTACCGGGCAGAGGGCCAAATGCAGCGCGCACCCCAAACTTTCGACTCCCGCTCCGATGCGCGCAAGTACCTCGACACCGTTCGTGCCGATCTCTTACGGGAGACCTGGCGGGCACCGCGCAAGGTCACCGAGACCGTCGGCAGCTACGGGATGCGTTGGTTGCACGAGCGCACCGGAATCAAAGTCACCACCCGCGCCCTGTACGAATCGCATCTGCGGCTACACATCATTCCGCCATTGGGAGAGGTGCGGCTCGACGAGCTTCGCCCCGACGCGGTGCGCACCTGGTACGCCGGCATGCGCGCGTCACTGAAGGAAGCGTGCGCGCGCGAACGCCGGCAGAGTGTTGCGAGCGTGCGCGACGGGAGCGCCGCCGCGGCCCGTGCTTACCGGGTGCTGCGGGCCATCTACGGCACCGCTGTTTCCGACGGGCTGGTGGCGACCAATCCCTGTCAGCTGAGAGGAGCAGGGACGACGAAGCGGGGTGAGCGCCCGACGCTGAGTGTTGCGGAGATCCAGCGGCTCGCCGATGAGGTGCCCGGCAGGTACTCCGCCTTGGTGCATCTGCTTGCCTGGTCGGGTGCCCGGATCGGTGAACTGGCGATCCTGCGTGTCGGTGGCCTCGACCTCGATCCTGACGCGCCGAGCGTGCTGATCAGCCAGCGGGTCTACCTGATCAACGGGGTCTACGACGTCGACACACCGAAGTCCGCTGCCGGGCGCCGCAGGATCGCTTTGCCACCCCACCTGGTGCCGATCCTCATCGAGCACGTCGAGACCTACACGACCGGGCAACCAGACGAGCTCGTGTTCACGTCATCGACAGGCGGGTCGGTGCTCTGCACGTACTCGCAAATGCTCAGCCGCGCGCTGGCCCGCATCGGCCGGCCCGACGCACGGGTGCATGACCTGCGGCACACCGGCATGACACTCGCGGCCGAGGCAGGAGCGAGCCTGGCCGACTTGAAGTTGCGGATGGGTCAGTCGACGACGCGGGCAGCGGAGCTGTACATCCACGCCACGACGGACCACGGTCGCAGCATCGCGAACGCTATGTCGGCGCTGGCCATCTCGGCTGGAGCGCTCGCGCCCCGGCGGGGACGTACGGCCTCGGCTGGGCAGTCCATGACCGTGACGAGCGAAGTAGACCGCTGGCGCGTCGCTCCGCAAATAAACGTCGATCTGCGCGAGCTTTCGGCACCGAAGCCCGGAGCCGCGACCGGCAGTGATCTAGCGGAGGCGAAGGTTCGTTAGCCGGAATCCCATGGCCGCGGGACTGACGTCGAACAGGTCGGCGAGTTCGTTGACGTCGGCGGTCTTCGTGAACTCTGTCCGAACGACGGCAGCGGGCATCAATAAGTTGGCGGCGAAGTCGTTGGCGGCGCGCTCGTTGCGCCAGTTGTAATCGGGATGTTCGCCGGTAGCGGCTGGTGAAAGCTCGCCTCCGAAGTCGACGTGGAAGCTTTCGGCGTGGCTCAGCAGGTGATGACCGAGTTCGTGGGCGACGGTGAATCGTTGGCGGCGGTCGTACTGGTTCTCGTTTACCCCGATCACCGCGCCCTCGGGTAGCTGCACGACAAGCCCGTCGACGTCCGCGAAGTCCCAGGACAGAACGCGAACGCCGCACCCTTCAGCGAGCGCATGCACGGGTACCGGCGCGGTAGTCACCGCGGCGGCAGCGAGTAGCGCCTCTGCGGTGTCGCGCGCCCCAGCCCCGTTGATCTGCCACAAGATTTGCGGCGACGGCATCGCGGCTGCTTTGGCGACGAATCGCTCAAGGTCCTTTCCGAGCTGCGCCGAGTCCACCTCCTCGGCAACGGCTCGAAGCAACGTAGGCAAGGAGCGCGCAGCATCTTGCGCAATCAGGTCCGAGATCGGCACCGCGAACACCCGCGCGAGGTCGACCAAGTCGTCGAGACCGGGAGCTCGTTTACCGGCCTCCCAGTACGACACGGCGGTCTGAGTCCGCCCAAGGAACAACGCCAACTCACCTTGGGTCCAGCCCCGCTCTTCGCGCAGCTCGCGGATGCGGCGACCGACCTTCTCGACGTTCTCGCTCAACACGCTCCCAGCAGACCACGACAGCAACATGCCGCCATGGTATAGTGATATACCAGTACGGCATGCGGATCGCCCGCGTGTTAGCAGTCTAGGGCGCGGCGCCGCCGCGATCACGGAAGGAACGCCGGTGAGCCGCAGCCGATCCCGAACCCACGGCCCGTCACTGCTGGTCGCGCTCATCCTGATCGTGACGCTCAGTACCGGCCCCGGGCAGCGCGCCCTACTCGGCGTGAGTAACTGGGCCGGTCGCGCGCTAGCTACCTCGCTCACCCACCGACTGTTACACCCCGCCCCTCCGTCGAGCACGGCACCAACTCGCACTAACCAACCCCATAGATAGGAGAAGAACCGTCATGACAGAACTTCGCGAAACTGACCACTCCAGCGGTGACCACCACGACGAACTTCACGTGGAGGTCAGCGCACCGCGCGAGCCGCACCCGCGGGATTTCACCTTCCCCGACCTCGAAACAGTCGGAGACGCCGCCCGGCACGCCGCGACCGACTTCGGATACCAGGCCGGTAACCCCTCGTTCGCAAACGAGCGCGGCGAGGTGCTCGACCGCAACCAGACACTGCGCGCCGCGCAGGTCCACGACGGCGCGAAGCTGGAGATCGTCGACGTCGGCGGCGGGGTGTAGCAGTGGTCCCGGCCGAGGTCACCCAGGCGGTGCTGTCCGACGAGCAGCCCGCGATCGCCGCCTGGGCGGAACGGCACGGCTGGACGTTGACCATCGACCCGAACGAGGCGACGGTCACCGCGACCACGACCCACCCGCGCACCGAACAGGCGGTGATCTTCCACGCCGACCTCAGCGGCTACCCTGCGATCCCACCCGCGTGGACCTGCCGCGACAACCAAGGCAACAGTCCGGCCGCGGCGTACCCCTTGCCAGGCACCAGCAGCGCACTCCCGACCTCGATCTTCCATACCCAACCCGTCATCTGCGCCCCGTGGAACCGGCTCGCCTACGCGACCCACGGAGGGCCGCACGGAGACTGGACCGCAGTCACGAGCTGGAAAACGGCCGCCGGCGAGGCCACGCAGGCGCACACCATTGCCGACATGCTCAGCGCGCTGCGGCTCCACCTCAGCGTCAGCCCCGGCCTACAGCCATGACCGTCTTCCGCCAGACACCACTACCACGCCGACCCGGCCGCGGGCAGCTCATCGTCACCGACGCCGTGCTCGAACCCAGCAGCGCAGCCCTGCGATCCAGCCGCGGACCTGACGGGCCGCACGAAGGCCTCGTGCTCTGGCTCGGCCGTACCGTCGGCGATGACACCCTCGTGCTCGCGCTGGCGACACCCCCGATCATCAGCAGCGCCCAACGGGTCCACGTCGACGAACGCGCGGTAGCCGCGGCCGCGCGAGTCGCCAGGCAGGCCGGCCTCGGCGTCGTCGCCCAAGTCCACTCACACCCCGCCACCGACACCCGGCACTCCGACGGCGACGACCAGCTGATCTTCATGCCCTTCGAGGGCATGTTCTCCCTTGTGGTGGCCGACTACGGACGCGGCAGCTTGCACCCTGCCGAGGGTGCCGGGCTGCACCAGCGCCAAAACGGCCAGTGGGTTCAGGTCATCGACCCGCACACGATGCGCGTGATCCCCGCCCACCTGCACGACGCCCGCGCGCAATGACGACACCAAGCGAGGTCTTCTACGCCGCCCGCGACCTGCGCACGGAGCAGTACTGCGCGTCCCTCGACACGCTAACCCGGCCTGTAACCGTCATCGTCGGCGCGGACACAGCAGCCCACCGGGCAGGTCAAGTCGCGGCACTCGCGCTCATCAACATGCTCGCCCGCGTCCACCGCAACCTCAACATCACGGCACCAGCGGCGCCATTGCTTGCCCGCTCCCTGGTCCCCGCCGACAACCTGCAGGCAGCGCTGGCGGCCACCGCCGTCGCCATCAACCCATTCATCAAGCTAGACATTGCTGGCCTGCCGATCACCGGCGCTCCCGCTGTCGCGCCGATCAGCATCGGAATCGGGACCCAGGTCCCGCACGCCCTCGACATCTACCTCGGATGGGACTGCGGCCGCGGCGAAATCGCCTGCGTCCCAACTCCAGGCGGCGGGCACCCGGGCGACGTGCTCGGTGCCGCGACCGCGGCCTGTCTAGCCGCAACGGCCGCGTTCCGGCTCGCACACGGCCAACCCGTGCGCCCCGTCAGGCTCAACCTGGCCGAACGCACCGCCGACAGCGCAGCCGGTACGCACACGGTGCTCGGCCCCGTCGACGTCGGAAGTGTTCTCGTGATCGGCGCAGGCGCGGTCAGCCAAGGACTGCTGTACTGGCTGCGCGAGTTTGGTGTTCTCGGCCAATGGGACATCGTGGACGGTGACCTCGCGAAACTCCACAACACCAATCGCAGCCTGGCCACGGCAGCAGCCGAAGCAGGCTGGCCGCACGGAGTTCTCACCGGGCCGGCGCGCAACAAGGTCGACATCGCCGCCGCGATGATCGACGCTGACGCGCACCCGCAGTGGTACGACGAATGGGTCGCCACCCAAGCCGTCCGCCACGACATCGTGCTGGCGCTCGCCAACGAGCGCGGGGTACGAACTGCGGTCGCTTCCCGCGGCGAGTCGTTGTTACTGCACGCCACGACGTCGGCGAACTGGACAGCCGAATTTCATCGTCACGTCGCCGACCGCGACGACTGCCCGGCATGTCGCCTACCCGACGACAACCAGGTCGGCTTCGCGTGCTCGACGGGTCCGGCAACACCCGCGGACCGCACCTCCGGCGATGCCGCATTACCGTTCCTGTCCGCGATGAGCGGCCTCCTGCTCGCCGTCGCGCTCCTCCAACTTCCCGATCACGCCGAGCTTTTCACCGGCCGGCCCAACCACTGGCGACTGCACCTCGAACTCGGACATCGAGTCTGGCAACCGCTGATCCATCCCGCCCGTCGGTGCCCGCACGCGATCCCGCCGGGCGCAAAGGAACTGGTACAACAAGCTCAGCCGCGCCGCTGGGATGACCTCGCGTGAACGCGTCACACTCGCACGGAGGCGAACATGACCTTCCTGGGCTTCGATCTGGCGTGGGGTGCCGGCATTACACGTCGGCCGGCATCGCCGCGGCGAGAACCGAGCAGCGCCGCGACCTCACTGACGTGAGCGAGCGCGCATTTGCGTTGGCTGGTACAGAGGAGATGACATAGCCGAGTGCCCCGAAGCAAGAACACCAGAAACGGCAAACCCCGGCCAGGCCCCCGGCGTCCGCCACCGGCCGCGCGTTCGAAGCAAGAGCAGGATGACCTAGCGCAGGTACAGGTGGTTGATGCCACCCACCAGCTCGTCGCGCGCGCGTTTGCCGACGTCTTCGGCGACGAGAAGCGTGCCGTGCTCGGTGACCTCGCCCGATTCCTACCACCAGGCTGGGATATGGGACAGGTGCTGGATCCGCTTGACGCCAGCGACTACTTGCACGACATGCGACGCGCACTCGAAGCCGAAGCCGACGCGCTTGCACAGGTCTGTACGCCCGCTGAGTGGCTTTGGTACACGCGCCGAGTGCCTACCTCGATGTTCCGCGGTCGTTTGCGGACAACCGAACACGCGGACCACGCCCTGATGGAAACGCTGACCGGCCTGTCACGCAACCGCGACGACAGTCGCAGGATCATGGACGAAGCGACGCTGCGCTACGAGATCTCGACAGACTCGATGCGGCCGGTGGCCCATCTCGCAGCGTTAGCCGTTGTGCTGAGTCAAACCCACGCGTGGCTGCGACGCGCCGGCAAGGGGACTAACTTCGTGGTCAGAGACGGCGATTTTCCCGAACCCGTAGAGGATGCATCGCTCGAAGAAGCGATCACCGACTTCGACCGGCGCATCGCCGATGACCTCGCCGAACAATGGCACCCGGCGGTCGACCTCGCAGCCAGGACGCCTTTGACCGGACAACCCCTGCTCGGAATCGGCAGCGTCGAAAGCGACACTGTGCCAGGCTGGGTCGGGCCGATGCGCGACGCAACGTGGGTCAAGGTCGCCGGAAGCTACCTCGTGTTGTTCGAGACACTCGACGGACTGGATGCGTCTATCGCCCGCGCCGGGCCACGTTCGTCGCGTTGGTGGGACACCCGGCTGCCGAGCCTTGTGCTGCTGTTGCAGGCAATGATGGTCGAGGTCATCAACAACGCCGTGTTCGCGGGAACGACGCTGCCTAGGGTCGCCTACCTTCTAACGGGGCGCGAGTGGCTGACCGGCATGCTGGACGCACACCTCCCGACGCTTCGTGGTCGGATCGATGCGGTCTTTCCCGACACGTTGCCCGAGACCGGCCGCGAGGTGATGAACCAGCTGCAAGAGCTGGACGGTCAGTTGTGGCCGCACCGGCGCGGACCCGTCTTGCGTAACTGCGTCTACGAATCGGCAAGCGAGGTCAACGACCAGATCGTGATCGATGTCTACGCCGCGACCCACGGATTGCACGAGCTGGTGGCTGTGCCGGCCAGCACCGGTGGCGAACTTGTCAACGCGAACGCGGCCAGATTCGAAGAAGCAGTACAACGGACGATCGACGGGTCCCCCTGGAGCCCCGATGCCGATCTCCGCGCGCTGCGCCGCGTTCAACTGTGTCTGAACGGCAACATGATCACCGACCTCGATGCGATCGGCGCGAAGGACGGCACGCTGCTGATCGCCTCGTGCAAGAACCTCACGTACAGCCCCGAGTACGACGCAGGAGAATACCGGGTCGTGCGCAACGCGCAGACGACCGTAGAAGGTGCCGTCTCCGACTTGCAGTCCGTCGTCGAGACCCTGCAAGCCAACCCGCGCGGAACCAACTACGACCTGACACGTTTCACGAGAATCGTCGGCGTTGTCGTTACCCCCCACGTCTTCTTCACGAACGCCAACGTCGCGCGCGCAGCGGTCGCGACAACAACAACGGCGACGTTACGACGGGCGGGTAGCCTCGGGGAGCTCGCCAAATACGTCGCCGGCTAGCACTCCATCGGTCGTGTTCTCGCGCGCACTCATCAACGCGTAGGACGCGGAGCGCGCGCGAATCCCGATGGCCCGTAAGGATTGTGACCGCACAGGAACGGACGCAGATCCGCGGCGTCGGGTTCTGCAACGGTTGGCATAACGGCGGGGCGAAGCAGCGGGTCGGTGCGGCGCAGACTTCGCCGGCACCACGCGAGCCATTCCTGGGCTGCGTGGGTTGCGTCTTGATCGGTCATCGCGTCAACCGTTGCCTGCATCGCGTCGAGGTACTCGCGCATCTGGTTGGCGTGGATCCAGTCAGCGACCTGCTGGTTGAGTGCGCTGACCAGATGGGCCTGCGTGTAGGCGGCTTTCGCGTCGATCATCGCGGCCTCCCACTGCTCTCGTCGGTGCGCAGCTGCGTGCTCGGCTGCCTGTCGAGCACGGCCGGCTGCGGCAGCTCGCAGTTCGATCTCGTAGAACACGGCAGGCAGTTGCGTGTCGATGGTTCGGTTCGCGGTGTCGGACCACCGTGCTTGACCCTGTACGNNAGCCGGGCGCTGGGTGCCTCGTCATACTTCGGCGGCTGGTACCAGGATTCGCGTGCGGCGCGCGCGAGTTCGCGTGCGGTCGGCTGGTGTGGTGTTCGGTCGATTCGCTGGCGAACATGGACCCGCACCGCGTGGTCCTGCACGACGATGTCGACGCTGCTCCTGCGGGCACGGTAGCTCGGCCGGTCATGTTCGAAGCTGCCCGGCTGCACCCGATGTCCGCGGCGCAGGCTTTCGGCGATGAGAGCTTGGATCAATCGAAATGCTCGGGCTCGCGCCGGGCCGGTGATGTCGAACTTGGTGTCTTTGCTGAGTGCGGTGACGACGGTGTGCGGGTTTCGCAGCGTCCCTGGCACGGCAATCACGTCGGCATCGATCCCGACCCAGGTCGGTAGGTCAACGAGCCGGATGACCCTGTGGTCCCACGAGCCGGTCCAGTCCATCACCAGCTGGGTGCCGGCTGGTGCTTTGCCGGACCTCGTGACGGCGCAGACGAGACTGTCGAAGTTGCGACGGTCGATACGGCGATCGACGGCAAGTGTGCCGCCGGCGGCGACGACCTGTGCGACGAGCCGTTCCGCTGCTGGCATGTGTGCGAAACGGTCGTGTTGCGCATCGCGTGTGACTGTGACCGTGCTCGAGGTTCTTGTGATGTGCTCACCTGACAGAACAGATGTCGGCGACGTTGCGCCTCGGCCCGGACGTTGCGCGGGGTAGTCGCCAGGATGAAGGTAGTGCTGACCTGACGGTGTCGCCACGGCCCGCCACACGCCGCGCTTTCTTGTGACGGTAACGAGCTTGCGGCTTTGCAGGGCAATCGCTGTGGTCTTGTGGGTGTAGCCGACCATGACGGCGTCGGGGCATCCGTCGGCTATCCATTGCAGGACCTCGACCTGCCTTGGATTCAGCGCAGCGTTGGGCATCGGCATGGTTGCGTCCTTCTTGCTTTGAACATCTTGGTGACCAGGCATCGGCTGCTGCTGAGCCAAGAGACGCAAGCGCGATTTGGCAAAGGCCCAGCAGGCGCTGGGCGTCTCAGCGGCCGAGCCAGAACAATGCGGTATCGACAGTGCGGGGGTTCCACGCGTGCCCGGCCGCGTTCATCTGCTTGGTGAGGTGCTCGACGACGGCCATGTAGCGCCCGTAATGACCATGCCTAAGCGGCACGTCGATGCCGAGAATCTGCAGCCCGTGACCAGCTCGCCGGTCGTACACCGCCATTCGTTCGGGCGCTGCCGCCACGAGGAGCGCGGAAGCCATGGGGTCACCCGAGCGGAAGCCTGGAAGGACCGCCAGCGTGGAACGTGCTTGTAGGGCGGCCTCGGGCAACGACAGTGTCACGTCGCGCGCCTGGGAAACCGCTCGCGCTGTCACGTCGCGGACTTGGGCGTCGGGCAGCGCGTGCAACGTCGTGACCCACGGCGTGTCGGCCCTGAGGCGCTTCCAGAACAACAACGCGCCGATGTCGGCCTTGCCGATGCTTCCCGAAGACGCAACGGCCTCGATGACCGCCGCCAGCGTCTCGTCGTAGAAGGGCGAAACCGCCGCGAGGTAGGCAGTTCGAGCCTCGGCCAGCTCGGTCACGGGGCTCATGGTCATGCTGGCGAGAGTCCCACGTTCGAGATCAGTGCGCTCCGGCCCCGGCGTCGCCCCGCCAGCCTGCGGCCTGGTTTCAGCGTCACGCGGGCTTGCGTCGAGGCCGGGCAGCCACCGAAGGCACCGGAGCGGCGCGGCGACTACGCAGGGCTTTCCCTTGGGGCTTCTTCGCGATCGCTTCGCTGTCGACTTCGTGTGCCTGCCTTGGGCCCGGCACCTCGGCTACGTCCGTCAGACGGTCCGGTTGGAGCACGTAGACGTTGCGGAAGCGCTGCACGTCGAAGATGTCGGTGGCGACCGGCCGGCGGCGGACGGCTACCAGGCCGGCCCGACGGAGTTCGCCGAGCCCGGTGGACCGCGTGTCGTCGGACAATACGTAGCGGAGTCGGGCCGTTTCGGGGCTGAACCAAAGTTCGCGGCCGAGGGAGTGACCGGCTTGTTCGGTCAGCAGGACCAGATACATGGCCACGGCAGCGCCCGACAGTGCCGCCAGCCAACCCGATGTCCAGAACGCGGCGGGGATTTGGATGTAACGGTGGCGGGCCAGGATGTGTGGCTCGGCGTCGCGGCTGGCGGCCTTGTTGTAGGCGGCGCCGGGCACCCGATACCGACGACCGGTGCCGGATTCATCGAGCAGGGTGATGGCGTTGGGGTGCCCTGGCCGCGACTCGACGGTGATGAAGTGATGAGACTCAAGCCAGCTGGTCGCGTCGGTGATCCGTCGCGCACCTCGCCCTGCCGGGTCGCCGAGGTCGAGCAGCGTGGCCCAGGCCCGCGACGGATAGGCGACGTCATGGGGTGGTGCAGACGCAAGCCACAGGATCGACAGATAGGTCTTGAGCCGGACCTGTCCCCCGCGGCCACCACGGAGCATCAGCGCCAGCGGCGTGACGTTTGAGGTGTCGGGCCGTTCGACGAACAGTCGCCGGACCTGCGCGGCCCGATCGTGGTTGCGGCGCGCAACGGCACGAGCGGCCGCTAACGCGTCCGGGCTCGGTCGTTGCATGAGCCGCCACCTCGTGTCGCTTGTGCAGGCCGGGGGAGCTATGAGTGGCTATCTAACTGGGTATCGATGCTATCTCGTAGTAGCCGCCATAGAGGTAATACGACACCCAGGTCTAAAGGTAGGGGTTAGTTCGGGAGAGAACTGCTTCGCACCGGTTCGAAGGTAGGGGTGATCGGGGTGGCGGCCGCTACTTGCCGACGGTAACGTTCTCCCTACGCGAAGGATAGCTCAGCGACACGCTCGGGAAGGCTCTGAAACGCAGATTGCGGGAAGAGCAGTGCCCCGAGTCCGCAAAGGCAGCCCGGAGCGTAGCGGCGGCGACAACTGGAACCGGATCCCGTCCTCTTCTAACTAGAGGCGCCCGGTCAGGTCTGGCGGGCGTGCGGGCGCGAGGGAAAAAATGTGCCCCTCGACGATGCGGGCCCGCCCGCCACCGCGATCTCGACCGGCATCCGGCCCAGGTCAGAGCGGCGGGACGCGTGACGCGGTGTGCATCGGGTCGATGAGTTCGTGCGCGTCCAAGCGGATCCATGTTTGGAGACCGGTCGTGGAGTCTGGATCGCCGTAGGGCGCGAACCCAAGGGAGCGCCAGTACGCCTGCACTTCGGCTATTTGCTGAGGGTCGGTGGGATCGACGGGCGGGCGGTGCTCATCACCGGCGTCGTCCGGTACCGGAATGAGGCCGACGATGTGGGGCTGCGGAGCGCACTCGGCCAGGGCCGTGCTCAGCAGTTCGGTACCGAGTCCGTGGCGGCGCCACTCGAAGCGGACCAAAAAATGTCGAATATAGACAAGCTGGCTGCCCGAAGTCGGCGTAGGCAGGTCCGCCCGAAGACCCAGAGGTTCGTCGCCCTGCGAGGCGAACAGCTCCTCCAAGAATGGTTCGGGAGTGTGGTTCATGGAGTCGACGGCCAACGTGAGGAGACTTGTGGAGGCGATGAGCTGATCGCCGCCGGAGTCTCGCGCATGCAGCTCGACCACCCACGAGTCCCAGTCGACGCTCATTTGGGGCCCGGGAGCGACGGTTACCCACCGCGGCGCCTCGGCCTCATGGGCCCCGACGGCACTGCCGAATTCGTCGGACATGCCAGGGAAGAGTACGCGCGGAACCCGAGTCTTTCGATGCGGTTGCCCCTGCTCGCACTCAGTCACGTAGCGAGCAGCTCGCCCACACGCGCGCCATCGCCTTCACGTTGGTGGACTGCGTGCAACTCAGGGCGGCCGTCCTGCCGTGCCGTTCCAGGTTCCTGATGATTGCCGTTCCGTGGCACCCGAGCCATCGTGCCGCAACCATGCCTCGGGGAGCGAAAAGCTCAGTAATTAAAATACCTCACTGATGTATTGAGGTATGCTCAGCCATGGAAAGTTAGGAGTCGCGGATGAGTGCCGATCGGCTGGTGGCTGCGGCAAGAGCAGTCCTTCCGTCGTCGGTACCTGTCGACGTCATCCGAGACGCGGGCACACTCACCGATCTTCGGATCGGACGATCACGTGTTCGCGCTGGTTGGCTCGTACGTGGGTGGCCACGCCAGGTGCGGGAGGCTCTCAGCACCTCGCCGCAACCTGAGCTGCTGGTCGCACCGGTGATGTCGCCGGGCGCGCGGGCGTTGCTCGACGAGGCCGGGGTCGGCTGGATCGATGAGACAGGCGCGGCCCAGCTGGCCATTGGTTCACTCTTTGTGTCCCGCGACGGATCGCCATCACGCGCGCCCGCGGCGAAGGCTTCGTGGAAACGTGCCACGCTCGGGGTCGCCGAGGCAGTGCTGTCCGGTACCGAACCGACGGGTTCAGCAGTGGTGCAAACCACGGGTCTGTCCGTCGGATCCGTCAGCCGGGCTTTGGCTTACTTGGCCGAAAGCGGCTTTCTCGCTGCCGACCAGCCGCGCGGTCGGCTGAACGCGCGACGAATCCTGGACGCCGACGGGCTCCTCGATTCCTACGCCGAGGCAGTGCCCGCGCTGCGCGCGGATCTCGAGCTGCGCGTCGGGGTCGTGTGGCGAGACCCGACCAGGGAAGTCATCGAGGCGGCATCCGGCTGGGAGCAGGCAGCCCGGTCGTGGGCGGCGACCAGCTCACTTGCGGCCGCGGTACTTGCACCTTTTCTCACGCAGATCGCACCGCTCGAAATCTACGTCGAAGCCGCGTCGTTAGCCGACCTCCAGCTCGCAGCCCGAGAGATTGGTGCCCGCCCAGTAGAGGGAGGGCGCCTCGTGCTGCGACCCTTCCCAGGATCGGCCACCGAGCGCCTCTGCGAAACGGTCGGTGACGGTGTGCGGTGCGTGCCGTGGCCGCGGGTCTATGCGGATCTGCGGCAGACCGGGGTTCGTGGCGAGGACGCCGCCGAGCATCTTCGGGAGCACTTTATGAAAGAGCCTGCGCATGGATGACGAACCGGTGCGGTCCCAGGCTGCACGCGCGGCAGCGGAGCTTGCTCTGGTACGAGTGGTGCACCACTACGGCGAGCGGCCTGAGTTCGTCGTCCTCGGCGGGCTCGTGCCCCAGCTGCTGTGCTCCGGTGCAGGCGTCGCGCACGCCGGTACGACCGACATCGACGTGCAGGTCGACCTGGAGATTGCGGGCGGAGTCGTCAACACCCGTCGGCTCGAACAGGCCTTGCGCAACGCCGAGTTCGTACCGGATCGAGAGCGCGTATGGCGGTGGGCCACAGTTGCGGACGGCGTCCGAGCTGTCGTGAAGTTCGAGCTGCTCGTGGACTTGGAGACCGAACCCGCCGGCGCCACCGTCATCTTCGACGACTGCGAACATCTGGGTGCAGCGAACCTGCGCGGCACCAGCTTCGCCGCTCGTGACGTCGAGGTGCGGCGAATCTCCGCGAAGGACGGCGGGGTGTGGCGCAACGTCGAGGTGAACGTGACCGGTCTCGCCGGCTTCCTACTTGCGAAAGTCGCCGCCGCGCACGGACGACGTAAGGCGAAGGACTGGTACGACATCGCCTTCGTCCTCCTGCACAACGACGCGGGCGGTCCGCGAGCCGCCGTCCAACTGGTGCTCGATACGTTCGGCGCGGATCTCGGTGGTCTCACAACTGCCTTACAGGACCTGGCCGCGAACTTCTCCGATCCTCGCGCGCAAGGGCCAACCGCCTACGCCGACCAGTTCGGCATCGACCACCCCGATGAAGATTCCTCAACACTCGCGGCAGACGCACTGGTTGCCGTCGAGACGTTCTGCCAGGCACTGCTTCGGCACTAGTCCCTTGCTCGACATCGACGCGTTCATTCGACGGCCGTCGTCGTCACGGCAAACCGACCGCTCATCGCGTAGTGCGCCAGGCCTAGCCACGTCGCGGCCGACCCGGCGGCGAGCATGTCGGTTGGGAGCAAGCCAGGGTCGTCGACGTCGAAGTCATGGATGACGGCCGCGGTCGCCGCGAGCAGGTGTTCGGTCGCCTCCACTGTGGCAAGGTGCTCGACCTGTGTGGCGAGCGCCGGCACGTCGCCGAGCTGGGCGATGTTGGGGTAGGCGCGGTGGATTTCGTCGGCTGCTTCGCCGCAGTGGCCGGCGGCCGTGGTGAAGCGCAGGTCGTCGTCGACACCGGGTCGGACGGCGATCGCAGCGGCGCCTTGCTGCAGCGCGACCGCATCGCTCCATAGCCGAACCAAACTGGCCGTCGGTCGCTTGACGTTCGACCCGTCATCCCCGACCACTGCCTGCCTCCTTGTTAGGTCACTTGTCAGCCTCACCCTCAACAACCCGGCGCAGGAAGGCGAAGGCGTGATCAGTGGACAACTCATGACCGACCAACCCTTCGCAAACCAATCGCAATAACCCGGACTCGTCTTGCACTCCAGGAGGGTCAGCCTCGCGGCCGGGCTGCGTGCGTCCCGTCTTGGCTCGGCGGATGACGCTGTTCTGCGATCTGGTGGCAGGCGCGGCGAGGGGTCCTGGGAGGGGCCTTTTCGACGCCGTGGCGGTCGGCGTGGGGGCGCCTTGTGTGGTCACAGTTCGATAACGAAATGGCCCGCCCGCCGGAAGGGCCCGAGTTTCCCGACCTTGGTGTCACACATCCCCTAGTGAGAGGACTTTTTCTTCGGGAGGGGCGCCACGATGCGCAAAAGCCGGCCGCGGCACGCCGCCGTTGGCGTCGCCGTGCCCATGCCCGGTCGCACCGATGGTGGTGATCGTCGGTGATGTCGTTGCACAAGTTGTCAGCCGGCGGCGGGGTCACGTATCTGTTGCGGCACACCTGCTGCGGGGATGTGGAGCGCGCGGCGGAGACGCCGTTGTCGGCGTACTACACCGCGGCCGGCTACCCGCCCGGGCGGTGGCTCGGTGCCGGCCTGCCCGGCCTGGCCGCCGGTGCCGGGGTCAGTGGGTTGATCGACGAGACCGGGATGGAACGGCTCTTCAGTCTCGGTCTCGACCCGGTCACCGAGCAACCGTTGGGTAAGGCGTGGGCGTTGCACAAGACCGCGACCGAGCGGATCGCGGCCCGCATTGTTGCGTTGCCAGCTGATCTGCCGAAGCCCGATCGCGTTGCGGCGATCGCGGTCATCGAGTTGGAGGAGCAGCGGCGCCGGACACCGATCGCGTGCTCCGGGTTCGACCTAACGTTCACCGTGCCGAAGTCGGTCAGCGTGCTGTGGGCACTCGCCGACCCAGCCACCCAGACCCGGATCGCGAATGCGCACCGCGACGCCGTCAACACCTGTCTGCAACTGATCGAGGGGCACGCGCTCTTCACCCGGATCGGCTCCGGCGGAGTCGCCCAAGTCCCGGTCCGCGGAGCGATCGCGGCCGGGTTCGACCATTGGGACACCCGCACCGGCGACCCGAACCTGCACACCCACCTCGTGATCGCGAACAAAGTCCAAGGCTTGGACGGGCGGTGGCGCAGCATCGACGCCAAAGCCCTTTACGCCGCCACCGTCGCGGTCAGTGAGGTCTACGACTGCCTCATCGCCGACTCCGTCCACCGCGACACCGGCGCCACCTGGGCACTACGCGACCGCGGTGAGCGGAGGTCGCCGGGGTTCGAAATCGACGGAGTCGACGACGTGCTGCTGGCCGAGTTCTCCACCCGCGCCACCCAAGTCCACGCATCGCTACGCGATCTCCTCGACGAGTTCCGGGCTACGAAAGGCCGCACGCCTAGCCGACCGGAAATGATCCGGCTCCGGCAGTTGGCCACCCGCAAGTCCCGACCCGCCAAGCAACTCCGTGGGCTGACCGAGCTGCTGCGCGACTGGCAGCAACGCGCGACCCGGCTGCTGCCCGAACCAGTCGAGCACCTTGTTCGCCGCATCCTTTACACCGGCCCGGGCACGCCTCGGGCCGGTGCGTTTGACGATGAGGTGCTGCGTCGACTCGCCGCCGATGTTGTGGACGCAGTGACGGAGAAGCGCGCGACGTGGACGCGCTGGAACCTGCTCGCCGAAGCGGCGCGTGCCTCCAAAATGCTGCGCCTCGCTACGCCCGCCGATCGGCTTCGGCTGGTCGAACGCGTCGCCCAGCTCGCAATCGATGACCACTGCCTGCAGCTGACACCACCTGATCTGACACCGTTGGTCGCTGACTTCGCGAGAGCCGACGGCACGTCGGCGTTTCGCCGTCACCGCGCCGAGGTCTTCACCTCCAGCCGTGTCCTGGATGCGGAGCAGCGGCTTCTCGCGGCAGCAACGACGACGAACAGCCCACGCATCGATGAGGCCTTGGTGGCCCACGTGATGCACGACACGGCCCTTGGATTGTCGACCGACCAGCGCGCCGCCGTTCAGGCGATCGCCGCCTCCGGCCGCAACATCGACGTGCTAGTGGGACCCGCCGGCTCCGGCAAGACGCGCACGCTGCGAGCGTTGCGGGCGGCATGGGAGCACGCGTTCGGGCCGGGCAGCGTCGTCGGGCTCGCGCCGTCCGCGACCGCCGCGAACGAACTGTCCGAAGCGCTCGGCATCGGGTGTGAGAACACCGCCAAGTGGCTGCACGAGACCACCGGCGCGGCCGCGCAAGGTCCTAGGAAGCCGCTGGACGCTCGCTACCGCCTCCACTACGGGCAGCTGCTCATCGTCGACGAAGCATCCCTGGCCGGCACTTTGGCCCTGGACACGCTGGCCCAACAAACCCGAGCAGCCGGAGCAAAACTGCTGTTGGTCGGTGACCACCGACAACTGTCGTCGGTGGACGCCGGCGGCGCCTTCGGGCTGCTCGCCACGCAGACCCAGGCCGTCGAACTGGCGTCGCTGTGGCGCTTCGACCTTGCGTGGGAAGCCGCCGCCGGCCAACAACTACGCATCGGTAACACCGACTGCATCGACACCTACGCGGCGCACGGGCGGTTGCACGACGGACCCGCGGAGGTGATGACGGCCGGGGCTTACAGCGCGTGGGAAACCGCGATCCGCGACGGGCGGAGTGCGTTGCTGATTGCCGCGGACAACGCGACCGTCGCCGACCTCAACACCCAAGCCCGCGCTACGCGAGTACGCGCCGGCGCCGTCGAACCAGGCGGCGCCCGCTTGCATGACGACACGGTCGCAGGTGTCGGCGACGTGATCGTCACCCGACGCAACCGCCGTGACCTGCGCACCAGCACCGGCGCTTGGGTTCGCAACGGTGACCTGTGGATGGTCACCGCCCGCGCGGACGACGGGTCGCTGCTCGTGCAAAGGAAGGCCGACATCAAGTCCCAAGTACGAGCGAGCAAGTCCGAGGTGCAGCTGCCAGCCGACTACGTCGCCGAGCACGTCGAACTGGGCTACGCCACCACCGCGCATCGCGCGCAGGGCATGACGGTCGATGCAACGTTTGTGATCCTGCGGCCAGGTATGAGTCGCGAACTCGCCTACGTCGCGATGACCCGCGGCCGAGCCGACAACCACGCGTTCATCGCCACAGACCTCCCTGATCTCGGCTACGACGGGGCGCCCGTACCGGATCAGACCGGTCGCCACGTCATGGCGCAGATCCTCGCCACCAGCGGTGCGCAGACCTCGGCGACCCAGGCCCTGCGCGCCCTGCAAGACCAGGCGACCTCGCTCGCGCAACTCGCGCCGATGCACGAAACCCTCGTGCAAACCGCGCAACGCCAACGCTGGGCGGCAGTCATTGCCAGCAGCGGACTAACCGTCAACCAACTGCGCCGGGTCGAAGCCTCGCCCGCGTATGGGCCACTGGTCGCAACGCTTCGTCGAGCCGACCATGACGGGCACCCGATACAACGCGTGCTGCCCGCGCTCGTTGCAGCGGCACCACTGGACGTCCGCAACGACACGACGGACGACGCCGCGGCGGCCCGCGACCTCGCCGCAGTCCTGCACCATCGCGTGACCGCCTGGCACGAGCGCATGGCTCCCCCCGGGCATCGGGCCGACCCACTGATCGGCGGACTCATCACGCCCGCGGGTCAACCCGACACCGACGTTCCGGCAGACCAACGCGGCGCCATCGAGCAACTCGAGGCCCTGATGACTAGCCGCGCCGACGCCGTGACCCGGCAGGTACTGCGCAACCCGCCGACCTGGCTACGCGCACTCGGGAAGCCCCCCGTTGATCCGCGCCGTCGAGCCACCTGGGTCGCCGCCGTCGGAGTAATCGCCGCGTACCGCGACCGATATCAGGTTCCGGAGCACGGCCACCCGCTCGGCGAACCCGACCCGCCCGACCCGAACCAACGCATCGCTCGCGGACGCGCACTCGGTGCGTGCCGGCAGGCGCGCGCGACAACTGCCGCCCGCCCGCGAACATTCTCGACCGCCGCGGGCCCAGAACAGGATTCGCCATCGCTGTGAGACCCCCGCCCATCGCCACGACAAAGGAGCAGACCGAATGGATCGCATGCTGAATATTGAGGAAGTAGCGGAGCGGCTCGGCACCTCCCAGCGCTTCGTACGACGCCTTGTCGCCGAACGCCGGATCGCCTTCAACAAAGTCGGTCGCCACATCCGCTTCAACGCCGCTGATGTCGAACAGTTCATCCGCGCAGGCCGGGTGGAGCCCTGGCCGGGCAATGGTCGAGACACTGCGGCGGCGCGACCAACGGTGGCGTGAGCCGCGATGGAGACACCAAGAAGGTTCGGCCGCGCGGGCCAAACAGGCTGGTCCCGGGCGACGTCAACCTTGCGAATGCCGAGGGCCAGCCGATGCGAACGCCACGACCATTGACGGTTAGGTTTGGTCGTACGGCTTAGTGCGATAGTCCCAGTGATGATCGGGGCCGCTCTGCGCAAGCTGCTACGCCAGCCACAAGGCACTCGCGGAGAGCTACGTCGCTCCACGACCTTGCGGTGACGAGTGCTCTGGTCAGGGGACTCTCATGCACTGCTACGGCTGGCCGGTCTGCAAACCGTCGTCAAGTCGCCGCATGAGCAGGCTCGCGAAGGCGAGGTATTCGAGTGCGCGCTGCGGGTCGAGCTGCTCGATGGCTTCGTGCGCCTTCGGGTTTCGAATACCTTGCATCGCTCCCATGAAGATGAGCTTGAAGCCTTCTTGCTCGTCCTCGCCGCTGCGTCCCGTCTCCACCGCCAAATTCACCGGAGGTGGATCACCGGACAGTGCTTGACCCATAAGGCTCTTGCCGCTCGACTCGATCCCAGAGAGTTGTCGGACACGCAAATCTACCGACTTAAACGCTTCCAAGATTGCCGATGCGTAGTGCCCGTCAGTGAATAGATCATTCGCCGCGGTAGTGACTGCTGGGTGCAGGCCCTCAATACCAAGCCGTCGGACGGCAGCCGCGCGAACAGGCGACGTCTTCCGCCACTCGACAGCGAGGTGATCGACAGCGGCCTGTCCAATCCGGTTGATCTTCACCTCGCCGACAGAGAGACGTCGCGTCCCTCCGCGGGGGTCGGCACACTCAACGACATCGCCCTCAAATACGGCAGTGTCCACAGGGAAGAACCCCTGGTCAGGCTGGATGACCGCCTTTACCTTGAGTCGCTGCTCGTCCTCAGCGCCTTCGTTCTTGATGACCTCTACCTGCTCGCCACCGAGACTGTCGATGAAGCTCACCGATTAACCCTAACCCAGGGCCGCCCATAGCGATATTGCGTCGCCCAATGCACCGACTGCGCCAGACGGTGATCTTCGCACTGGGAAGCAGCTCGTGGAGGTCCGTCTCCGACAGAGCAAGCTTGCGAGCGGTTCGTTACCGACATCGCGGACGGCATGCGCCTGTTCATGCGCAAGTTCTTTCAAGGGCGGCGCCACGAGACGACCGGTAGTCAGTCAACGTCATTCGGCGATCGCGCTGTTGACACTGACTTCTAGGGCTGCCGCGACGGCCTCGAATTCGGCGAGTGCGGCGGTGAGATCCTCGACGATTTCGCGAGCGATCACTTCGGGCGCCGGCAGGTTGTCGAGGTCTTCGAGTGAGTCGTCACGCAGCCACGTGATGTCGAGGTTGGCCTTGTCTCGCGCGACGAGTTCGTCGTAGGAGAACGAGTGGAACTGCTCGGTCTCGACACGCTCCGATCGCGCTTTGCCCGGCAGGTAGCAGTCGACGAAATCCTGGAGATGCTCGCGCCGCAATGGGTTTTGCTTGAGCGTGAAGTGCCGGTTGGTGCGTAGGTCGTAGACCCACAGCCGTTCCGTCCACGGCCGCTCACTCGCCGGCCGCTTGTCGAAGAACAGCACGTTGGCCTTCACGCCTTGCGCGTAGAAGACCCCAGTGGGCAGCCGTAACAACGTGTGGACGTCGAAATCGCGCAGGATCCTTCGGCGCAGCGTTTCGCCGACGCCGCCTTCAAAGAGCACGTTGTCGGGGACGACGACCGCCGCGCGCCCGTTGATGTCGAGGATCGTGGCGATGTGCTGTACAAAGTTCAGTTGCTTGTTCGCGGTCGTGACGACGAAGTCGGGCCGCTCGATCTCCCGGTCCTCCCGTGCCTCTCGGCCATCGGCGCCGACCATCGTGATCGACGACTTGCGACCGAACGGCGGATTCGACAGGACGACTGACCACCGCTGACCAGGGTCGGCAATGAGCGAGTCCTTGACGTCGATCAGGCTCGGGCCGTCGGGTCGACCGATTCCGTGCAGCAGAAGATTCATCGCAGCGAGCCGCGCGGTTCCGTCGACAAGTTCGACTCCACGCACGAAGCTGTCGCGCAGATGTGCCCGCTGGTCAGGCGTCATGTTCTCCGCATTGCGCGAAGCGTGTTCATGGGCGACCAGAAGGAATCCGCCGGTACCTGCCGCTGGATCGATGAGCGTGTCTGCGGGCGTCGGGTCAACGCAGTCGACGATCGCGTGGATTAACGGGCGCGGCGTGAAGTACTGGCCCGCGCCCGACTTGATGTCTTCGGCGCCCTTGCTCAGCAACTCTTCGTAGGCGTCGCCCTTGATGTCAACGCCCGACGCCGACCAGTTTTCCTTGTCGATGAGGTCGATGATCAGTCGCTTTAGCTTGGCCGGATCCTGAATCCGGTTCTGCGCCTTGCGGAAGATGACGCCGAGCATGCCCGAGCGCTTGCCCAGATCCTCCAACGTGTGGCGATAGTGAATCTCAAGCTCGTCGCCATCCAGCTTCAGCAGCGCGTCCCAACCGAAACCTTTCGGGATGGGCGACGGCTTGTTGAACGGCGGCCGCGCCTGCTCGTCGGCCATTTTGAGGAACAGCAGAAACGTCAGCTGCTCGACGTAGTCGCCGTAGGACAGGCCGTCATCGCGCAGGATGTTGCAGTAGTTCCAGAGCTTCTGAACGAGGGCTGTGGGATTGCTCATGCGCGTTTCGAGTTGGCCTTCAACCATTCCGAGAACACGGCCTCGGATATATCTCCAGCGGCCAAGGCCAGTGTCTGCAATGTGGCGTCCACTTCGCTCGCCCGGAATGTGTATCCGTTGAGCTCGAGAAAGGCGACCGCGGCGATGAAACCCGTCCGCTTGTTGCCGTCAATGAACGGATGATTCTTCACGATCCCGAAGGCGTAGCTCGCCGCGAGATCGAAAAGGCTGGGCTTGTCGTAGGCGAAGAGATTCAGCGGTCTGGCCAGTGCCGAGTCCAGCAACCCCTCGTCACGCACCCCTGCCGAGCCGCCGAACTGTGCCAGTGACTGTTCGTGCGCGGCGAACACCACTGCGCGCAGCACCCATTCCGGCTGCTTCACTTGGCCAGTTCGCGTAAGGTGTGGCGATAGCGCTTCATCACGTCCTGCACCACGTCCATTTGGCGCGTGACCTCGGCCTTGGACGGACTCAACCGCAGGCTGCCATCCGGCCCTTCCGTCACGGACACGGAGTCGCCTTCCTCCAGCTTGAGATGGGCGAGAGCTTCCTTCGGCAGGATGACGCCCACCGAGTTGCCGACTTTGCGGAGTTTCAATTGAAGGACCATGACCCCAGTGTACTCACAAATGTTATAACGTCAACCGAACCGCGCGACCAACCGGCCAGTGAAAGCTTTCTGCAAGATCGACTGCCGCAGACGACCGGCGCGCTGGAGGTTGGCGGACACCACCGCTTCGAGCTCCTCCACCACGCTCAACCGCCGCTCCACTTCCGCCACGATCCGCGTCTGCTCGGCGAGAGGTGGGAGAGGAATGGGTAGCCGACGGAAATCTTCGACGTTCACACCCCTCAACGCGACTCCGCGTGTTTCTCCAGTCAGCCAATGCTGACACCAGTCAGAGCGGATCGCCCAAACAACGAAATCTCGGAACATCATCGCGTGGATTGGAGCACGCATGACGTGCTGCGTGATGTTGCCACCCGCGAGTTCGGTCGGAACAACAGCAACTCGGCCAATAGTGCCGTCTTTTGAGATCAATACATCCCCAGGCGCGAGAGTAGCACGGGCGAATTTTGCGGCTCGCTCGCGTGACGCGCGCCTGAGATTTGGAACGTCAATTCGACCGTCTTTCATCTCGGTCACCCGGACGTAGGGAACGCCATCGGGAATGTGAGGCCCAGGTTTGATAATCCCGTAGATGATCGGGCGCCCTTCTTGGCCAAGTTGATCCAGCGTCGCCCAAGTCCAGCCTTCCGGGAGTCGCGGTAGATGTGCTGTGTCGAGCACGGCGGATTCTTTGTATGCGCCACGACCCCGCCAGCTTTGCCGGCGTTCGGTGAGGATGCGGGCGAGCAGGCCCTCGCCGGTTTCAAATTTCGCTTTCCGATTTCCGGTTTTGGTGAGCGCGGCTTCGGTGGGGACGAGGCGGCCTTCGCAGGCGGCTTTGAGGACGGCGGCGCGGTAGCGTTTGAGGTTGGCCTGCACCCGCCGCAACGCCGTCACTCCAGCTTCGAGCCGCGTGAATTGCTTCTCGATCTCGGTAACAATCCGCCGCTGCTCGTTTTCAGTCGGGACAAGCAACCGAATCTGCTTCATTGGCCCCTGCGGAAGTTTCAGCCGCGTCGTGCCGCTCACGTAAGGGCTGTAGTCGAGATTGTTGAGCTGGTAGAGTAAAAACCCATTCAGCAGTCCGGGCTTTCCGCGCAGCACGTGCGCGTGGTTGTTCACCCAAGACTTGCCGCGAATCATGTAGGCTTTTGGTTTTCCAGAATCGAGGAATGGTGCGCCATCCTCGCCGAGCAACACCAATTCCTCGTCGAAGATATGTTCGTCGATGAATCCCACCTGACCCGTAGCGCCGTAGTAAGGAATATCCCCAACGCGCTTCGACCGCTCTTCGCTGTTGACGGGAATTCGCCGCGAGTCCAGGACGTCCACGACTTCATCGAAGAGAGCTATCTTCCAGTCGGTCACTTCTTCTTTTTCCCCTTCTTCTTTTGCCGTTCTATGTAGTTGGTCCCCGCCTCGTAGTCGCGGACATCACCCGGAGAAATATCCACGCGCTTCTTTCTCTCGTTGAATTGTAGATGGGCGCCGCCCAAGCGGATGAGCAACGTCTCAATCTCACGTTCGTGTTTCTTGTCGGCCACGATGTAGAACGAGAAGTAAGCCAGTTCCTTCGGATGAGCCCTTTGTCGTGCGTCCAGCCGTTGGAACACGTTTCCTCGACCAACATAGCGCCCGTACCCCATGGAGTCGTGCGCAATGTAGACCCCATCCTTTGAGGCCCCTTCTTGCTCCAGTTTCTTCTTTGTTTCGGCCAAGGCTTCGTACGGAAGCTTTTCGCCAACCCACCGGAGGAGTGACTTGACGTTGTGTGGGCGACCCGGTGAAGGAACAAGCTTCCCCCATTTGACACTCCAATGTGGGTCCTGCCATATGCGGCCCTTGTCGGCCTTCCGTGAAGCTTTCTTGTTTTGTTTCTTTGCCATAGCAAGATTACGCCGCGAGCGCCTCGTTGAGCTCATCAAGCAGCTCCGACAGTTGCTCGCCGAAGAGCTGATGCGCTTTGCCCAGACCGCCGCGCTGGTTGAACGGTGAGAGCTCCAGATCTTCCGGCTCGATGCTCAGGCTGGTGGCGATGTGGTCGCGGATGAGGTTGAGCCATGCGAGTTGCTCGGGCGTGAAGACGGTGCCAGCCTTGGCCTTGTCCATGAGCCATTCGTTGAATCTGTCCGACACAGAGTCGGCGAAAGGCGCGAGCACGGGTTGTTGCTCGAGCGCGAAGCGGACGAGGGCGACGAGGTCGGCGAAGCGTCCGGCCTGCGTGCGGCCCTTGACCTTGTCGGGCGCGGTGACGGTGAAGGCGTCCCACAGACGGTCCTCCGTCCATGCGGCGTGGTTGTCGCGCAGTTTCTTCTCCAGCTCCTTGAGCATCAGCTCGGTGAGGCGCTGCTTGTACGGACGGCTGTAGAGGATCTGCAGGGCGTCGATCTCGGTCTGGTGTTGCGCCAGGTAGTCGCGGAAGGCCTGGACGAGGCCCGCGGCCTTCGCCTTCGCGGCGGCGTCGAAGCCTTGGGTCATCACTTCATCAGGCGTGTAGATGTCGATGGCTTGTTCCGTCTCCGTCTTCAGCCGCGCGAGCGTTTCGCGCAGCGCGGGTGTGTCGAAGGGTACGCAGGCCTCGGTGATCAGTTGTTGGCGAGCGGCTTCGAATTCTTCCGGCGCGAGTTCTTGCGCTTCGGCACCAGGCCGGCCGGTGGCGCGTTCTGCGATGGCGTCGGGATCGTAGGCACGGAGCAGCGCGCCAGCGAGAGTGGCGGGCGTNNTGTGCCCGCCGGAGGCGGTGGCGATCTGCTGGCGCTGGGTGGGTTCGAGCTGGCGGTCGAGCCGGGCGAGGCGCGCAGCCAGAGTGGTCAGTGTGTCTTCATCGCGGCCACCGGGAAAGAGGACGCGCTGCAGCAGCGACCTGAGCGGCACGGTGGGCTGGCGGTCGAGCGGACGGGATTCGGTCTTGTCGCTCTCGCACACGCCCACGGCATCCACGATGATGAAGCGGGTCTTGGCGCGGGCGTCTTCGCCGGAGACGGATTGCAAGTCCGTGGCGGTCAGCACGCGCGTGCCGCGGCCTTTCATCTGTTCAAAATAGACGCGGCTGCGGACGTCGCGCAGGAAGATGAGAACCTCCAGCGCTCTGATGTCCGTGCCGGTGGCAATCATGTCCACGGTCACGGC
>PLCK01000252.1 GCA_003134755.1 Actinomycetota bacterium | reverse complement strand
GCGACGCGGGTGTCTCGACACCGGTGCAGGTGCAGTCGATCCCGCAGGAGTTCCTAGCCCAGGGCAAGCGTTCCGAGGTGCTCGTCGACATCGGTCTGACCGCCCAGGACATCGCGCGTGAGGTCGTCGAGCGGGTGGCCGGGCTCAACGCTGTCGACCAGCCGCAGACTGTGACCGACTGAAGCTAGTCCTCGGCCAGCGCCGGTGCCGCTGCNNGGACGATCGTCACTTCATCGATGGTCAGCAGGATCGGCCGAGGGAAACCGCGGTTCTCGTCGTCGGTGATCGCCGCAGCGCTGAGGGCGAAGGCTGAGTCGATCCGCGAAAGCTCCAGCCAGCCGCGGTTGCGCATCGGGGCGGCGATGGCCCGCATGCCACCGGCGTCGGCACACAGGGCGCCGCGAAACACCGCCGACGCCAGCAAGGTGATCACGTCACAGTCGCCCATCGGCCGGAGCGGACCGCGTGGCTCGCGTCGCCACCGGCTGGTCGCCAGTGCGCCCATGTTCTCGAGATATTCATTCGCTCCACGCCACCACGGCCCGGCGTCGATGCCCGCGGCGTCGAGCACGCTCTGCGGGGTCACGATGACGTTGTCGGGCTGGTCGCGGAAGAGGCCGGCGAACCCGATGCCGAGGTCGAGGCAGCCACCGAGAACTCGCTGCCGCACCCAGCTCGGCCCCGGATGGAGTTCGTGGCCCACCGGTAGCGCGACCGGGCGCAGAGTCTCTGCAAGCTCGTCGAGTGACCGTTCGGCGATCGCCCGCCGCACCCGCAACCAGAGGTCGAGCCGACCATGGGCGGACGGCGAATTCGGGTCGGCGTCGCGGATTGCCGCCGCGACGTCGGTCAGCGTCACCGTGACTTGCGGGACGCCCGCCAGCAGCGCACCGGTGTCGGTCGGGAGCATGTCGATGTCGTGCATGACCGAAACCGCGAGCATGCACCGGCGCAGCGCGGTGCGCTCGTCGAGGGTCAGTTCAGCAGGCGCGGCGAGCGCTCGGGGCTGCCGGCTACGGGCTCGAGCGGGGCGCGAAGCAGCGCCCCGAAGGCTGACTGACGAGGGCGCTTCCGGTCGTGAATCGCCGGTCGGGCCCCCCACGGGCGACGACATAGCCTGACGGTACCGGTGGCGGCCCAGGGCTGAATAGCGCGTGGGGGTGAAATCGGAGATCGGCTATGCGGACGGCGTCGCCGTCACCACCGCGTCCGGTTCGGTGGAGGCCACGCGCAGGCTCGTCTCGTGGGCGGCTGCACGTGCGAGCGCGCGGGCGAGCGGTCCGGCCGTCAGCGTGATCTGCCACGCCCGGGCGCCGGATCGGCGAAGGNNCGGGCAGCCGGTGCTCGTCGGCCAGTGCGGCGACCACGGCCTTGGCGGCGGCTAGCCGATCAGCCGCCGCTCGGTCGCGCTCAGCCCATCGGTGGGCCGGCGGTGGTCCTTCCAGGGGACGAGTCGACTCCGGCAACTCGGCGTCCGGCAGCGCGCCCGCCTACGCCGCGTCGACAGCGGTGAAAACGGCTGGCAAATTGGCGCGCAAGACGGCATGGTCCCGCACCNNAGGATCGAGATGTCGGGCAGCAGTCGGCTGGGAGAGATATCCGTCTGTTTCGCGAGACGGTCGCGGGTCTCCCACATCGCCCGCACGATCGCAAGCTGCCGGCGGTGCCGGACCTTGTGGATGCCGGACACCCGCCGCCAACGCTCGATCGCGATCGGCGCGGTGGGCGCGGTCCGGACGTGCTCGAACTCCTCATGCGCCCAGACCAGCTTCCCCTGGCGTTCGAGTTCCGTCTCGAGTGCGTCGCGGAGCTCGATCAGCAACTCGACGTCGAGCGCGGCGTAGCGCAGCCAAGGCTGCGGCAGGGGACGCCGCGACCAGTCGGCGGCCGAGTGGTCCTTCTCCATCCGCCACCCGAGCAGATTCTCGACCATCGTGGCCAGGCCTACCCGCGGGTAGCCGGTCAGCCGACCGGCGAGCTCGGTGTCGAACAAGGTCGGGGGATACATGCCAAGCTCGGCCAGGCACGGCAGGTCCTGGTTCGCCGCGTGCACGATCCACTCTGCGTCGCCAAGGGCACCCGTGACGCTTGTGAGGTCGGGGCAGCTGATCGGGTCGATGAGGACGATTCCGCTACCCGAACGCCGCAGCTGTACAAGGTAGGCGCGATGTCCGTAGCGGTAGCTCGATGCACGTTCGGCGTCGACGGCGACCGGGCCGGACCCAGCTGCCAGCCGGGCCACTGCGGACTGCAGCCCCTCGTCATCGTCGACTACCTGGGGCACGCCGTCGCGCAGCTCGAGAAGGGGCGCGAGCTCGGGGGGCGCAGCCGCGGGCGCGTCGGCGTCGAGATCGGCGGGCCGGACGGCGGCGACGGTGTCGGGTCCGACTTCGGGCTCGATTTCGGGCTCAGGCGGCATCATCGGCTCAAGGAAGAGCGGCGCCGCGCCAGGTGATGCGGGAACGGCCGCCGTCCCGGGCACGGATTCGGACATGGGACCACGGTACGACGCGGCGGCCAGCCGCGGAGCGTGACAGGGCCGGGGTGCGGCCCCGCGCCCGGCCGGTGCGCGGGCCGCACCAGGGAGTGCGGAACGGCGTTAGCGGATGACGCCGGCCCGCATCGCGAGCGCGACCATCTCGGCGCGGTCGCCCGTGCCGAGCTTGCGGGCGATCCTGGCGAGGTGACTCTTGACGGTCAAGGCGGACAAGCCGAGCTCATCGCCGATTTCCTTGTTCGAACGACCGTCGGCAACTAGGCGCAGAACTTCGACCTCGCGGCCCGAAAGTTCGCCGACGCCTTCGTTGGTCGGACCGTTGCGCAGACCGGCCGCGAGAAGGGAGGCGACGGACGGGTCGGCGTAGACGCCACCGTCGAGAACGCGGCGGACGCCGTCCGCGACGACGACTGGCGACGCCGACTTCAGCAGGTAGCCCTGGGCGCCGGCCACGAACGCGGCACGGACGGAGTAGGGGTCGTCGGCAGCGGACAGCACGACAAGCCGGGGCCAGCCCGCGCTGCGCAGTTCGGCGAGGAGATCAAGGCCGGAGCCGTCGGGAAGGCCGACGTCGACCACGCACAGGTCACGCGGTCCGCTTGCGCGGGCCCTGGCCCTGGCTTCGGCACAGCTGGCAGCCTCGACGATCTCGCGGGCTCCCATAGCTGTGAGGCGGCTCACCATCGACTCGCGGACCAGTGGGTGGTCGTCGACCACCATGGCGGTGAATCCCGCGGAGTTCTCCGGCTGGGGCGGCACGTGCTCAACCAACGCCGTCACCCCGGTCCTCCTAGCGTCAGGGCCGCTTGCGCGGCCACAGGCAATGACCGCGGTCTGCAGTCATCTCTCCGACCAATGCATCGGACGTCGCGGGCCGCGGCTGAAGCTTCGGATTAGTCCGTTTGCTCCAAAGGCCCGTGATCGTTAGTCCACGGGCCGCGGTTCTCCTAGCCCGATGGCCAGGATTCGGCCGCATAAGAACCTAAGGCCACCGTTGTCCTGCGCCGACACCTGATCGGGCCGCACCCTGCTCACTACGCCAACCGGGCGGTAAATGGCCGCGACACAACAGATGGACGTAGCCGATGCCGAGAAAACACCTGGACACGACTCTGTGCACGACGTCGCGTCAGTTGTCGACCGGTTGCGCAGGCGTAGCGAGGAGACATTGGTGAGACTGGATCGAGCGGCCACGAAGTTGCTTGCTCTTGCATCCACAGTCGGCGTCATGGGGGCCCTCACGGTCACCGCCGCGGCGCCCGCGGGAGCCGCGACGTCGTCCGGACCTCGTCACCAAGCCATCGTTGCGCTCGCGGGCCCCGGTCCGCTGTCAGTTCCTGGTCTGCGCGTGCAGAGCTACCTCGGTGCGGTTCACGCCGAAATCGTCGACGGGACGTCGGCGCAGCTGGCGCAGCTGGCCGCGACGCCAGGCGTCGTCGGCGTCGAGGCGAACGCGACGGCCCATCTGACAAGTGATTCGTTCGGACCCATCGTCGACCCCGCAACGCCGACGCCAACGACTGCACCCACGCTGGCTCCGACGACCGCCAGCGGTGTCACGACGGACGGCAACGGCAACTCGGGCAACGGCAACGGCAACGGCAACTCAGGCAACGGCAACTCAGGCAACGGCAACTCAGGCAACGGCAACTCAGGCAACGGCAACTCAGGCAACGGCGGCAACTCCGGGTCGTCCGAGGGTGTCCTGGCCGCGAGCACGCTGGGCGGAAAGGCCGGTAAGTCCGACGCCGGCTCGGGCGTGACGATCGCCGTCATCGACACCGGCGTGGCCGACACCGCGGCTCTCAACAGGGCATCCGGCCGTCTGGTCGACGCGGTCGACACCTCGGGCCTTAACTCCGAGACCGGTCACGTCGTGGAGCACGGCGTCTTCACCGACTCCTACGGCCACGGCACCTTCATGGCGTCGCTGATCGCCGGTGGCAAGGTCGACGGCAGTGGCAAGACCGGCCTTGGCGTCGCGCCCGGCGC
>PLCK01000156.1 GCA_003134755.1 Actinomycetota bacterium | reverse complement strand
GTGCGTGGCGCGGATTTTACGGCGGCGATGGTGTTCATGGTCGCTTCGACCAACCTCGTCGTCGAACTCGGCATCGTGTTGTGGTTACTGCTGGGATGGCAGTTCGCGTTGGCCGAGTTCGTCGGTGGCGCGATCATGATCGTGCTGCTGGGGCTCGTGCTGCCCCGAGTGATCCCCGAAGCGTGGCTCCGGCAGGCTCGCGATGAGCTCAGCCGCAACACCGACCATGGTGGCGCTCATGAACATCACGGCCAGCGAGACAGCGAGCTGGTGATGCGACCCTGGCGGGAGCGAATCCGTAGCCGGGCCGGTTGGTCGGAGGCAAGTGGGTTCACCATCAGCGACCTGACGATGATCCGCAAAGAAATGGCCGCCGGGTTCGTTGTCGCGGGGTTCGCTGCTGCGCTGGTGCCGACCTGGTTCTGGCGCGCGATCTTCATCACCGGGCACGGTTTCTGGTCGAGTCTCGAGAACGTGGTGCTTGGGCCGTTCGTCGCGATCATCAGTTTCGTCTGCTCTATCGGAAACGTTCCGCTCGCAGCCGCATTGTGGAAGGGCGGAATCAGCTTCGGCGGAGTCGTGTCGTTCGTCTTCGCCGACCTGATCACGATTCCGCTGCTGCTGATCTACCGCAAGTACTTCGGCGCGCATCTGACGCTGCGGCTGCTCGCCGCGTTCTGGACCGTGATGAGCATCGCCGGCCTGGCCACCGAATACCTGTTCAGGCTCGCGAACATCGTGCCCGCCAACCAGCTGCGGCTGACGTCGACAACGCACATCGGCGTCAACTACACGACGGTCCTCGACATCATCGCTGCGCTCGTGTTCACGGCTATCTACGCGACGTACCGCAAGAGCCGCCACGACACGGACGAGGACGTAGCTCCGTATGCCAAGGACGTCGTGTGCGGCATGCAAGTGGAGAAGGCACACGCACCCGCGCGTACCAGCCACGGCGGCAGGACGTTCTACTTCTGCTCAGACCATTGCCGGGAGGCGTTCGTAGCCAACCCCGATCGTCATCTGGGTGGCGGGCGCCCGGGAGTCGAGCTGCATCAGATTCAGGTCACCCGGCCCGACCGGCAAGCGGAGTAGCTCCGACCCTCTGCACGGGCGCGCACTTTTTCAAAGGAGCCAATCCGACGGCGGACGCCGATGCGAACTTCGCCTAGAACCCATTCAGAACCTGTTGCAACTGCGAATGAGTCGCAACTAGGGTTAGGCCCAGTCGTCGTGGGGAGCGTCCGGATGTCGCTTGGAACTGATCTTCAGCAGCGGGCAACCGGCCGGAGGCTGGCCCGGTTCGATCGCGCGGAGGTAGCCCGGCTGGTCGGGCTGTTCGGGGTCGTCGCCGCGCTGCACGTGATCGGTTTCGGCCTATTTGTGCACTACAACTCGATCGCGAAGTTCCACCACCTGCGCGGCGGGGACAAGAACACCTTGATCTACGCGGGCGCGGCCGGGCTTGCCTACACGTTCGGGCTTCGCCACGCGTTCGACGCCGACCACATTTCCGCGATCGACGACACCACCCGCTACCTGCTCCAAAAGGGCAAGCGGCCGCTGGGTGTCGGATTCTTCTTCTCCCTCGGCCACTCCACGATCGTGCTCGGCCTGTCGGTCGGGATCGCGTTCGCCGCGAAAGCCGCCTCCGGCTTCCAGCACGGCTTCCAGGCCACCGGCGGCGTCATCGGCACCACCGTCTCCGGCGGGTTCCTGTACCTGATCGCTGCCCTGAACCTGGTGGTGCTGATCGGCATGATGCGGATGTGGCGGCAAGCCAAGGCGGGCACCTACAAGCAAGAAGAACTCGACGAACTGCTCGCGCAGCGTGGATTCATGAACCGCATCTTCAAGGGCCGGTACAACAAGTTCATCAACCACTCGTGGCAGATGTACCCGGTCGGCGTCTTGTTCGGGCTCGGGTTCGACACCGCCACCGAAGTCGGGCTCCTCGGCCTTTCCGCCACCGCCGCTGCGACGGTCGCGACCGGCGGCGTTGCGCTGCCGCCGCTGGCGATCATTGCGCTGCCGATCATCTTCGCCGCCGGCATGTCACTGATGGACACCCTGGACGGCGTGTTCATGTCAAAGGCCTATGGATGGGCGTTCGTGACGCCGATCCGCAAGATCTACTACAACATCACCACCACCGGGCTCTCCATCTTCGTCGCGTTCGTGATCGGCACCATCGAGCTCGTGTCGCTGCTGTCGGACAAGCTCGGACTCACCGGCCAGCCCTGGGATTTCATATCCGGCATCGACATCAACCTGGCCGGCCGGGTCATCGTCGGGATCTTCATCGCCGTCTGGATCGGTGCCGTGATCGCGTACAAGGTCCGCCGCATCGACGAGCGCTTCGGGACCAAGCCCGCCGAACTCGACGCTGAACTCGACAACCTCGCCGGCGGAACCTCCCCGGCCTAGGTCTGCGTATCAGGTGCCCTCTCGCACCGCGTAAATCTCTTCCGCAACCAGACCGTGCGCCTCGCGGTGAACGGTCGCCGCGGCGTCCGGCGAGGGCGCATCGACGAGGCAGAAGATCTTCCCGCGGGCCTCATCCACCCAGTAGCGCAGGTATCGCACGTCATATTGCGACTGGGTCCGCAGGTCGGCCATGTGAGCCTTGGCGACGTCGTCGACCACCACGCCGCCCCCGACCGTGTGAATGTCCATGTACAGCGGCACTACCGCCTCCTGGTTAGTCGTCCGGTTCGGCCCCGTGAGATCACACGCTAAGAGCAGCGCGGTGCGAACGGATCGGCCCTCGATACCCGTACTGGCCGGGCGATTGCCTATCTTGCGTCGGCGAGGCCGAGCGAGTCGGCCTGGCGTGCGGCCTCGGCGCGAGTCTTGACGCCGAGCTTCGACAGCACCGCAGACACGTGGTGGTGCACGGTTCGCTCGGAAATGAACAATTCCCGCGAGATCGCTTCGTTGGACAAGCCATCGCGTAGGAGTGCGAGAACCTCTGCCTCGCGCGGCGTCAGACCGTTGCCGTTGGCCCGGGTCGCGGCCCTCGGACCGCGCGGGACGGATGGCTCGCCGGCCGCGCGCATCATTTGCCGCACCAGGGCGGCTGCGGGATCGGCGCCGAGGGAGACGAACAACGCCAGCGCATCTCGCAGGTCGGCACCGTCACCCGAGCGGGTCAGGGTCACCGCCTCCTCGAACGGGCAGCCGGCGGCTCGCCACCAGGCGGCCGCGGCAGCGTAGTCGCCGGCGAGCTCCAGCGCGTATGGCGGTGGGACGCTCACGCGAGTACGGAGCCGGCCGCAGCGATCCAGCCACACTGCCAACTCGCCGGCCAGCCACGGATCATCAATTTCGGCCGCGTCAAGCAGGTCGACGACCTCGTTGTCGACGTCCGCCGGCTGCCCGCCCAGCCACGCGGCCTCGGCACACAGGGCGCCCACCATGACCGACCACCCGCGTTCGTTAGTGGCGATCGCCAGCCGCTCCGCTTCGTCACGCAGCTCGACCGCACGGCGGTCACCGGTGCGCGCCAGCGCGCTCGACAGCGGAATGAGCAGATGCAGCCGGTTCACCGGCGACGCCCTCTCGCGAAGCGCGGCCTCGGCAAGCTTGACGGTTTCGTCCAACCGGCCGAGGCGGAGCAACGCCGACGCGCGGGTGCCGCGCAGGCAGACGCTGTACGTGTGCAGGTCGTTGTCGACGCAGAACCGCACGCCGTCGTCGAAGCACCACTCGTATTCGGACATGTTCAACCGGTCGGCGGCGAGCTGATAGAGGTTCGCATAGCCGCGGGCGACCTGCTCATCGAGCCGATGCTCCAACGCGATGCCGATGGACCTCTCCAGGTCCGAGTAGCCATCCTCACCCATGTCCGCACGAATCATGCCGATGGTGTTCAGCGCATACGCCATCACTGCAGGGCTGTCGAGCGCCTCGGCCTGGCGTAGGGCCTCGTGTGCGTAGTCGAGCGCCTTCGCGTTGCCGACTGCGAATGCCTGCACGGCCGAATAAACGGCGTACACCCACGCTCGCTCGACGGAGTCGGGAGCCGCGGCCATCAGCGCGAGCGATTCCTCAGCAGCTCGGTTGCTCTCATCGCCCCGGCACAGCCGCCACAGGCAGCGGATTTGCCACCTCAGATTCTCGCTGATTTTGACCGGGTCACCGATCTCGCGCCGCAGCGTCAACGCGAGATCGCGCTGCACAGCCGAGTCTTCCCAGTGATCCAGCAAGCCGAGCGAGTTTGCAAGGCCTTCGTGCAGTGCCGCCCTCGTCTCGATGTCTGCACCATCGGCGAACCGCAGCGCGCGCTGGTATTGGGCCACCGCCTCCCGGTTGGACCGCATCGCGAAGGCGTCGGCGGCCGCCAGCGTGGCGTGCCGGAGTGCCTGGTCGGCGTCGCCAGCGCCCTCGGCATGGTGCGCCAGTCGCGCGTGGTCGTCCGGCGTCGAAGTTTGCAGTTCCGCCAACGCAATCGCATGCATCCGCGATCGGCGATGCGCCGGAAACGACTGCTCGACAGCCATTCTGGTGAGCTCGTGGCGGAACCGATAAAGCCGCGGGCCGCCGATCAACGTGCCGGACTGGAGGCACTCGTCAAGTGCCGCCGAATCCTCTTCCGCGACAGTCACGAGCAGCTGCGACTCAGCCGGCCGGCCGAGCTCCGCAGCTGCGGCCAGCAGCTGCCTCGCCGCTGCGGAAAGGCCGGTTGTGCGCGCGGATACGACGTCGGCGACGGTCCTTGGTACGACGCCGGGCTCCGCGCTCAGCACCTCGCCGATATAGAAAGGGATGCCCGCCGTCAGCCGGAACAGCTCGGCGACGTCGGCAGCGCCGTCGCCGACCAGCCGCCGCACGGCGTCNNGTCCGCCGTCAATGCCGGCAGGGACATCCTGCGGACGCCGCGGTGCGTCGCGATCTGGCCGATCGCTACGGCCAGCGAGCTGTTTACCGGAGATTCGTCGTCGCGGTAGCTAGCGACGACCATCGAGCGCGTCCCGGAGATACGGCGCGACAAGTGGCGTAGCCAGTCAAGCGTCGCATCGTCGGCCCAGTGCAGGTCCTCGATCACGACGATCGTCGGCGTATCGGAGGTGTTGAGCTCGTCAAGGCAAGCGGCGAACAGCTCGCGGCGATCGACGCCGTCGGCGCACAACTCCACGAGACGTCCGCCCACGGTGAGCGCGATCTCGTACAGCGGACCAAGAGGGCGCGGCGTGAACGAGCCGTCGCACGCGCCCCACCACCAGCGCAGTTCAGGATGGCGGGTGCGAAACTCCTCGAGGAGCGAGGTCTTGCCGACGCCGGCCTCGCCGGCCAGCAGCACAAACCGACCGTCTCCGGCCGCGGCATCGCCAGCGTATTCCCCGAGCGAGTCGAGGAATTGCCCCCGCTCAAGCAGCTCCATCGGGGAAGTGTAGGCCAGCATCTCGGCCGACGGCAGCTTGAAATGGGCGTCAGCGGGCACCTGCGCCAGGGCCGGCTCGGGCGAGCAGATCCTGATCAAGGTCGAAAATAGGTAGCCGCAGGCCCAATCTAGGCACCCAATTCCCATGTGCCGAGCCCACCGCCGCTCTTAGCTTCGTGGTCTCATTCCAAACCCACAAGGGAGCGAAAGTGCCTCTGTACATGGATGTTCACACGATTGCCGGGGGCGTTGCCGCCGGTGATGTCGCCCAGGCACACCTGGCCGACCTCAAGACACAGGACAAGTACGACGTCCGCTACTTGCGCTACTGGATCGACGAGCCGAACGGCAAGGTGTTCTGCCTTGTCGAGGCGCCGTCCGCCGACGCAGCTGCGAACGTGCACCGCGAGGCGCACGGCCTAGTCGCCGACGACGTCTTCCAAGTTCAGGAAGGGGTGTGAGCGGCGTGCGTACCTCCAGCAAACTCCTCGCCGCACTTGCAGGACTCGCGGCACTGGCCGCCGGTCCGGCGGCGTACGCAGCATCGACTAACACCACCTCTCACCAGGTCGATCAGATGCGCGACGGCTCCAACAAGTTCCATGACATCGCCCTGGCGGAAGCGGCAGGCTACGTGCCGTTCACCGACGTCAACGGCGTGTCCTGCATCGACATGCCGGGCATGGGCGGCATGGGGGTGCACTACGTCAATCCGAAGCTGATCGGCGACCCGGCGATCGATCCCGACGCACCGGAAGCGCTCGTCTATGCACCGGCCAAGGACGGCACCCTGCATCTGGCTGCGCTGGAGTACCTGGTCGACAAGGTGACCTGGGACAAGACCCACCCCAGCGCGCCGCAACTGTTCCACAACAAGCCGTTCGACAAGAACACCGCACCGAACCGGTTCGGGCTGCCCGCC
>PLCK01000302.1:1061-9236 GCA_003134755.1 Actinomycetota bacterium | reverse complement strand
ACGGCCGGGCGTCGAGCGCCGCTGCGGCGAGCTTGTAGAGATTGACGGTGGTGGAGTCGCAGATCACCACCTGTCCGGCAGCGGCTCCGAGCAGCGTGGCACCGAGAAGGTCGCCGACTGTCGTCGGCAACTCGATCCAGGCCGGCCGGCCCGACGCCGACGGCACGCCCCACGATCTGACCAGACCGCCCGCCCACTCGCCGGTGACGAGCTCGGTCAGGCGGTCGGCCCCGGCTGTCGGCGGCCTGCCGAGGGAGTTGCCATCGAGGTAGATCAGCTCATCGGCGTCCTGGCCGGTGAAGGGTAGGAACCGGTGGCGGAAGTGGCGCAAGGGGTCGGCGACGTCGAGCGCCTCGGCGAACGCCCGATCGATGACGTCCGGGCCGGACATCGCTACTCCGCCGGCTTGTCGCCGCCGGTCAGCACGTTCTCGTAGATGTCTTTGCACTCAGGACAGACCGGGAACCGCTTGGGGTCGCGCGACGGCACCCACACCTTGCCGCACAGNNCGGCGAGGAAGTCGTCGACGCCGACGTGGAAGCCCTCGAGGACGATGTGCGAGAACCGCTCGTGGTCGCCGTCGCCGTGCGACAGTCTCGGTACCGGCCGGGAGTCGGTCTCGGGCATCGTCAGCGTGCCAAGGCCGGGAGCATCGCGCTTGGGCGTCCCAGGGGCATCGTCGAATTCGGTCACGTCGCCAAGTCTAGGCGAGCAATTCCCGCGCCGACGCCGGACTCGAGTTACTTCTGCGTCAGGTCAGTTCTGCGTCGGGTCCAACGGCATCGTGTGCATGAACGCGAGCTCGCCGCCCTGACGCCTTAACACCCGCGACCACAACGTCTCCGGCTCCTCGCTGAAGGCGTCGTCGGGCTCGGCGCCGAGCACCAGCCAACCGCCGAGGCGAACCTCAGCCTCCAGCTGTCCAGGACCCCAGCCCGAATACCCGGCGAAGACCCGGAAGGCGTCCAGTTGATCGACGAGGTCATCGGGCTCGGTGTCGAGATCGACAGCACCGACCGGTCCCGTGAGCGGCAGCCAGCCCTCTGGCGGATCGCCGGCCCGGCCGCGCCTGATCCGACCCAGGCAGACCACGGCGTCCGGCGTCACGGGTCCGCCGACGTGAACCACGGCAGGGGCGCTGGCCACCTCCGCCCACCTCGGGAGCGCATCTTCGGCCGACACGTCGGTTGGCCGGTTGAGAACGACACCGAGCGCACCCTCGGCGTCGTGGTCGAGCAGCAGAATGACCGTGCGGGCAAAGTTGGGGTCGTCCAGCGCGGGCGACGCCACCAGCAACGCGCCGGCCAACGAGATATCGACCATCACTCCATCATGCCGACCATCGGCGATCGGCGCGACCGTCAGCTGCCCTGCCGAGCTGCCCGTCTGCCGAGTGGGGTTGAGCGGCGTCGGAGCAACGGCCACCATCCAACGCCAATACCGAGGGCGACGACATGGCCCCAAGACGTCATGTCGTAGGTGAACGCCAGCGGCGAGCCGAGGTAGGCCCAGGCGACGATTACCCCGACGTACCGCCACCGGGCGGGCAGGAGTCCGGCCGCGGCTGCAAGCGTTGCGGCCAGTCCGTAGCTGATACCGACGTCGATACGCGAGAGTGCGTCGCTCGGCAAGAACCCCAGGTGCGCACCGACCGCTACCGAGCCCTCGGTCAGCAGCGTTGCGACGATGTGACCCGAAGCAAAGATCGCGATGGTCCACCGGGTACCGATCCGTCGTTCGAGAACTGTGCCGACGATTCCGAGGAGCACCGCGATACCGATGAAGTCGCCGATGCCGTCGACCCACAACGCGCTACTGATGAGCGCGAAGATCGGGCGCGCCGTGAGGTGGTCGACGTCCGTGCTCGACAGCTGGAGCACGGCGTCGCGACGGGCCGGACCGATGATGGCCAGCAGGATGCTGCACGCGCCGATCAGGCCGACGTAGATCGTCGTGAACGGAGCCAGCGGACCGAAGCGCTGATACCTGCTTCGAATGGCGCCGTCGCGAGCGATGAGGCCGCCCGTCAACGAAACCATCCGGGGCTCCCAGCCGTAGGCAGCGACCCCCGTCGACACTTCCACTATGACGGACTTTGTTGAGACTCACCTGAATTGCGTACGAGCGTGGTCTGTGGGAGCGCTCGGGGTCAAATGTCCCGCCATCGGGCGGCAGTCATCAGTCGATGAAGCCCACGCCGCCCGTGTCATCGACAACCGGATAGCCGGCCGCTGCCCAGGCTCGCATCCCGCCTTGCACGTTCAACGCCGTCCAGCCTCCGCGATTCAGGGCGTCTGACACCATCGCGGATCGCGCCCCGACGTGGCAGATGCAAACGATCGTGCGATCGATCGGCAGCTCGCCGACCCGTTCGCCAAGTTCTCCGATCGGGATGTGCACGGCGTGCGGCGCGTGGCCCTCGACCCATTCGAAGTCTTCGCGGACGTCGAGCAACAGCGCCCCGGCTTCGATCGACGAGACCGCCTCGGCCGCGGTGAGATCGGTCACGCACGGCGCCTGACCGCTGCCAGCCGCTCGGCGCGCAACGCCTCGATGTCGCCGTTCACCCACGGGTCGAGCGGGCCACCGGTCACCCATGACAACAGCAGATCGGCGAGTTCAGGGTTTCGCGCCAGGCCCGGTCCGTGCAGGTAGGTGCCGAGCACATGACCAGAAAACGCCCCTTCGGAAAACACCCCACCGGACGTGCTCGCGCTCGTGCCGTTGCCGACACCGACCTCGACGTGTGCGAGCGCAGCCGCTTCGGGTCCGAGGTGTGTCGCGCCGGCATGGTTCTCGTAACCCGTCAACGGCTGCCGGAGTCCCTCGGCGATCGGAACCGCGAGAAGCTCCCCGACGGCCCGCTTGGGCAGCCGATCCGTCGACACGTCGAGCAACTCGAGCCCAGGCTCGGGCACGCCGTCCGACCCTGGAAAGACAGTGCCCAGCACCTGGTAACCGGCGCACACGCTGAAGACGGCAGCTCCGCGGGTGACAGCGCGCGCCAGTCCACCGTCGGCGCGCAGAGCGCGGGCGGCGGCCACCTGAGCGTCGTCTTCGCCGCCGCCGAGCAGGTACAGATCGCCGCCGTCGGGCACCGGCTCACCGGCGTCCAGCTCGATCGCTTCGACCTGGAGACCGCGGGCCCGCGCGCGCATCGCGAGCACCTGGAGGTTGCCGCCATCGCCGTAGGTACCGAGCAGCATCGGGTAGATCGAGACGAGCCGGAGCCGCGACTCAGCCGCCATCGCCGGCTCCTCCCCCGCGACGCAGGACTTCGCGAAACGCTGTATAGGTACCCACCGAGTCAAGCGGAGTCTCGCCTCGCCCGGCGTCGCCGACTTCACCGGGCAATGCACCGGGCAACCACGGGTCGGCCACCGAGGCGTAGGCGATGCCCGCGTACAACAACCGGACGGCGAGGTCATGACGGCGTTCGCCGGTCGCGACGACGAACCTGTCGGCGAGCCGCTCGAACGGAACGTCCCACAGCCACGATGGGTCCTTGCCATCGGCGGCCCGGGCGTTGATGGCGATGACCACGGGCGCCGGCGCCGGGGCGAGCATGTCGAACATCTCCGACCAGCCGGCCGGGTTCTTGCCGAGCAGCAGCCGCACTCGGCGTCCGGCCAGCGAGACCGTCTGATAGCGACCGCCCACCGACGACACAGACCGCAATGCAAGCACCGAGATATCGGGGCGGACGCCGAGCGCGTCGGCCGCGACGACGGCCATGGCCGCATTCGCCTGGTTGGCCTGGCCGGGCAGCTGCAGGTCGAGGGTGTACCGCGCGCCGTCGGGTGCGACGAGCACGGCCGAGTGGCCATGATCGGCCGGTTCGAGCCGCCAGGTGGGCGTCGGACGGCGGAATCCGCACGAGGTGCAACTCCAGTCGGGATTACCTGGATCGTCGACCGTCGCCCGCCGCAGGATCGACCCGCATGAGGGGCAGAGGGCCGAATCCGACGTCCAGCGCTGCCCGACCGAGACCCAGGTGACGCCAGGGATCACGCTCGCCGCCCAGACGACGTGCGGATCGTCTGCGTTCGCGACGGCCGAAAGGCCAGCGCCGGCCGCGAAGACCTTCCGCCACCGACGCGCCACCATGGCGACCTCGCCGACCCGGTCGAGTTGATCGCGGCTGAGGTTGCCGAGCACGAGCAGAGCCGAGGGAGCCGCTGCCAGCAGGCCCGGCAGGAACGTCTCATCGGCTTCCAGCACCGCAGGCGCGTCGGGGCGGACGCCGACGGGCGGGCGGGCGAGCGCATAGACGAGTCCGGCCGGCATGTTGGCTCCGGAGAAGTTCGTAACCACCGGGCCGGCGGCGGCCATCGCGGCTGCCAGCAACCGGGTGGTTGTGGTCTTGCCATTGGTGGCCGAAACGAAGGCCACTCGCTTGCCTGCGACGAGGCGCGCGAACGCGTCAGGACAGGCGGCGAGGATCACCCTTCCGCCGATCACCTGCCCGTCGCCACGACCCAGGGACTTCGACAGCACACCGGCCATCCGGCCGAGGCCCGCAGCGGCCTGTAACCGCACCGAGCTGGCGGTCAGAGGGACGCCGTATCGGCGGCGGATTTCCGCGCAGCCGCCCTTTCGGCCCGGCCGGGCATGTCGGCCATCGCGTGCGTGACCCCACCGAGGATCGTGCCGACGGCCACCACGCCGCAGCCGACGAAGAAGAGCCATGGGGTGGCGGCGATGAGCCCGATGCCGGCGGCCGCGAACCCCCCGCAAACGAGGACGACGACGACCCACGAGACCGGTCGTGCCTGAATGTGGCCGATGTTCTCGTGCACCGGGGCACCGCGTTGCTCTAGCTCCGTCATGCCGATCTCCTTGGGCGAACGCGGTTGTTGTGGACGATCATCGAGCACAGCCCCAGCCGGGTCATCCCCGGGTGTCGACCTCGCCTTCGGGCTTGCCGGGAGCCGCATTAGCGGGCCAGCCGAAACTGTCCCCTCGGCGGCGCGGTCGCTGCGAAAGCTGAACGCCGGGAAGTGTCTTCCCGAGCGGCACGGCCGGCAGTGGGACTGCGGCGCTCACCGGCGGCGTCCCGGGGACAGAAGGGAGCGCGCCCGCAACCGGCAGCGCCTCGACCTCGCTGCGGCCACCCGGCGGCAGGGGTTCGGGCGCTACGACCTCGGGGACGGCGGGCAGCCGGTCGGTGTACGGGTCTTGGCTCATGACCCTTGGATACCAGAGAACACCCGGCACTGTGTGCGCCGGGTGTTCTCAGTGGTCGAGTCTTTTTCGGTGGCGGTGACTCAGCTCGCCCAGTCGAGGAGAGAGTCGGGCCGATCGGGCTGGCGCAGCTTGGCGAGCGCTTCCTTCTCGATCTGCCGGATCCGCTCGCGGGTCAGACCGACGTCGCGACCGATCTCGTCGAGGGTGTGCGGGCGACCCTCAGCCAGTCCGAATCGCAGCGCAAGCACCCGGGCCTCACGCGGCTCGAGGCTCGCGAGCGCACGGTGCACGGTGTCGATCATGGCCTGATACTCGAGCGCATCGGCCGCGCCCGGCGCCTCGGAATCCTCGATGAGGTCACCGAGCCTGGTGTCTTCATCGTCGCCGACCGGGTTGTCGAGACTGACCGGCTGCCTCGCGTTGCGCAGCATCTCCTCGATCTGCTCGGGCGTGCGATCGAGCTCGCGCGCCAACTCATCGGGCGTCGGTTCGCGACCGAAACGCTGATGCATCTCGCGCTGCAACCGGCCGAGCTTGTTCAGCTGCTCGACCACATGCACCGGAAGCCGGATCGTGCGGGCCTGATCAGCCAATGCGCGGGTGATGGCCTGCCTGATCCACCACATGGCATAGGTCGAGAACTTGTAGCCCTTCGCGTAGTCGAACTTCTCGACCGCGCGAATAAGGCCGAGATTTCCCTCCTGGACGACGTCGAGGAAGGACATGCCCCGGTTGGAGTAGCGCTTCGCGACCGAGACGACCAGCCGGAGGTTGGCCTCGAGCATGTGCGCTTTGGCCAACGCGCCGTCGTCACGGACCGCCTCGAGCTCGCGCCGCAGCTTGGCGGGCACCTTCTCCGTGAGCTTGTGCTCGGCATAGACGCCGGCCTCGATGCGCTTGGAGAGATCGACCTCCTGGGCGGCGTCGAGCAACGCAACTCGGCCGATCTCGTTCAGATAGTTCCGGACCGGGTCGGCCGAGACCCCGGGCTCGTCGGAATCGAGGTCGGGCTCGTCGGCGAGGTCAGTGACGGAAGTTGGCTCGACCTCGGCGTCCGGGACAGCGACGGCGTCCGGGACAGCGACGGCGTCCGGGGCAGCGATTATCGCGGCGTCGGCAGCCCGCCCGAGCTCGTCAGGGACGAGTTCGGCGATGCCGATGGGTGATTCGGTGGCCAGAATCGGGTCGGCAAGCTGCGTCGCCGTGTTGTGGCGATCACGGGTGGTAATGGTGGGCTCCTTCGTGGTACTTCCTCGTGCTTACATAACGCTTGACGCGCCGCGATGTTCCTTTGGTTCCGCCAGGCTGCCCTGAGGTTCGACGAATCCCGTCGTCAACCACGGTCTTGTCCTACCCGATCCGACGCATTGATCACCCATTTGGTTCGCAAGCGGTCGCAAGCCGGTCTCGGCCGGTCGCCTCTCGTTTGGTGATCATGCAGTTGCTGCAGCTACTCACCGGCGGGTCGGGACAACAAATGCATGATCACCGGCTTGAGGGTCGGTGTCAGGTGAGTTCGGAGCGGTTCGCGAAATCGCCGAGACATTCCGGGTTGGCCAGGGCCTCGGTGTTCCGCACCGGGCGGCCTTCGACGACGTCCCGAACGGCGAGCTCGGCGAGCTTTCCGCTGCGCGTGCGCGGGACGTCGGGAACACTCAGGATCACGGTCGGCACATGCCGCGGCGAGCAGCCCTGCCGGATCGTCGTCTTGATGGTCGCGACCAACTCGTCGGACAACACCACGCCGTCCGCCAGCTTGACGAAGAGCACGACCCGCACATCGTCGCGATGGTGCTGGCCGACCACCACGCTGTCGACGATCTCGGGCAGCTTGTCGAGCTGCCGGTAGATCTCGGCCGTTCCGATGCGGACGCCCCCGGGGTTCAGAGTCGCGTCGGAGCGCCCGGAGATGACGAACCCGCCGTGGCGCGTCCGCGTGACCCAGTCGCCATGCCGCCAGACCCCGGGATAGTCGGCGAAGTACGCCGCGTCGTACTTCGAACGATCGTCATCGCCCCACAGCCCGAGCGGCATCGAGGGAAACGGCCGGGTGCACACCAGCTCACCGGTGACGTCGACCTCGACCGACTTTCCATCGTCGCCGAAGACCTCGACCGCCATCCCGAGCGCCGGGCCCTGGATCTCGCCGGTATACACCGGCAAGGTCGGGTCACCGATCACGAAGCAACCGCAAATGTCCGTACCGCCGGAGATCGAAGCAAGATGGACGTCGCGCGCGACCGCGGCGTACACGTACTCGAACGACTCGGCGGTTAGCGGCGAACCCGTGGAGGCAATGGTTCGAAGCGTTCCCAGATCGTGGGTAGTCGACGGCGAGATGTTGGCGCGCCGCAGAGTGTCGAGGTACTTCGCCGACGTTCCGAAAAGTGTGATGCCGAACTCGTCGACGAGGTCGAACAACGACTGCTCCGCGGGATAAACAGGAGATCCGTCGTAGACGACGATCGTCGCCTGCGACGCTAGCGCCCCGGCCAGCCAGTTCCACATCATCCAGCCGGTGGTCGTGTAGTAGAACACCCGGTCGCCTGGCCTGATGTCGCAATGCAGCTTGTGCTCTTTGAGGTGAGTCAGTAGTAGGCCGCCGGCGCGGTGGATCAGGCACTTTGGCACGCCGGTGGTCCCCGACGAGTACAAGATGGCAAGCGGCGCGTCGAACGGCAACGACCGAAACGGCAGCGCCTCGGCGGTCGCTACCGCGAAGTCGTCCCACCACACCGCATCGGCGACGCCCGACAGCGGCTCATCTGCGAGATACGGGACGACGACAACCCGGCGCACACTCGGCAGTCCGGCCCGAATCTCGCGCAGCCGTTCGAGGCAGTCATGAGTTCGACCGCCGTACAGGTAGCCGTCGGCGGCGACCAGGAGCTTCGGCGCGACCTGACCGAACCTGTCCAAGACGCCGCTCGTGCCGAAGTCAGGGGACGTCGATGTGTAGACAGCCCCGATCGTTGCGGCGGCCAACGC
>PLCK01000302.1:0-1012 GCA_003134755.1 Actinomycetota bacterium | reverse complement strand
CGCGCGCGAAGAGCAGGGCGGGCGTGTCGTCGTCGCGCGCGAGCATTGTCTGCACCACGTTCAAGGACGCGTCAGGAAAGAACCGTGCGTCGCGCATGTCGGGCGCGTCGACGAACGCCCGCTCGCCCTTGTCGCCGACGACTCCCCCGAAGTCCCACATCGACGACCAGAACTGTTCAGGCGCCGCGAGTGAGAAGCGGTGCAGCGCGGCAGAATCAGGAAGCTCGACGTCGTACCGCGCGGCAACGCCTACCTGAAACGCCGTCATCAGGCTCGCGGTAACCCGCTCGGGCGAAGGCGACCAGAGTGGCTGCGCCGGATCGCTCACGACGACACCACACTTAGACGTCTCACGACGACACNNCCAAACTTAGACGTCTCACGACGTCGACGGACCAGCCCACAAGTTGATGCCGCCCTCGACCGCATATCTGTCGACTTCCGCGAGCTCGGCTGCGCTGAACTCGAGATTCCCGAGCGCTCCGACGTTCTGCTCGAGCTGCTGCACACTGCTTGCCCCGATCAGTACTGATGTGACCCGCGTGTCGCGAAGCACCCAGGCGAGAGCGAGTTGCGCGAGCGACTGCCCACGGCGTCCGGCCAAGTTGTTGAGGGCATGGACCTGCGCCATGTTCTGCTCGTTGAGAAGGTCGCGACCCAGCGACTTGTTCTGAGCCACCCGGGAGTCGTCCGGGATCCCGTTCAGGTAGCGGTCGGTCAACATGCCTTGAGCGAGTGGCGAGAACGCAATGCAGCCGACACTTTCGCGGCCGAGCACGTCGAGCAGATCTTCCTCGACCCAGCGGTTCAGCATCGAGTACGACGGTTGATGGATGAACAAGGGGGTGCCGAGGTCTCGCAGAATCGAGACGGCCTCTTCGGTCCTCTTGCCTGAATACGACGAAATGCCTGCGTACAGCGCCTTTCCTTGGCGAACAGCGGTATCGAGCGCGCCGAGACTTTCCTCCATCGGGGTGTCAGGGTCGAACCGGTGGTGGTAGAAGATGTCGAC
>PLCK01000202.1 GCA_003134755.1 Actinomycetota bacterium | reverse complement strand
ACCCGAAAGCTATAAGAAGCCGCATTGAGGGCGGCTACACTCGCCCGACTCTGCCGCTGACACGGTCGTACCAGCGGGCGGTCGGGTCTATCGCGTAAACGGTGTTTCCGGCGTTCATGTCAGTAGTCTTCGGCGGCCGGGAATCGGTCAGCGAAGGTGATCGCGAACGCGTTCAGTGCGGGTTTCCACCGCATGGTCCATCGTGCCCGGCCGGCGCCGGTGGGGTCTAGTGATCGGGTCACCAGGTAGAGACACTTCAACGCGGCCTGCTCGGTGGGAAGTGGCCGCGGGCCTTGATCGCCCGCCGGTAGCGGGCATTCAAGCTCTCGATCGCATTGGTCGAGCAGATCACTCGGCGGATTTCCAGGTCGTAGTCCAGGAACGGGATGAACTCGGCCCAGGCGTTGTCCCACAGCCGGATCATCGCCGGGTAGCGCTGGCCCCACTTCTCGGTCAGCTCGTCGAACGCGGCCCGGGCGGCGGACGCGTTGATGGCGGTGTAGATCGGTTTCATGTCCCGTTTGATCTCATCCCAGTAGTGGCGCGAGGTCAGCCGGAAGGTGTTGCGGATCAGGTGAATGATGCAGGTTTGCACGATGGCCTGCGGCCAGACGTTGGACACCACCTCGGGCAGGCCCTTAAGCCCGTCGCAGACGACGAAGAACACGTCTTTGATGCCGCGGTTGCGCAGGTCGGTGAGCACTGCCATCCAAAACTTCGCACCCTCACCACCGGTGCCGGCCCACAACCCGAGGATGTCGCGTTCACCGTCCAACGTGACGCCGATCGCTGCGTAGAACGGGCGGTTGGCGACTTGGCTGTCGCGGACCTTGACCACGATCGCGTCGATGAACACCGCGGCGTAGACCGCATCGAGTGGTCGGACCGCCCAGTCGTTCATCTCCTCGAGCACTGTGTCGGTGATCCGGCTGATCGTCTCCTTGCTGACTGAGGCGCCGTAGATCTCGGCGAAGTGCGCGCTGATCTCACCCGTCGTCAGACCCTTGGCATACAGCGACAGCACGATCTCATCGACCCCGTTCAACCGCCGTTGCCGCTTGCGCACGATCTGCGGTTCGAACGTCCCAGCTCGGTCTCGCGGCACGTCAATCTCCACGTGCCCGCTCGCCTCGGTCAACACCGTCTTGGCTCTCGTGCCGTTGCGGATGTTGCCTGACCCGACACCGTCCGGATCATGCTTTTCATAGCCCAGGTGCTCGGTCATCTCCTCGCTCAACGCGGTCTCGATCACCATCTTCGTCAGCTGCTTGAGCAGCCCGTCAGGACCGGTCAGGGACAGGCCCTGCTCCCGGGCCATCCGCACAAGCTCTTTCGCTGCCTGCTGTTCAGCCGACTCCTCAGCCGCCTTCTTCTTCGTCACGTCATCCAGTGTTGCGGTCATCACGGCACCTCTCCCGCCGACCTATCCAGTCAGCGTGTCGGGCCGGAAACACCGTTTACCGAACAGTCCCGGGCGGTCCGTCGTGCCGCTTTGAGGGCGACTACGCTCGCCCGACTTTGGCGCGATGGCGTACGTGCGAACCCGCAGAGTTGAGTGCGCTCCGACGAGTGCGCGCTTAGTTGCCCGAGGGGCGTTGTCGCGACGCTTCCGTCGCAACCCACCGAGGTCCGTGACCAGAAGGATCACGCCGAGACTGATTGGACCGCCGTACTGGATCGGTGCGGGAACGGCGCATTTGCCGGCATCTGAGCGAGCTGTTCCTGCTGCGTGGCGCCCCATTTCAGATGTCGATGCCGGTACAGCAGCGCGGGCAGGAAGACGGTATTCAAGGGCGCCTTGATTGGTGCGGGCGCGGTCGCATTGTTCAGCTGTGTCGTGTGCGATGTCGTGGCCGGCGGGTTGTTTGCCTTCTCGGCCGTACACGGTGCGTACAGCGTTCCGCAGGGCCACTATGCCGATGCAGGGCTCGACTTGGTGGCCAAGCGCAGCCGAGGAAGCGGCGGGCGGTGCAGCCGCGGCAATGGGTGGAAAAGCAGCGCGCTTGGCTAGGCAGGGGAAGAGCTATGCGCATCAGGACGCACTCGAGGCGGCTCAGAATGCCGCGGAAGATGCCCACCTCCTGCGCGCGGTGACTCGTACAACCGCGACCGCAGCTTGGGGCTACGGCTCGTTCCGCGGGTTCTGAGTCGGCTTGCGATTCTTGGAAGCAGGGCCACCCAGATGGGACATGGTTGGGTGGACCCTGCGATCGGCTGTTCTGGCTAGGCGCATCGCCGCAGGTGGCTCTAGCCAACTCTCTGGTGACGAGAAGGCTGGCAGCCTCGCGGTTGATCGACTGGGACTGTCGTTGCGGGGGGTGGCCTCGCGGATTCGTGACATGAGGGGGCGCTCGTGTGCTCGCTGTGCGGCGCGGATGATGTGTTTGTGACTGGTGTGCGGGTGTACGACGAAGTGCGCCGCGGCGGGCTGCTTGTGGGCCTGCTCCGCGGGCGGCGGATCACAGGGCGGGGTCGGCCGCGCGCGGTCGTCGGTGTTGTTGTGGTGGTCGCGGTGGCGCAGGGATGTACCGGGGCTGGCTCATCGCGAACATCAGATTCGGCAGCTGCGACAGCGGTCGTGCGCAGCTCAATCCCGCCCGTCGCCGAAAGCACGACGGCAGTACCGTCGACGGCGCCGGCCGCGACTCTAGCCCCTGTGACCTCACCGCCCGCGGCTACGTCTGCGGTTAGCTCACGCAGTGTCGGGACTGCGCTGGACGCGACAGTGTTGCCGTCGGTGTTGTCTGCTGTGGTCTACCGGACCCAGGCGGGTGCGGTCGGCGGTTTCGTGTATGTGCTGGGTGGGATCGATGCGGCAGGGGTCACTGTCGCCGAGGTGTACCGGGTCGATCCGAGCACCGGCGCGGTCACTCGCGCCGGTGCCCTCGCCACTCCAACTCACGGCGCCGCAGCGCTGACGTTCGGTGGCCGCGTCCTAGTGTTCGGTGGTGCCGCGACATCGGTACACACCACGGTCCAAGCCTTTGACCCCGCCACCGGTCAAACCACCGTGATCGGCAGGCTACCCGGCCCGCTGGCTGACCTAACGGCGGCAGCCGTGGGCACCCAGATGCTGCTGCTCGGTGGGTTCAACGGCGCCCACGGCCTCGACACCATCCTGTCGACCACAGACGGCATGAGCTTCCACCTCCTCGGGCACCTGGCCCAAGCGGTGCGCTATCCGGCTGTCGCGGTCGCGGGCGGCGACGTGTACCTGTTCGGTGGTCTGCTCGCAGGCGGGGAGTACACCGGCACGTTCAGCACCGCGATCCAACGCATCGACCCCACTAGCGGCACCACCACCGTCGTCGGACATCTACCGATCCCACTCGCGCACGCCAAAGCGGTCGTGCTGGACGGACAGATACTGGTCCTCGGCGGATCGACTACCGGTGGCCCCAGTGCCGCTGTTTTCCGCTTCGATCCAACGACGGCGCGGGCGTCGAAGATGGGGGCGCTGCCGGAGCCGGACACCGATGGCGCAGTGGCCGTCGTGGGCGACACCGCCTACCTACTCGGCGGTATCTCCCGCGGCCCGATCGCAACGATCATAGCCATCCGGCTCCTCCCGGCTGGATCGGCAACCCCGTAAGCGACTGCGACGTGCGCGCGTTGCTCGCCGGCGCGGCTCCGCGCTTTTCCAGACGCACCAATCTAATGGCTTTTGCCGGCCGGTTTTGGCAGGGTCGGTGTTGGTAGCGGCTGGCGGGTCAGCACTCCACTAATCGGACCCGAAGTGAGGTCTAGCGGCAGACCGTGCGCCCGCTGGTCGTGAGGAGATGTGACCGCTGCTGGGATGTCGTGCCCCTGGTCTTGGGTGAGCACTTGGCCATTAGATCGTGGTGTCTCCTCCGCGCTGCTGACAGTGTCCCGTTGCTGGAAGGAGCTCGAGCGGTGTTGTTCGTCGGTGATGACTGGGCGGAAGACCATCACGATGTGGAGATCGTCGGGCAGGACGGCCGGCGGTTGGTCACGAAACGTCTCCCGGAAGGTTTGGACGGGATCACCAGGCTGCATGGGCTGATCGCCGGCTGCATGCCTGAGGAATGGGCCGACCTGCCGCCAGGTGAAGCGGCGGCGTTGGTGAAGGTCGGTATCGAAACCGACCGCGGCCCGTGGGTCGCCGCGTTGGTCGCCGCCGGTTATGAGGTGTTCGCGATCAACCCGAAGTCATCAGCGCACTATCGGGAACTCCATTCCAGCTCGGGGGCGAAAAGCGACCGCGGGGATGCGCATGTGCTTGCTGAGATTGTGCGACTCGATCGGGCCCACCACCGGCCCGTTGCGGCGGACTCCGCGCAAGGTGAGTCGTTGAAGTTGGTGGCCCGCGCGCATCAGAGCATGGTCTGGGAACGGACCCGGCACGTGCTTCGGTTACGCAGCGCGTTGCGGGAGTTCTTCCCCGCCGCCCTTGCGGCTTATGGGGATCTGGATGAGCCGGACACGCTGCAGCTGCTGCTGATCGCCCCCGACCCGGAGGCGGCGGCACGCTTGTCGGCAGCGAAGATCAGCGCTGTGCTGGCACGCGCGCACCGGCGCAACGTGGCGGCTCGTGCGCTGCAGATGCAGGCGGTGTTACGGGCTCCGGCGCTGCGTCAACCTGGTGCGGTGCAGTCCGCGTTCGCGGCGATCGCCGCCAGTGAGGTTCGGATGATCACCGCGATCAGCACCGAGATCGCGGTATTAGGGCAGGTGGTGGCCGACCATTTTGGCCGACACCGGGACGCTGAGGTTTACCTCAGCCAACCCGGCCTCGGTGTCATCTTGGCGTCCCGAGTGCTCGGGGAGTTCGGTGATGACCCGGACCGCTACGCCGATGCGAAAGCGCGCAGAAACTACGCCGGCACATCCCCGATCACCCGAGCGTCGGGCACCAAGAAGGTCGTGCTCGCCAGATACGCCCGCAACACCAGGATCGCCGACGCGACCCAACAATGGGCGTTCGGATCGTTGCGTGGTTCACCAGGGGCGCGCGCGTACTACGACGAACTCAAAGCCCGCAAGATCGGTCATCGGGCCGCGTTACGCCAACTCGGCAACCGCTGGGTCGGCATCTTGCACGGCTGCCTGAAAACCAACACCCTCTACGACGAAAACACCGCCTGGGGACACCGCAACACCACCGCCGCTTGACAACGAAAAACCTGGGATGTCTGCCG
>PLCK01000063.1 GCA_003134755.1 Actinomycetota bacterium | reverse complement strand
ACATAGAAGGGAGCCAGATGCGGTCGTTCGAATCGGCGCACAAAGCGCTGTTCGGTTTGATTGAGCAGCGGGCGTGTGGCGGGTCGAGACAGTGGCCAACGCCATCGTGCGTCACTCTGCGGACAGCGACTGACTGCGCAGGCTGGGATGGGGCGCTCGCGTACCAAATCCTCGTTTTCGTCCGAGCGGCAGGTTCCGCCGCGGCCGCATTTGCCCTGTCGTAGATCGGAGCGAACAGCGTCACACCTGCGTCGGGGCAAATTCCGTGTAGGAGCCGGTGGCGACAGCTTGCGAGCAACGACATCGGACCCGCGAGCTGAGGTCGGAGCTGCAGCATCCGTCGCCGCCGACCGTGCCGTCGCAGAATCAGTCCGGCTATGGACTGAGTTGTTGACGGCTTCACGTGAAGGTGCCCTGAGCTTGCTCGCCGTGAACGGGCGGCGCGGGTACGTCGAGTAGCGCCGCTATCAGACCGTCCGCTACGAACGCCCCGTACGCCTCGAGATCCCACCCACTGCGTTGCACGAGCAGGTCGTAGAGCTCGGGCGAGCTGAAGGTCCACATNNAGTCAGCCGCCCCCAGCCGCGCACCAGCGACACGCCGTCGGCGGCAGGCAGCGCGTCTGAGCGCGTCTCCGCCGGCACTTGCCCGGCGCCACGCAGCGCCGCCTCAACGACCGCGCGCACCAGCCCTGGCTTGCCGCCGAACCGCTTGTAGATCAACTCCACCGATACATGGGACGCCGAGGCGACCCGGGCTACCGTCGTCGCCGCATAGCCTTCCGACAGCAGCAACCTGCGCGCAGCCGTGACAATCGCCTTACCGGTGCGTTCGGCCTGGGCGCGGCGCCCGGTGGCGTCGTAGGAACGCTTGACTTCAGTCATATTCCGTTCCATAGTTCGGTATCGAATACATACCACTGTAACGGAAGCGGCGAGCAAATGAGTTACGAGACGCACGGCTTTCTCGATCGACTTCAAGCGGCGACGAACGCGCACGATCTCGACGCGCTCGCCGGCTGCTTCGCCGAGGACTACCGCAACGAAGCTCCCGCCCACCCGGCCCGCGGCTTCACCGGCCGAGCCCAAGTGCGCACCAACTGGCAGCAGATCTTCGGCTTCGTCCCCGACGTCCACGCGACCGTTCTGCGGTCCACCGTCGACGGCGACACGGTGTGGTCGGAGTGGGAGATGAGTGGCACCCGCCGCGACGGCACGCAGCACCTCATGCGCGGCGTCATGGTGTTCGGCCTCGATGCGGGCCTCGCCACCTGGGCGCGCTTCTACCTCGAACCGGTCGACGACGCAACGACCGGCGTCGACGAAGCGGTCCGCCGCCAAGTGCACGCGGAGCAGGCGTGATCGTGGTCGTCGGCGGTAGCGGGACGCTTGGCCGCCTCGTCGTCGCCGGCCTCCTCGACCGCGGCGAGCAGGTTCGGGTCGTCGTGCGTGACACCGCCCGCGCCACCAAAGTGCTCGGTCCGGACGTCGAGGTGGTGGCGGCCGACGTCCGCCAACTAGGCACCCTCGACGCGGCCGTGAAAGGCGCATCGACAGTCGTGTCGGCGGTGCACGGCTTCCTCGGCGGGCGTGGGGCAGGTCCCACGGACGTCGATCGCGACGGCAACGCCAACTTAGTAGCGGCCGCGAAGACAACAGGCGCGGACGTCGTCCTCATGTCGGTCATCGGTGCCGCGGCCGACAGCCCACTCGATCTGTTCCGAGCCAAGTACGCCGCCGAAGACCACCTGCGGGCAAGCGGCGTGCCGTTCACCGTGGTGCGGTCGGGACCGTTCCTCGAGACCTGGATAGGCGTGATGCGCAAGACCGCGGGCAAGGGCGGCCGGCCGATGGTCTTCGGCCGCGGCGAGCAGCCCAACCCGTTCGTCTCCGCTGTCGACGTCGCCACGGTCGTCGCCCTCGCCGCCACCACAACGACCCTGCGCGGCAAGGTTCTCGAAGTCGCCGGTGAGCCTGTGACGATGGTCGAGTTGGCCCGCGCCGTCCAGGTCGCTGACGGGCGAACCAGTAAGCCGCGGCACCTTCCGCGCGCCATGTTGCGGGCGATGTCGATCCTGGCCGGGCCGGTCAACCCCGCGTTCGCCCGGCAGAACAAAGCCGCCCTGATGATGGACACCGTCGACATCGGCGGCGACCCGAGCCTGCGCACACGGCTGGGCCTACCAAGGGCGAGAACGCTCGCCGACGTGCTCGCCGAGACCAGCGTCGAAAGCCGGTTAACGTGAGGATCCCCTGTGCCATGCGCGAAGCGCGTGATCTTGCCACGGTTCGGGTCGGCCGTTCCCGCCTCTAGCGTTCCAGCCGTGAGCAAGTGCGTCCTCGGAAACGTCCGCACATCGGCAGATGATCGCGTTCCCCAGTGAACCGAGTCGGGCGGCCGGCTCGGCTTAACGGCGCCGCCAAATCGGCGGCTTGCGCACCGAAATAGTCGGCAATCACGCAGCTCCCTGACCTGCGGCGCACGTGAGCGAGCGTGGAGGACGTTGCGCGTGTGACCTACGCATTCCGGGTGCGCAGCACGCGGTTTCGCACAAGCCCGTCGCGAAGGGACCGTGCGAGTCAGGGTCAGGCGCAGTGTGCGCAGTAGTCCGTCTAGGTCCGCGGCCGTCCGCGGTGTTGGCTACTCGCACGGTCCTGCTGCCCGGCGTCCATCAGTGCTAGGACTCTCGGAAATGCAGTGTCGGCGTCGGTTTGGCTTATTCATTGGCTACTCGGTCTCGAAACGACCGGCCTGAAGAACTTGTATTAGGCCTCTGACCTGCGGAAACGGGAGCCGCCTTGGAGATTCGAACTCCAGACCTACGCATTACGAGCTTCAGGCGCACCGTCTGTACGAGTGCGCAGGAATGCGTCTGTGCTGGTCAGGGCGGTTGCGTCGTCCGCGCACGCGCGTCCCTGTTCATGATGGTCCGTGTGTTTGGCTACTTCGTTGGCTTATCGGCGGCCTCGCATGAGCATCGGCGTGGACGGCGAGGACAAGGCAGTCCTCGACGTCGAGGATCGGTTTGCGATCGTACCGGAATGGGTTCTGGATGCTGCCATCAGCGACGCCGCGGTCCGGCTGTATGCGGTGTTGCTGCGGTTCGGGCAAACCTCAGGCGCCCGGATGCCGGCCCGGTCGACCCTCGCCCGGCGGATGCACAAGAAATCCACCGACACCATCGACCGCGCGATGCGCGAACTGGTCGAGTTGGGTGCGGTCGTGGTGCAGCACCGGTTCGACGGCGGGCAGCGGCTGACCAACAAATACCTGGTCCGCACCTCCCGCCCGCGCGACAACGCATCCGGCGGGTCGGGGGGTGGCCGCACGGGTGCGGCTACCCCAACGCCCGCGGCTACCCGCGCATCGCAGGGTGGGGGTGGCCGCACTGTTGCGGCGGGGGTGGCCGCACCGGTGCGGCATAACCCAGAGTTCTTCACCGAAAGTTCAACACCTCCTCCCCCTACCCCCGCCCCGGACGCCGCCGACGCGGGTGTGTCCCGGGCGTGGGCGGAGGAGGCGGACCGGCTGATCACGGAATGCGGCATCGACGACTGGGACGGTTTCGTCGCCCAGTGTCAGGAGCTGCGCGGCCAGCTCGGCCAGCCGCACGGTCGCTGGTCCCATCACTGTCTGCTCGCCGCGATCCAGTTGGCGGTGCGGGCCCGCGGTTGGCCGGCGGCACACGTGCAAGCGGCGCTGCTGTCGGTCGCTGCCGACCCGGCCACTCGCAGCCCGATGCGCCTCGCCGAGGCCGGCCCCTGGTGGGACGAACCCGCGCCGCGTGATGCACCAGCCGGCGATGCCGCCGAACTCGCCGCGATGGAGGCCGACCTATCCGACACGGGTGGGCTGCGGGTGGTGCTGCAACGCCGCGCCCGGGAGCAACTCGCCGCCGAAGGCGTACCGCTGACTCGAGCGACCGTCACCTGCCGCGCCCACGCATTGCTAGCTGCGCAGGTGATCGACACGACGTCGGCCCCAGCGTGTTGAGCGAGCGCGCCACCCGCGCGTTGAACCGTGGCACCACCAGCGGCGTGCTCGGGCTGGCCCTCGCCGGGTTCGCCATGTCGTATGACGCCCTGCACTCACTTGCGCTCACCCAGGGCGTGCCGGCGGCGCTGGCGTGGATGTGGCCACTGGTGGTCGACGGTTTCATCGTGGTCGCCAGTCTGTCGGCGGTGCGTGCGGTCGCCGCCGGCCGCCGCGCCGGCTACCCGTGGTTGCTGGTGCTGACATTTTCCGCCATCTCGGTGGCGTTCAACGTGGCGCACGCCGCGCCGACCGTGGTGGCACGGTTCGTGGCGGCGATCCCGCCCACGGCACTGGTGTTGTCGTTCGAGTTGCTGATCCGACAACTGCGCGCGGCGTCGCGCCCGACGACTATTGCCGCTCCACACGCGGCCACCCATCCCCGTGTCATCCACGCGCTACCCCAACCGACATCGAGGCCAGGACTCTCCACGCCGACGTCGAGGTCTCCGCTGTTGGAGCGGGCACGCGATATTTACGCGGCGGCGCGTCGAGCAGATCAGCGGCTGACGGGCGCGGTACTCGCCCGTGAGCTGGGCATCTCCGACGGGTACGCGCGCCGGCTGTTACGCCGACTCGCGCCCGACGGCGGTGACGCCGCGTTATAAGCGAGTACAAGCACTCGGCTGTGATGAGTACGGCTGCCAGCACTGCTGGCATCGGGCTAAGTCGAACACGAGCTGCCAGGGCGGCACACACACCACCTCTCCAACGCGATCATCTGGCTCCCCTCTGTGTTAACGAGGGCGTTGTTCCCGCCTGTCGATCATCCGCCGGTCCTCGCGCTAAGTAGCCGAATAGCAGATGATGTCCAAATGCTCCACGATGCGGGTCACTGGTCCAGCATGTTTGTTGGAACCGTTCGGCGTGCGCGGGCGTCGAACCGGCCATGAAACATCGGTTCGCTTGGGGCGCGGCAGGGTTGGTTGCGCTGCTCGCACTAGTCGCGGGTTGCGCGCAGACGACGAGTGCGCGGTCAGGCCAGTCGGCGGCGCCGGTGACGCCTTCTTGTCCGCCGCCTTGTTCCCCGTGTGTCCACGGAAGAGCCGCGTCGGAGAGAACTCGCCGAGCTTGTGCCCGACCATGTTCTCCGTGACGTAGACCGGGATGAACTTGTTCCCGTT
>PLCK01000106.1 GCA_003134755.1 Actinomycetota bacterium | reverse complement strand
TTCTTACTCGGTGTCGGCGTGGGCGAAGGGTTGGGCGACGTGCTGCCAGGCGGCGGCGACGGCGAGGTACTGCCGGGAGGGAGCGAGCCCGGAATGTCGGTCGGCGACACCACGGGAAGCGGTACGCCGTCGCTGACGTAGATCTTGACGACGGCGCCCTTGTAGACCTTCGTTCCCGCGATCGGATCGGTGTGGTCGACCGCGCCAAGAACCTGCGCCGACGGCACTGGGGTCGCAACCATCGCCGGCACGAGTCCCAACGCGGTCAGGGCGGCCGCGGCGGCCTTGGCCTCGACGCCGGTCTCGTCGGGCAGCATGATCGGCGTCCCCCGCAGGACGACGTCGGGCGCCGTCACGAAGTTCTCGACCGGCAGGTTCTTCAGTGCGCCCTTCATTGCCAGCTGCCAGATGGGCCCGGGCAGGGTCGCGCCGAAGACTCTCGAGATGGCCTTGCCGTTGACGGTCAGGCTGCGCATCGGCGTCGGAGAATCGGGGTTGCCGACCCACACCGCGGCGGCCAGGTTCGGCGTGTATCCGCCGAACCAGGCGTTCTTGTAGNNCCGGTCTTGCCGGCGGCCGGCCGGCCGAGCGCGAGCCCGTCGCCGGTGCCGCCCTTGCCAAGGACACCCTCGAGCAGGCTGGTCACGCCGTTGGCGATCTCGGGGTCGATCGCGTGCTGGCAGTTGGGCTTGGGTACCGGCCGATTCGTCGTCACGTTGCCGACCAGCCAGGTCACCTTGGTGATCGCCTGCGGTGCGCAGAACGTGCCCTGGTTGGCGAACGTCGCGAACGCGCCGGTGACGCTGAGCGGGTCGACCGGTTCGGCGCCGAGTACGAACGCAGGCACCGGGTCGAGGTCGCCGCCGGTGGCCTTGTGCACGCCCATCGCCTGGGCGATCTGGAGCGGCTCACATAGGCCGGTTCGCACTTCGAGCTGGGCGAAGTAGGTGTTCACCGATGCTGCTGTCGCGTTGACCATGTTGAAGAGGCCGCCCTCCGCGACCTCGGCGTTCTGGACGTCGAACTTGCCGGTCGGCAAACCGTCACAGGTCTGCGTACTCCCGGCGGGGATCAGCAGGTGCCCCGGCGAGTTGATGGTGAGTCCGGTCGTGAACTTCTGATCGAGCGCCGCGGCCAGCACGAAGATCTTGAAGGTCGATCCGGCGTTGCGACCACTCGAGCCGCCGTGTTTGACGTAGTCGGCCGCCAGGTTCAGCTCGGTCTGGCCGGCCTCGGTGCCGTAGGCGCGGTCGACTGCCATCGCTTTGATGGCACCGGTTTTCGGGTCGACCATGTCGATCGCCGACGCGAGCCCGGCGTTGCGGCTCGGGTCCGGCGGGACGATCGCGTTGACGGCCGTCTGCGCAGCCAGCTGGGTCGCCGGGTCGAGCGTGGTCGAGACGACGAGGCCCCCGCGCCGCAGCAGGTTCTGCCGTTCGGCGACACTCGCACCGCCCGCGACGCCGTTGAGGATCTCGTGCACGACGTAGTCGCAGAAGAACGGCGCGGTCGCGGTCGCGCAGCCGTTCGGGATGGCGAGAACCTTGAGGCCGAGCGGCGNNTTCGAACTGGATGCCCTTCTTGCCCAGCAGGAAGGTGTCGAACTGGAAGAATTCCGCGAGGATCTGCTCCGGCGTGTAGCTGCCAGGCCCTGGTGTCACGCCTGCGGGGTAGGTGTCGAGCATTCGCTGCAGCACGATATTGCGCCGTGTCGTCGCGTTCTTCGGATTGAGAATCGGGTCGAACGTAGTCGGGTTGTTGATGACGCCGGCCAGCAACGCGGCCTGCGGCAACGTCAGAGCGGTTACGGGCTCGCTGAAATAGTGCTGCGCTGCTGCCGAAACGCCATAGGCGCCGCTGCCGAAGTAGACCGTGTTGAGATAGTCCTCGAGGATTTGGTCCTTGGTCAGTTTCTGCTCGAGCGCAAGCGCGTAGCGCGCCTCGCGTAGCTTGCGCGACAGGTTCTTGGCCGTCGCCGCATTCGCGGCGGCCGTGTTGTCGTCGGCCGTGTTGGTCTCGACCAGCGCCTGCCGGACGTATTGCTGGGTGATCGTCGATGCGCCCTGCACCGCGGTACCGGACGAGCTGTCCTTCACGAGTGCGCGCAGGATGCCCTTCGGGTCGATGCCGTGGTGCTCGTAGAACCGGGAGTCCTCGATGGCGACGATCGCCTGCTGCATGACGGGCGGCACGTCGCTGAGGCTCACCGACTGGCGGTTCTCGTAGTAGAACGTCGCGAGCGTGGTTCCGTCGTTGGCCTTGATCACCGAGCGCTGCGACAGCGGCGGGGCCTGGAGGGACGCCGGCAGATCGGAGAACGTGATCGTGCCGATGGCGTCCTTGACGGCGATACCTGCTCCACCGATTGCGGGCAGCGCAAGACCGGCGACCAGGCCGCCGACCAGAACGGACAAAACCATCAGAAACAGGACACGGGCCAGCCGTCCGCCGATGCCCAATCGCCCTTGTGCCACCTCTGCAGGGTAACCGCCTACCGGCAGCCAACCCGGAACAGGCGCCGCTGAGGCAGCGCAGCGGCACGCCCGAGCTACGGCAGCAGCCGAACGGCGCGCCGTCCGCCGCTGCCGGGTCGTCCGAACGGCTCCGCTGGCTAGAACTGGGCATCGGGCCTGGTCACCCCGGCCATCACGGGCTATGCCGCCATGACCCGTCCGGCATAGGTATGGCCCACCTGGGTCAGCGTGAATGGGCCGAACGGAGGCTAGTGACCGTTGCGTCCGTATCCGTACCGTCAGAAGGGATCGGTTCCCGTCGAGTTGGTGGCCCGGGGATCGGTAGCGGCAGGGGATCAGTACGGCGGCGCCACCGCCGTGCGGACCGCACACGGAGCAAAGGACGGGTCGCCCGATGGCTTGGATCACCGATTGGACCGCGCGGGCGGGTTGCCGCGGGACGAACCCGGATGCCTTGTTCGTTCAGGGTGCGGCGCAGAACCGGGCCAAGGCGGTCTGCCTGGGTTGCCCGGTCCGTGCCGAGTGCCTTGCCGACGCACTCGATAACCGCGTCGAATTCGGTGTCTGGGGCGGGCTGACCGAGCGCGAACGTCGGGCGCTGCTGCGTCGCCGTCCGAATGTCACCTCATGGCAACGACTGCTGAGCACGGCGATGACCGACTTCGAGCGTGCGACAGCCGAACGGTTCTCGGCCGCCGGCTGACGTCAGGAGGCCGACTCGGTCTCGGCCAGGTCGTCACACAGTGACCTGCCCAGCTCGCGGAGCCCGGCCAGGTCGTGCACGTCTTGGGCGAACGCCCGAACGGACGCCAGCCGCACGTTGGGATGGGCCAGTGCGAAGCCGTCGACGCGTTTTTGCTCGGTTGCCTCGAGGCTGAGTCGTTGGGCGTGCACCCGGAGCACGCCAGCAGCCAGCGCCGCCTCGGGATTGTGTTCGTCGTCGAGCGCATCGGCGGCACTCAGGGCGTTCGCCGTGGTGATTTCCGGCACCCCGCTGCGATGCACCCGGTTCACGACAACCCCTGCGAGCGGCATCTGCTCTTCGAGGAGACGGTCGACGAAGTAGGACGCCTCGCGCAACGCGTCGGGTTCTGGCGCGGCGACGACGACGAAGGTGGTGCCGGGCGCGCGCAGCAACGCCGCCGTCGCGTCGGCGCGCTCACGCAGGCCGCCGAACATCGTGTCCATGGCGGACACGAAGGTCTGGACGTCGGTCAGCAGCTGCGTTCCGAGCAGTTTGGTCATCGTCCCTGTGACGAAACCGAGCCCGACCTGCATGACCTTCGCGTATCCGCGGCTGCCGACCTTCGCGGGCACGAAGAGCATCCGGATGAAGCGTCCGTCGAGGAACCGGCCGAGGCGGCTCGGTGCGTCGAGGAAGTCGAGTGCAGAACGCGCGGGCGGTGTGTCGACGACGATGAGATCCCAGGTGTTCGACGCGCGCAGCTGTCCGAGCTTTTCCATCGCCATGTATTCCTGCGTACCGGCGAAGCTCGACGAAAGCGACTGGTAGAACGAGTTGGCCAGAATCTGCGCCGCTTTCGCGGGTGACGCGTGCGCTTCGACAATCTCGTCGAACGTGCGCTTCATGTCGAGCATCATGGCGTGCAGTTCGCCGCCGCGCTTCGCCGTCCCCTTCGCCGTCCCCTTCGTTGTCCCCCTTCGTCCAGCTCCGACGCCCGCGACTTTCCGCGGTACGTTGTCGAGCTCTTGGAGCCCGAGCGCCTGCGCGAGCCGACGGGCCGGATCGATCGTCAGCGTGACGACTTTCCGACCGCTTTCAGCAGCCCGGACGCCGAGGGCAGCTGCGAGCGTTGTCTTCCCGACTCCCCCTGAGCCGCAGCAGACGATGATCTTCGTCTCCGGATCGAGCAGTAATGTCTCGATATCGAGGTATGTCATGCCGCGCCCTGCGCGATCAGGGCGGCGGCAAGTGCGTAGAGGCGTCCGACGTCGGTCGTGTCGAGGTCGGCCAGGTCATAGAGCGGTCGGTCGGCCGCACGCAACCTCGTACGCAACCTGCGTTCGATAGCAAGCTGCCGTGCGTGCTCGCCTGCTTCGGTCATCAAGGCCGCGGTGATCGCGTCGTTGACAGGAACTCCGGCTGCTTTGAGGCCGCGCGTGAGGGTGGCCGCGTCAAGAGTTCCGGCGGCGGCGGCTTTGAGCGCACCGGCCGGCAGTAACGGTTCATGAACCCGGTTCACGATGACACCACCCACAGGCAGGTCGAAGCTGTGCAGTTCTTCGATGCCGTCAAGGGTTTCCTGGACCGGCATTTCCTCTAGCACGGTGACGATGTGGACGACCGTTTGCGGTGAACGGATCAGACGCATGATGGATTCGGCCTGCCGGTTGATCGGGCCGACGCGGGCGAGGCTCGCGACTTCACTGTTCACGTTCAGGAATCTCGCGATGCGCCCGGTCGGCGGTGCGTCCATCACGACCGCGTCGTACACGAAGCCGTCGGCTGCCTCGTCGAGACGTGCGGTGTCCGCCGTCCGGCTCGTCTTCGTCGTGCCGCGCCGTCTGGTGGCTTCATAGGCCTTCCCGGTGAGCAGGACGTCGCGCACCCCCGGCGCGATTGTGGTGGCGAAGTCGATAGCACCCAGCCGGCGTAGCGCCCGCCCCGCGCGGCCGAGGTGGTAGTACATGTCGAGGTACTCGAGCAGAGCTTCCTCGGGATCGATCGCCAGCGCGTAGACGATCCCGCCATCGGGTGCGGCGGCGACCCGGTGTTCGGCGTACGGCAGCGGTGCGCTGTCGAAGAGGCGCGCGAGCCCCTGGCGGCCTTCGCACTCGATGAGCAGNNGCAGGGTGCGGCGGCCGCCGGTGGCGAGTGCGAGCGCGAGAGCCGCCGCAACGGTGGTCTTCCCGGTCCCGCCCTTGCCGGTCACCACATGGAGGCGCACGCCTTCCCAGTCGCGGTCGACGCTGCGCACGACCTGCTCACCGCTCACTACCCGAGCGTAGCCGCATGGGTAGCGAGCGGTTACGCTCGCGCCCATGATGAAGTGGGAGTACGCGACCGTGCC
>PLCK01000030.1 GCA_003134755.1 Actinomycetota bacterium | reverse complement strand
CGTGAAGATGCGCAAAGGCATCGACGACCAGACACCGACGTACCTCGAGGCCGCGCAGGTGGCCGAAGACGCGGGCGTCGCCGCGATCTCACTGCATGCGCGCACCGCGTATCAGCTGTACTCCGGCCGTGCCGACTGGGCTGCGATCACGCGCCTGCGCGAGGCAGTGACGTCGGTGCCGGTGCTCGGAAACGGTGATATCTGGACGGCGGCCGACGCCGTCGCGATGATGCGCGAGACCGGCTGCGCGGGCGTCGTCGTCGGTCGCGGCTGTCTGGGCCGGCCGTGGCTGTTCCGGCAGCTCGCGCAGATCTTTGCCGGCACCGCGGTCGAGGCTGAGCCGGCGCTGGGCGAGGTCGTGACGGTCATGAAGCGCCACCTCGAGCTGCTGGCCGCTTACAAGCAGACGCCAGAACTCGGCGTCCGGTCGTTCCGCAAACACGTCGGGTGGTACCTCACCGGCTTCCCCGTCGGCGCGCCGCTGCGGAGGGCGCTGATGGACGCCGACACGGTCGCCGACCTGGGCGCGCTCCTCGACACCGTCGATCCGGCCATGCAGCTGCCGGTGGCGGCCGTCAGCCTGCCGCGCGGGCACCTGAACGGCCCGCGCGCGGTCGACCTGCCGGCCGGTTGGCGTGACTCGATCGACGATCCGCGGCCGCCGCTCGGTGCCGATCTCGCATTTTCGGGCGGCTGACCGCCGCCGGTTCAGCCGCAATTAGCGCTTGACGGCGGGCGCCGTCGGATAGTCAGCTGGGTACTGGCTGCCGACGAACGAATAACTCCGAGGAGCGTCATGACCACTCTGACCGAACGCCCGAACACCGCGCTGGTCGTCATCGACGTCCAGAACGGCATCATGGCCGGCACGCACAACCGCGACGGCGTGGTCGCCAACATCGCCGTTCTGGTCGAGAAGGCCAGAGCGAACGATGTGCCGGTGGTGTGGGTGCAGCACTCCAGCGACGAACTGCCCAAGGGCAGCGACGGCTGGCTCTACGTTCCCGAACTCAAGCCGGAATACTCTGAGCCGATCGTCCACAAGCGGTACGCCGACGCCTTCGAGGAGACCGACCTCGAGGTGGCGCTTGCCGAGCGCAAGATCGGACGCCTGATCGTCGCAGGCGCCCAGACCGACGAATGCATCCGGTCGACCCTGCACGGGGCGATCGTTCGTGGCTACGACGCGACGCTCGTGGCCGATGCTCACACCACCGAAGACCTCACCGCGTGGGGTGCCCCGACACCCGACAAGGTCATCGACCACACGAACATGTACTGGGGGGGCCACACCGCTCCCGGACGGCAGGCGGGGACGGTGACGACCGGTTCCGTCGACTTCGGTGGAGACCGCTGAACGCACCAACAATTCGATCGGTCGGGTCGAGCCGGATTGAGCCGGCCCGAGCCGGGGAATGCCGGTTGGAATGCCCCGTCGGCAGCATCTGTGGCGCGGCGCAGATCAGACGAATATGCCAGCAGTATCAGTGATTTCCTTTGCGTTCGGTGATCTAGACAGCGGTTGCAACGTCGCTTAGCGTCACCTGCAGCGAACGCCGCCGTGGCCACGAGAAGAGGCAGCAATGTTCGGTTCCCTGCGCAAGTCAGTCCTCGTCGTGGCGGTAGCTGCCACCTCTGTCGTTTCGGCCGGACTCGCCCAGACCAGCGCGTGGGCCGCACCCGCCGCGGCGCCGAGCGCCCCGACGGTGACATCTGCCGCGCCCGGCGCCCCCGGCGCGTTGAGCCACTTCGACCCGGCTCGAAAGGACTGCCTCGGAACTGCCCGCAACACGACGTCCAAGATCTGGTACACCGTCGCGAACGGCGTACTGTCCGACGTCTACGCGCCGACGGTCGACGCCACCAATGTCGAGACGATGCAGTACATCGTCACCGACGGCTCGACGTTCACCGACCTGCAGAGCCGCGACACGACGTACACAGCCTCGGCTGACGCGACCGGCATGATCTGCACGATCACGACGACCTCGGCTGGCCACGGCTACCAGCTGCGGACGACGTACTCCACCGACACCGCGCGCAGCAGCGTCATCGTGCACACCCAGTACGTCCCTCTGACGGCCGCCGCGAAGAGTTACCGGTTGTACGTGCGCCTCGACGCGACCGCCGGCGGCAACGGCGGCGGCGGCTCCGGCAACGGCGGCGCCGACTCCGCCACGGTCGACACGTCGACGGGCCAGCCTGTTCCGGTGTCCTTCGACACCAACACGACCACCAATGCCATCAACCGCGACTACGCCGTGCCGACCTACCTGGCGCTTCATGCTGACCGCGCCTTCACCGCGGTCAGCAGCGGCTTCGTCGGCACCGCGAGCGACGCGCTCACGCAACTCGACACCACGCACGCGATGTCACCGACGTACACCGACGCAACCAGCGGCAACGTCGAGCAGACCGCGCGCATCGAGTTGAACCACGGCGCGACGACGCTCGCCCTCGGATTCGGGACGACGCAAGCCGCCGCCGTGCACGCCGCAAAGGTCTCGTCGTCGCTCAACTACCGGCAGGCCGTCAAGGCCTACCAGCTGCAGTGGCAGAACTACGACCGCGGGCTGAACAAGCCCGCCACGCACCTGACGGGTCTCACCCACGCCCAGGTTCAGCAGGCCGCGGCGGCGTACTACATCTCGGCGAACGTCGTGAAGGCAAGCGAGGACAAGACGTTCGAGGGCGCGATCTCGGCGTCGCTCACCAGCCCGTGGGGACAGGCGGTGTCAGCGGGCGATCCGGCGAACACCTACTTCGGTTCATACCGCGAGATCTTCGCCCGCGACCTCTACGAGGCCTGGACCGCGCTGCTCACCGACGGTGACCTGTCGACCGCGCGCGACGCCGTCCGCTTCCTGTTCCTCCACCAGCAACTGCCCGACGGTTCGATGCCGAGGAACTCTCTCATCAACGGCAAGGTGGCGCCCGACTCGTTCAACACCCAACTCGACGAGGTGGCCTACCCGATCCTGATGGCCCAGCAGTCGGGGATCGGCAACGACCCGACGTTGTGGTCGCACATCAAGGCCGCGGCCGACTACCTGGTGAGCCACGGCCCGTCGTCCGGCCCGGAACGTTGGGAAGAGCAGAGCGGCTTCTCGCCGTCGACCATCGCGGCTGAGATCGCCGGCCTGGTCGCGGCCGGTGCACTTGCCAAGCAGCACTCGGACGCCGACAGCGCACAGGTCTACCTGGCCACGGCCGACCTCTATCAGCGCAGCATCAAGAACTGGGCGGTCACGACGAACGGTCCGCTGTCGACCACGCCGTACTTCATCCGGCTGTCGAAGACGGGCGACCCGAACGCGGCGATCAGCTACGGCCTCGGCAACGGCGGTCCGACCCTCGACCAGCGCTCGGTCATCGATGCAGGATTCCTCGAGCTGGTGAGGTTGGGCGAGCTCGCGCCGTCCGACGCNNCGGTACAACGGCGACGGCTACGGCGACTGCTACGCGCCCGACCCGTTGACCGATTGCTCGACAACCGGCACGCCGTGGGCGCCGAGCGGCCACGGTACCGGGCACATCTGGCCGGTACTGTCTGCCGAACGCGGCGAGCAGAGCCTGGCGACCGGCGATCCCTCGTCGGCAGCCGCGCTGCTAGTGAGCATGGGCAAGTTGGCCGGCGGTGTCGGCCTGGTGCCTGAGCAGGACTGGGACTTCCCCGACGTCGCGCCGTCGCCGTTCGGCACCGACCCGACGGTCGCGTCGATCGGATTCACGAACGGTCAGCCCGACGGCTCCGCCACTCCGCTGACGTGGGGGGCGGCGTCGGAGGTGCGGCTGGCGGCCGACCTGGCGGCCGGCTCGGTCGTTGAGAAGCCGAAGTCGACGACCGACCGTTATGTCACGCACACCCAGCTGGGAACAACGCTGACGGTCACCGCGCCCGCCGACAACAGCCCGGGAACCGGCACTGTCAACGTGGTCGGTACCGCGGCACCCGGCGCAACGATCGTCATCGCCGACGTCGCAACCGACGGGAACGACGTCACGACGTTCTTCCACACCACCGCGCTCCCCGACGGCAGCTTCACCGTGCCGGTGCCGGTGGCGGTGGGCACGAACGTGCTGGTGATCACGGCGAAAACGGCGATGGGCGCGACCGCTCAGACGGTCCGCACGCTGGTGAACGACGTCGTGACCGGCACGCTATTGCTCGGCGTCACCGATCCGAACAATGACGACAACGGCCCTGGAAACTACGCCTACCCGACGGCGTCCGACTTCCACGCGGGCGCGTTCGACCTGCAGCAGTTCCAGGTATACGACACCGGCACCACTGTCACGTTCCGCGTCCAGACGCGCGACCTCACGCCGACCTTCGGCCCGGCCAACGGCGCGCAGCTCGTCGACGTCTATGTCCACAACCCGGCGGCGGTGACGACGTCGACATCGCCCGCGGATCCGGCCCGCAACTATTCGATCGCCTCGGCCGACGCATGGTCGAGACTCATCGAGGTGCAGGGCTTCGGGCAGCGGTTTGTCGACCCTTCACTGACGACAACTGTCGGTGCGGTGAACATCAGGGCGAACTCGGTGTCGCGCTTCATCACGTTCACGGTCGACAAGTCAGCACTCGGCGGGACGCCGACGTCGGGCTGGTCGTTCACCGTGACATTGCACGGGCAGGACGGCTTCAAACCTGGTCAAGCAAGGATTTTTGCCAGCACGCCGCAGCCGTTCAATTTCGGAGAGTGCGCGACCGCGACGTCCGACCCGCACTGCACGTTCAGCACGTCGGCGCTCCCCCAGGTGATTGACACCGTCACCCCGAGCGGCGTCAACCAGTCGACCGAACTCGACTACACCCTCGGTGCTGTGGTGTTGCACGCGGTGCCGATCCCGTGATCATCCGACGCGATCACGGGTTGCGCCTCCTTTTCTGTCGAGTTGGGACAAACGCACGCGACGCGCCGACGCCGAAATAGCGTTTGTCCCCACTCGCGGGGGAGTTCGCGGACGGGGGAGCGGACCGGCCTACTGCTGGTAGTGCTCGACCTGGTCGATCGGCCGCGCATGTGCCTCACGCGGATCGCCGCCGGCTTCGCGTCTGGCCTGCCGCTGGCGGAGCAGATCCCAGCACTGGTCGAGTTGTTCCTCGAGCTGCTGCCGGCGCGCCGCGGTGTCGACGCCGCCGGCTGTCAGCTCGTGCTCTTCGGCAACCAGCGCGGAGATACGGGCGAGCAAGTCATTGTCGGCCATGAGACCTCCTGGTGGCTGGAGCCGGTGCTGTCGCAGGGGCGCCTTACCCCGCCGTCCCTACATTGTCACGTCTCGAGCGGCGGGCGAATCGTCGGTGGCGCAACGACGGGCGGGGGTTGTAGCGCGAGGGTGGACTGGTCGGCGAGCAAGCGAAGCGAGATCGCCGCAGCGACCGCTGCGAGCGGCAGGCCGAGCACCACCTTGACGACTGCAAGCACGGATGGGTTCGCGCTGCTCAGGTAGCAGCCGCCCATGATGACGAACCGCAGCAGGAACACGCCCGACCACAACGCGGTGATCGCCGCGGCCAGCTTGCGCGCGGCGGGGTCGGTGCGCCAGTCGGCGAATCGCGGCAGCACACCCGAAAGCAAGTACGCGAGGGCCGGACGCCTGGTGGCCAGCGAGATGACGCCGCCGGCCGCACACACCCCGTTCAGCGCAATGCCGGGCAGGAAGAAGCTGGTCGGACGCTTGGTGATCAGGGCAATGCCGACCGCGATGATCACGGCGATCAAGCCACCGACAGCAGCCATCGGACGCCGACGAGCCGCGAAGGCGCAGACCACGAGCGCGCAGGCGACGCCGGCAACGGCTCCGGTCCGGAGGCTGTGAATGCCGCCGGCGGCATAGGCANNCGACCACGGCATCGCCGCGGGCACGGGTCAGCATCATCAGCTCGTCGGCGACCGCCACCCATCGACGCTACAGCCACGGTCACGGCCGGCGGTGCAGGACCAACGGGTAGACCGCCTCGGCGCCGCCGTCGCCGAGCAGCGCGGCGGCCACGGTCATGGTCCAACCGGTGGCATAGGTGTCGTCGACCAGCAGGATCGGACCGGGCGGGATCGGCTCGGGCCGAAGCCGCAGGCTGGCCGTCACANNGTCCCTGCTGCCGGCCGGGGCCCGCCGAACGCGAACAAGTCGGCGTACTCCAGCCTTCCGGTTTCGCAGATGTGCCGGGCGAGTGAGGTGATTAGCTTCGAATGGCGGCGCGACGGCATCGGGACCACAAGCTTCGGTCGTACCGGCCACACCCGCGCCCAGCGAGCCATCAATTCGATGATGCCCGCCGCGACCTCGTCGGGCACGTCGCCGTCGGGAGCATCGTCGTGGGTCAACCTCGCGACGAGATCGCCCCAGCCTGGATCGTCGGCGAACGCCAGTGCCCGCCCCTCGCCGAGGGCCGCGCTAATCCGGCCCTTCCGCCCTGATCCGGGTGGCCACAGCTTCCGGGGCTCGAGGACGACGTCGCGGCCGCGAGCAAAGACGCGGGCGGCTTCGACGTCCGGGCCGGTCGGCTTTTGGGAGAGGCTCGCCGGCAAGGTGCCGGTGCACACCGAGCACACGCCGCAGGGCTCGCCGGCGTGCGGATCGTCGAGGGCCAGCCGCAGGAACGACATGAGGCAGCCCGCTCCGGCGGCATAGCGGCGCATGATCTCGGCCTCATCGGCACGGGCTGCGGCGAGCTCGGCGTAGCGCGCGGCGTCGAACACCCACGGTTGGCCGGTCGCCTGCCAGCCCATGCCGACCCGGCGCACCGCGCCGTCGACGGCCAGGATCTTCAGCAGTG
>PLCK01000294.1 GCA_003134755.1 Actinomycetota bacterium | reverse complement strand
ACGTCAACCCGACCAAGGAGAAGAAGCTCACCAACATGCGGCAGTCGTCGAGCGACGTCCTCGTGCCGCTGATCCCGCACAAGCAGTTGTCGCTCGAGCAGGCGCTGGAGTTCTGCCGCGAGGACGAGTGTGTGGAGGTCACCCCGGGCACCGTTCGGATCCGCAAGGTCGAGCTATCGATGTCCGAGCGTGAGAGAAATCGCGGACGCCGCGCCAAGGCCGCCCGCGACGAGTAGTTAGTGCCAGTCAGGGTTGTCGCGGCGTAGGACCTGCGTCTCGCTCGTGGGCTCCGCGGCACCGGCCGGGTAGTTACTCGTCGTCGTCCGGGTGACGGACCTGACGGGGGCGCCGGCGTGCCGGGCGGCTGGGTACGGGTCAACGGGCCGTAAGGGCTGCCGCATGTACATCAACATGCCGAAGTTCAGCAGCAGATCGAATGCCCCTACGAGCAGCAGCACGACGCCGACGGTCTGTACGTCAAGGGTCGACCGGTGGTACGTCACGTGATGGGCGGTGACGGCGAACGCCAAGATCGCGCCGGCGATGATAAAGAGGAGACTTCGCGTGAGCCAGGTAACCATTCCTGCGTTCTACCCGCGCAGCGGACATGCACGCCCCTGCGGCTAGGTTGACATCGATAGGCCGCCTCGACGGTGGCTCAACGGGCTCAGACGAGGGAGATGGTCATGGCGCGCACGCGGGGTAAGGGCCAGCCGAAGCGGCGCAAGGACCTCCGCGGCAAGGTTCGGGGCAGCATCAGGCTCCTGAGCGCAGGGTTCGCGATCGCCGCGGTGACGCGCGAGCTGCGTCGTCCCAAGTCCGAACGCGAGTGGCACGGCGAGATCGCGAGGGTGCCCTACGACTTCCGCGCACCGAGCCCGCGCCGCCTCATCCGCCAGGCGTGGGCGCCCGAAGACCCGAGGATCATCGTCCCTCGTGCGTTCGGTGTCGGGTGGGGTCTCAACTTCGCTGCCGTCGTGAAGCAGATCAAGCGATACCGAGAGAAGTCCGCACGAACGCGAGTTCCAGCATGAGCAGGTTCGCCGCCACGTCTTCCTGAGCCGTCATGTGAGTCACACCCGAAAGCGGCAGCACGCTGTGCGGACGCCCGGCCGCGAGCAGGGCTGTCGAGAGGCGAAGGGTGTGGGCCGCAACCACGTTGTCGTCGGCGAGCCCGTGCACGATCATCAACGGCCGCGACAAGGCCGGCGCGTCGGCGATGAGCGAACTGGCGTCGTAGGACGCCGCTGAGGCGTCGACCCCTAGGTATCGCTCCGTGTAGTACGTGTCGTACAGGGTCCAGTCCGTTACAGGCGCACCGGCAACGGCCGCGTGAAAGACGTCGGGACGCCGCAGCACGGCGAGCGCCGCCAGGTAACCGCCGAACGACCAACCGCGGATTGCGACCCGCGACAGGTCAAGATCGGGGTTGGTGGCTGCCATCGCCTGCAGGGCGTCGATCTGGTCGTCGAGCACCGGCCCGGCGAGGTCACCCGCGATCGCCCGCTCCCAGGCCGGGCCACGGCCGGGTGTGCCGCGGCCGTCGACGATGACGACCGCGAAGCCCTGATCGGCTAGCCATTGGGCGTTCAAATAGGCGTTACGCGAAGCCACGACGCGCTGCGCGTGCGGCCCTCCGTACGGGTCCATCAGGACGGGAAGCTGTCGAGAGCCGGTGACGTGGTCGCGCGGCAACACGAGTGCGGCGTGCAGCCCGCGACGTCCCTGCTGGGTCAACGACACCCGAGGCGCGAAGGGAGCAGGCGCCGCGTGCGAGGCGATTCGCCCGATCTCGACGCCGCCACGGACCATGACCGTGTCGACGCCGTCGGTGTCTGGCGACGCCCGCGAGATCACGAACAGCTCGCCGGCGAAGGTGCCGCCGTGTATTCCGGACGCCGTGGTCAGCGCAGTCGAGGTCCCATCGGCGCGCACCACCCACAGGTGCTGTTCGGTCGGCGTGGCCGAAGCGCTCACGAGCACTCGATCCCCGTCGACCGCGTGGATGCCTAAGACCTGGAGGTCAGGCGGTGTCACAGCGTCGTCGCCGAAAAGGAGACGCCTGGTGTCCTGCGAGTCGATGGTCGAGATCAGCCGGCCGTCGGATAGTCGGTCGGGAAGGCCGGGCACGAGTTCGAGCCACAACGGGTCGTGGTCGGCGCGGACGACGGTCGTCAAGCCTGTCGCCGGGTCGATCTCGAGCACCTGCAGGTGCCGCTGGTCGCGTGACGCGACCTGGATGAGAGGTCGCTGCCCTGATGGCCACCGCGAGACGGTGAGGTAGGGGAAGGCGTCGGTGTCCCAGTTCACGCCGACCCTGCCACCGCTCAGATCGAGCACCGCAAGCGAGACCTCGGCGTTCGGCGTTCCTGCGGCGGGGTAGCGAACCGCAGCGGGCTGCCGGTCCGGACGCGACGGGTCGCCGATGAACCACTGCTGTACTGCTGATTCGTCCACCCGGGACGCGAGCAGCCGCTCGCCATCAGGAGCCCACCAGAAGCCGCGCTGGCGATTCATCTCCTCGGCCGCGACGAACTCGGCGAGCCCCCAGCTCACGCCGTCCTCGCCGACTGCCTCGCGATCGCCGGAACCGTCGATATCGAGGATGCGCAGGCGTCCAGCGCTTACATACGCGATCCGTCGTCCGGTCGGATCAGGTCGCGGATCGAATACGGCTCCGGCGGCGGGCAGCTGGTGCGTCGAGCCTTCGAGCAGGTTCGTGACGTAGAGACGGCCGGAGAGTGCGAACGCAGCGACCGACACTGCGGTGTCAGTGGCGTAGCCGACTATTCCCGCGGCCTGCTCGCGGGCCCGCTCCCTGCGGACACGTTCGCTGTCGGGAAGCTGGTCGTCCGTTGCCAGTAGGAGCAACGGGTCGGCGAGCAGCGTCTCGACGCGAGTGGCGACGTCGTAGCTCCACAGGCACGTGACGCGGTCGGTTCCGCCGCTCGAGCGTAGGAACAGCACCCGTCGCTCATCGGGCGCCACCACGAAACTGCGCGGACGCCCAAGGGTGAACCTCGCGGTGCGCGCTTGCAGCCTGGGAAACGAATCGTCGGTCACGGTGCCGAGCATTCCACCACCGCCTGCTCATCACCGCTGTCGGACGGCTCGCATAGGGCTGTCGGACGGCTCGCATAGGGTTGCGCACATGACAGATCGCAGCCTGCTGCTCGTGCACGCCCACCCGGACGACGAGACGATCGGCACCGGCGCGACCATGGCGAAATACGCGGCCGAGGGCGTCCGCGTGACGTTGGTGACCTGCACCCTGGGCGAAGAAGGCGAGGTGCTTGTTCCTGCACTCGCCGAACTCGCCGCCGACAAAGCCGACCAACTCGGCGGCTGGCGGATCCACGAGCTCGACGAGGCATGTGTTGCACTCGGCGTTCATGATCATCGTTTTCTCGGCGCACCCGGCCGTTACCGCGACTCCGGGATGATGGACACGCCCGCCAACGACAATCCGCGCTGCTTCTGGCGGGCCGATCTCGACGAGGCTGCCGAGCGGTTGATCGAGGTGATCCGCGAGGTGCGGCCGCAGGTCGTCATCACCTACGACGATTTCGGCGCATACGGTCACCCCGACCACATCCAGGCCCACCGGGTCACGGTCAGAGCAGTCGCGCAGACCCGCGACATCGTCAAGAAGCTGTATTCCACGACCATTCCGCGATCGTTCATCGAGCAGAGCATCGAGGCGATGAAAGACTCCGGCATGTCGTTCTTCGAGGGCGTCGAGAGCGCCGACGACGTACCTTTCGCCAAGCGCGATGACGAGATCACGACTCAGATCGATGCGCGCGACTTTCTCGACGCCAAGGTCGACGCCATGCGCGCCCACGCAACGCAGATCGAGGTCGACGGGCCGTTCTTCGCCTTGTCGAACAACATGGGGCAGAAGGCCTTCGGCCTGGAGCACTACGTATTGCTGGACGGCGAACGCGGTGCAGGTTCCCCCGACTCGGAGTACAACTGGGAGCCGGATCTCTTCGCTGGCCTGTGAGGGCCGTTCGGGGGGTAGGCCATCCGAGTGAAACGACTACGCACAGTAGCGGGCGATGTCGTTCGCTGAAAGACTCAGGCTCACGAAGCACGGACGAGCGGCCTCGACCGAGCATCGGCAGATTCGCCGCGCACCTTTAGCCCCTTGGGGGGGATTTCTTTGAGCGAGCGGGAAGAGCCGGCGGCGTCGTTGACCAAGTCGCAGCTGCACGCGGCCGACCAGCTGTCGAGCGTCGCGGGCAGCACGGTCATGAATGCCCGCGTCGCCGATGTCGGGCTCCAGCGTGAGCGCACCCGGCGCAGCCGGCTGTGGCGGCTGACGGCATTTTTGGCCATTCCGACCGGCCTGCTGTGGTACCGGATCCTCGACCACCGCCCGTTCAACCCGTTCGCATTCCCGCACGTCAACTGGCTGCTAATCTCCCCGATGCTCTTCTTCGGGATGCTCATCCTGCTGATGGGCGGCATGCAATTCGGCATCGGCCGGTCGCCGCACCACGTGGTGCGACCTGAGCAGATCGACGTCCGGCTGTCTGATGTCGTCGGCATCGACGTGGTGAAGTCCGAAGTCGTTCGATCGCTGAACCTTTTCCTTTCACACAAGACATTCGCCCGAGAGATGGGCGGCCGCGCCCGCCGCGGGCTGCTGTTCGAAGGTCCGCCCGGCACCGGCAAGACCTACACCGCCAAGGCGCTCGCGGCCGAGGCCGGTGTCCCGTTCCTGTTTGCCACCGCGACCTCGTTCCAGTCCAGCTTCCAAGGCGCCACCCAGCGAAAGGTGCGCGCCTACTTCCGCGCGCTGCGCACGCTGGCTCGCAAGGAAGGCGGAGCGATCGGTTTCATCGACGAGTTCGATGCTCTCGGCCTCGCGCGCAGCGGAGTGATGGCCTTCACGCCTGGCGATGGGCTAGAAGACGGAATGCGCTGCGGTGGCCTTGAGGGCCTGCCGAGCATCGGGATGCCGGCGACCGAGCGCAGCCCGGCCGTTGGTGGCGGCGACCTGGGCATGGCCGTCCAGGAGCTGCTCGTGCAGATGCAGTCGTTCGACACCCCGACCGGCGCCCAGAAGTTCACCGGCAAGATCGTCGAGTCGATCAACCTCGTCCTGCCGTCCAGCCGCCAGCTGAAGAAGCCGGCCCCGAAGCCGGCGAACATCCTGCTGATCGCGTCGACGAACCGGGCCGATTCCCTCGATGCGGCGCTGCTTCGACCCGGCCGATTCGACCAGCGCCTCACGTTCGAGAAGCCGGACAAGGGCGGACGCCGCCAGCTCATCGACCACTTCCTGAGCCGCAAGGCGCACGTGCCCGAGCTCGACCTCAGCGAGCGGCGCGACGCGCTGGCGGCTGTCACTCAGGGCTATAGCCCGGCGATGCTCGAAGGCATGTTCGACGAGGCGCTCATCAACGCCGTCCAGGAGAGCCGCCGCGCGATGAACTGGAAGGACGTCGATCACGCTCGGCTCGACGCCGAGATCGGTCTCGGCCAGCCGGTCGGCTACACCGACCACGAGGCGAAGCTCATCGCGACCCACGAAGCGGGCCACGCGACGATCGCCTGGCTGGTCGCGCCTCAGAGGCGCCTCGAGGTACTCACGATCATCAAGCGCCGCGGCGCACTCGGTCTGCTTGCGCACGGTGACCGTGAGGAGGTCTATCTGCAGTCCCGCAGCGAGCTGCTCGGTCTCATCGAGATCGCCATGGGCGGCCAGTCGGCCGAGGAGCTCTTCTTCGGCGACGTGTCGACCGGTCCCAGCGGCGATCTCCTGACCGCCACCCGGGTAGCCGCGAGCATGGTCGGTGCCTGCGGCATGACGAACTCGTTGGTTTCGTTCGGTGCGGTGCAGTCGAGCGGCTTCTCTGACACCAACATCGTCGGGCGGGTTCTGGGCGACAAGGAAGGGCGCGCCGCTGTCGAAGAGGTGTTGCAGGACCAGAAGCTCAAGGCGAAGGCGCTGCTCGAGGAGAACCGGCACTTGGTCGAGGCATTGCGCGATGCACTGCTTGAGCGGCACGAACTGATTGGGCACGAGATCACCGACGTGCTCGAGGCGGCCCGCGCGGGTCACCAGCTGACGCCGCGCCGACTGGTCATCGATCTCACTGACGCGTCGTCCCGCGTCGATGTCACTGACGCGTCGTCGTCCGGCATCGCAGCCGGCGGTCACCAGGTGAGAGCCGCCGAACCGACCGGATAGTTACCGTGCTCCTTGGGTAGCGTACGACTCAGGTTGCCTCCCGAGGATGGTCGATGCCGCGCGCAATGTTCGATCTCGAGTCGGGAGGGGACGCCGCGCGGCGAGCTCGACATCTCGCCCGCCAGACGGTCGGCGCGTGGACGCTCGACGACATCTCGCTCGAGGCTGAACTCGTCGCCACCGAGCTCGTCACCAACGCCGTCTTGCATGGAACGCCGCCGATCTCACTCGAGTTCGTGCACAGCGACGGCGTCCTGCGCGTCGCGGTCGGCGACAGCTCGCTGATGCCACCAGTCTTCGGCCGGCCCGCCGCGGACGCCATGACTGGCCGCGGCCTCGGCCTGGTGGCGTCGCTGGCCAGCGACTGGGGAGTCGGGCCGGCCGCCGACCACGGCCAGTTGTTGGAGTTGTAAAGCCAACCGCTCTTGGGGTTCAGCAGGTGCGGCGTCTCATCCACCGTAAGCAGTCCCTGCCACTCCGTGGCCGGATTGCTGCCATCCACCGGCCTGGTCCAGTCGAAGGCGGTATCGCGTTTGGGAATGAAGTTGCCGTGGAAGTAGGCGATGTCGCCGTCGGCATCGGCGAAGATGGTGTTGTTCGACGANNGATTGCTCCAGCGCCTTCACGGGCTCCTGCATCAAGCGGATGCTGATCCACTTGCCGTTGGCCTCACGGACGATGGGCCCGTGATGAGTGCGGTAGACGGTGAATTTCTTTTCGGCCATCGTGCTGCCGGTGCGGTAGGGCACGGTGATCTGCGCCGCCACCAGCGGACGC
>PLCK01000208.1 GCA_003134755.1 Actinomycetota bacterium | reverse complement strand
GCGTAGCAGAGGGTGCACCACGGCGAGTCGGCGCGCACGAGCGCGCTACACCGGGGGCACCTGTCGTCAAGCCGTTCTGTCACAACATCCTCGTCGGCAGCGTGGAGGCGCGGCTTGACCCTTCTGCGGCAAATGGCTCAGTCCGGGCCGCGCAAATGGCCTACTGGGTGATCACGATCGGCGGCGAATCCGCCGTGTCGGGTTGCCGAACACATGGCGACCGGGCCGATTGACGGATACCGTCCGTCGCGAGGCTGGCGCGCAGCCACCGCTGCCGCGCCGAACCACAGTTCGTCGGAGGCAGCGTGCGCGAGTTCACCTCACCGGCCCGGGTGAGCATCGCCGATGACGCCACGTTGACGGATATCCTCCACACCCACGCCACCACCAGGCCGGACGCCGTCCTGTTCCGCCGTCGGGCCGCGGCCGCCTTGCCCACGGGCGTCGAAACCCCCACCTGGACGCCGGTCAGCGCCGCCGAGTTCCTCGCGCAGGTGCAGACCCTCGCCACCGGGTTCGTCGCCGCCGGACTGCGTCCTGGCGAGCGGGTCGGTCTGCTATCGCGGACGCGTTACGAATGGACCCTGACCGACTACGCCCTCTGGTACGCCGGTCTGGTCACCGTGCCCGTGTATGAGACGTCATCTCCTGATCAGGTGGCCTGGATCCTCGGCGACTCCCAGGCTGTCGGTGTCGTCGTCGAGACCGGCGAGCATGCCTCCGCGGTGGGCATGATCCGCGATTTGATCCCCGACCTGCGCCACGTGTGGGTCATCGACCACGGCGGACTCGACGAGTTGGCTCTCGCGGGCGAGGATGCCGACCCCGGCCGCCTCGCAGTTGCGCACCGCTCGGTCAACGCGGGCTCGCTCGCATCGATCATCTATACGTCGGGCACCACGGGGCGCCCGAAGGGATGCGCGCTCACCCACCGCAACCTGCTGTTCGCCGGCCAGAGCGCCGTCGCGAGCCTGCCCGCCTGCTTCACCGGTGACACCAGCGCGCTGCTATTCCTCCCCCTGGCCCATGTCTTCGCCCGCGACATCCAGGTGGCGCTCGTGCATGCCGCCGTGCCGGTCGGTCACTGTCCCAACACCCGATCCCTGCAGGCCGACCTAGCAACGTTTAGGCCGACACTGCTCCTCGCCGTCCCGTACGTGTTCGAAAAGCTCTACGCGGTAGCCCAGCAGAAGGCGGCCGATCGCAACCGCGGCAAGGTGTTCGGGGCGGCGGCCGCGGCGGCGATCGCGGCGAGCGTCGCGATCGACGCGGGTCCTGTGCCGCTGCGGACGCGACTGAACCGGACCCTGTTCGACGTCCTCGTGTTTCACAAGCTGCGGGCCGCGCTCGGCGGTCAGGTCGCCTGGGTCATCTCCGGGGGGGCGCCTCTGGGCACCCGGCTCGGCCACTTCTTCCGGGGCGCAGGAATCCCGGTGCTCGAGGGTTGGGGCCTGACCGAATGCACCGCTGCGTCGTCGGTCAACCGGCCCGACGCCGTCAAGATCGGCACTGTCGGACCGCCGCTCGCCGGCACGACGGTCCGGGTCGGTGACGACGGCGAACTGCTCGTTCGTGGCGACCACATCTTCTCGCGGTATTGGGCGGACGTCGAGGCCACCGCAGCCGCCCTCGACGAGGAAGGCTTCCTGCACACCGGCGACATCGGCGAGATCGACGACCAGGGATTCGTGAGCATCACTGGGCGGAAGAAGGAAATCCTGGTCACGGCCGGCGGAAAGAACGTGTCCCCGAGCCAGCTCGAAGACAAGCTGAGAGGTCACCCGCTCGTCTCGCAATCGATGGTCGTCGGCGATCGACGTCCCTACATCGCGGCCCTGATCACTATCGACGAGGACGCGCTGACCACCTGGAAGACGAAGGTCGACAAGGATCCACGTATGACGCTCGAGCAGCTACGCACCGATCCCGACCTGGTGGCCGAGATCCAGGCCGCGGTCGACGACGCCAACCGCTCGGTGTCGCGCGCCGAGGCGATCCGCAGGTTCGTGATCCTCGGCGCCGACTTCACCGAAGCCGGCGGGGAGCTCACGCCCACGCTGAAACTGCGGCGAGAGGTGGTCATCACGCAGTACGCGGGAGACATCGATGCTTTGTATTTGGCCCCGCGAGCCGATGCTCAGATGGCACCCTGAAGTCAACGGCGGAAGCGACTCGGAGGGAAGAGGTGAGCAATGCCCGCACAGGTCGAGACGATCGGCCTGCGGGTCGCCTTCGGAGCAGTCGTCGCCATCGATTCACTGGACCTCGCCGTCCAACCGGCGTCATCGGTCGCCCTCGTCGGCCGCAACGGCGCTGGGAAGTCGACGACGCTGCGGGTGCTTGCCGGCGTGCTGCCCGCGACCAAGGGCGAGGTGCGGGTCGGCGGCATCGACGTCACCCGCTACCCGGCCGCAGCCAAGGCGCGGGTCGGATACTGCCCGGACGTCGGGGGGCTGATCCCGCGGGCGACCGCGTGGGAGCACCTCGCGCTGGCGGCCAAACTGCGTGACCTGCGGCCAGGCTGGGCCGACCGAGCGCATGCACTCCTCGAACGGTTCGACCTGCTCGGGGCGGCCGACCGGGTCACGGCCGGCTTCTCGCACGGAATGGGTCGTCGGCTTTCGGTAGTTCTCGCCGTTCTGCACGAGCCGCAGGTCTTGTTACTTGACGAGCCGTTCGACGGCGTTGATCCCCTCGGCGTCGAGGCCACCATGGAAGTGATCGCGCAGGCGAGGGCGAGCGGCTCCGCCGTACTCGTCTCCACCCATCTGCTCGCCCTCGCAGCACAAGCCTGCGAGGAGGCCGTGGTCCTGCGGGCCGGAAAGATCGTCGCGGCCGCGCCGTCGTCAGAGTTGCGCGGCGAAGCGGGCGAACAGCGTTACCGGGCGTTGCTCGCATGAGCCAGGCCCAGCTGCCCAGCCTCGTCCGGCTGCGCTGGCGGATGGTGCGATCCGAACGCGTGCGCGTCGGCCTGCTGTTCCTCGCCGCACTCGTGCCCGGCGTGCTGTGCGGGGCCGTCATCGCCGGTCAACTCGTGCCGCGCGCGGGCTCGTTCAACGCCACGGTGCTGGCGCCGACCGCCTTCCTCGGCTTCGCCGTACTGGCGCTGGTCGCGCCGCTCGCCGCAGGCGGCGGGAACGAGCTGTTCCCGCCCGAACAGCTGGTCACCTACCCGGTCACCCCGATGACGGACTTTCTTGCCTCGTTGCTGGTCGCGCCACTGAACCTCGCGTGGATGAGCCAGTTCGTGCTGCTGTTCGGCATCACGTCGTACATCACCGTCGGTCACGCCGAGCTCGGGCTTGCGCTGGTCACGACGCTGGTCTACGTGGCGATGGTGACCGTTGCGGGTCAGATGGTCGCTTGGCTGCTCATCGGGGCCCGCCAGACCCGCGCCGGACGGCGGGTGGTGTGGGCGATCACCGGGGTCATCGGCATCACAGCGATCGTGATCGTCAGGGCCCACCTCGGGTACGTCGTCCTCGACCACGCACCGACGACCCCTGTTGTCTCGACTGTGCTCTCAGGAGCCGACCGGCACTACTCGCACTGGATGTCCGGAACTGTTGCGCTCGCCGGAATCTTGCTCGGCTGCCTGTGGTGCGGTCAGCGGGCCTGCGCCTGGGCACTGCGTCGGCCGGGTGACCGCACCCGGTTCAAGGAATCCCGCTCGCACGCTCGGCGTCCCGCCGCACGCAGTCCGCTCGCAACGCTCGTCAGGATCGACCGGGCCAACGTGTGGCGGGCGGCCCCGCTGCGCCGCGGGTTGATGGTTCTCGTCGTCCTCCCCGGCGTTGTCGCGGCGGGAGCAGCACTCCAGTGGGAATCGGTCGTGCTGGTGCCGGCACTGGTCGCCGCCGGTGCGGGCCTGCTCTACGGCGTCAACATGTTCTGCCTCGACGCGGGCGGCGCGACCTGGCTCGCGTCGATGCCGCACCGGCCACGACTGGCCATCACGGCGAAGACGATCGTGCTCGCCGAGACGATAGGCGGCAGCTGCCTGATCGCGGCGGTCGCCGGCAGCGCGCGAGCCACCGGCGCGCCGACCCTCGCCAACCTGACAGCGGTCGCCGGCTGCCTGCTCTCGTGCACCGCCATGGTGCTCGCGACCTGCCTCCAACTGAGCGTCGACCGGCCGAACCGGGCCGATTTGCGCGGCCGCCGCGATACGCCGGCGCCACCGGCGGCGATGGCTGTCTACTCGGTGCGGCTTGCCACCGCGTCCACGCTGGTCGGCCTGCTGTTCTCGCTGGCTGCCCACCAGAACGCCTGGCAGGCGTGCATCCTCCTGACCGCAGGACTGGTCGCGCTCAGCGGGTTGTCTATCGCCCGGAGCGTGCGGCAGTGGGACGATCCGGGCACGCGGGCGAGGGTGGTTGCGGCCGTCGCGAACGGCTGAGGCGAGAGCGAGATGACCCGACTCGACCCCATGCGTACCGTTTCCGTGCGACAGTCAACGTGTCCTGCGCGCCAAGGCGGTCCGAGCGCGCGCGGAGATGGGAGTATGCGCAGGCGGGCGCCATAACTGCGCTCGTCGTGCCGCTGAGAGGAGTAAGGACGCCGAATGGGACGACGTACGGTCCTGCTCGTCGCCGCCATCCTGGTCGCCGCTCTCGGAGCAGGCTTGGTCATGCTCTACGTGCACAACGTGAACCAGCACGTCAAGGCCACGAATGCGCCCCAGCAGATCCTGGTCGCGAAGAAGCTCATTCCCGCCGGGACGACGGGTGAGACCGCCTCGATCGAAGGCGACCTGGAGTTCCAGCAGGTGCCGAAAGCGGCCGTTGCCGTAGGTGCCCTCGACGACATCGCGCCGGTTGCGAACCAGGTCGCCCTTGCGCCGATCTACCCCGGCGAGCAGATCCTCGGCCCGAAGTTCGGCAAGCAGGGCGACTCCACAGCCCTCAACATCCCGACCGCGGGGACGATGGCTCTGAGCATCTCGCTCGGCGGCCCGGCCCGCGTGAACGGTTTCATCGTCCCCGGTTCCGACGTCGCGGTGTTCCTCTCCGCCGGCGGGTCGACGCAACTCATCCTCGACCGGGTGAAGGTGATCGCGGTAGGTACCCGCACCCTGGTCCCGTCGTCCGGTCAGACCAGTACGACCCAGCAGCAGTCGGACGTCGTGACCTTCGGCGTCACCCAAGCCGACGCACAAAAGCTCATCTACGCCCAGGCCAGTGGCGCGATCTACCTGACGCTCCTCACCGCCGATTCGACGACTGCGAAGCTGCCGGCGACCACGTCATCGAACGTCGCCGGACCATGAGCGTCATCGTCGAAGCTGACCCAACCAGGGCCGAGACCCTTCGCTCGGCCATGGGTCCCGGCGTCCTCGTGCTGACGACTCTCGACGACCTGCGTCGCCACCTCGACGCGCACCCCGGTGAAGATGCGGTGGTACTCGGACCGTCTGTCGACCAGGACGCCGCCTTCTTCCTGAGCGACGGGATGCGCATCAACCGGCCGAGCCTCGGCGTCGTCCTTGTTCGGCGGCGCATCGACACCCCATTGCTCGTCGACGCCCTGCGTAACGGCATCCGCGAAGTGGTCGAGGAGCGCAACCTCGCAGGCGTCAACGATGCCGTAAGGCGGGTGCGCGACGTCGCCGCAGCGATGCGGCAGCGCTCGTCGCACGGCGAAGACGAAGGCCGGCGCGGTGTCGTCGTCACGGTGTTCTCGGCAAAGGGTGGCTGCGGAAAAACCACGCTCGCGAGCAATCTCGCAGCCTCGCTGGCCGACAACGGCAGACGCGAGGTGTGCCTGGTCGACCTCGACCTGAACTTCGGCGACGTCGCAATCGTCCTGCAGCTCTTCCCTGCCCACACACTCGCCGACGCCGTGCCCCTACTCGAGACGCTCGACCTGCCTGCAGTGATGGCGCTGCTCACGCCGCACTCCCCCGGCCTGTCGGCACTCGTGGCACCGGTCGAGCCGGGCTCCGCCGAAACCGTCCCAGCGTCGCTGGTCACCACGATCCTGCAGTTGCTGCGTGAGCAGTTCGCGTACGTCGTCGTCGACACCCCACCCGCGTTCACCGACCACGTGCTTGCGGCATTCGACCAGTCCGACCTCATCGCGCTGCTTGCCACACTCGACATCCCGGCGCTGAAGAATCTCAAGCTCACGCTTGAGACGCTTGACCTCCTGAACTACCCGCGTGAGCGACTGCGCGTCGTCCTCAATCGGGCCGACTCGAAGGTCGGGCTCGCGCTGTCGGAAGTCGAGAAGACACTGCGGGTGCCGATTGCGCTGCACATCCCGTCGTCCCGGGCGGTGCCCGCATCGATCAACCGCGGTGTGCCGATCCAGCTCGATGACCCCGGGCACCCGGTGAGCATCGCCATCAGAGAGTTCGGCGAAGACCACGTGATCCCACTGACCCGCACGAGTGGCGAGCCGATCCCGTCGACCATGCGGGCCGATCGACGCGGCCTGCTGCGGCGCAGGTCGAGAACGCTGTGAGCACGCGGAACCGGCAGGCGCGGTCATGAGTCTCGCCGACCGGCTTGCCCAGGCCCGGCGGTCACGCGACGCCGACGCCGACCCGGCCAAGCAGGCACACGACTCGCACTCGACAACCGGACGCCGCACGGCCGACCCGTTCGTCGATCTCAAACGAACAGTGCACGCGACGCTGCTCGAGAACCTCGGCCCGCAGCTCTACGACGCGAAGTTCACCCAAGCCGACCTCGAGCAGAA
>PLCK01000130.1:4450-7939 GCA_003134755.1 Actinomycetota bacterium | reverse complement strand
TCCGGCGTCTGAGCTTAGGCGTGTTGGTCTGCAACCGGGTCTGGTTGAACAGACCAGTCGGCGGGTTCGTCGTCGGTGTCGGTGCCGGCGATCGCCTTGGTCTGGTGCACCTTGCCCGGCTTGTGGTGTTGCGGCGCGTAGACGGTGTAGACCTGCATCGGCTCGTCGCCGATGTTGGTGACGTTGTGCCAACTGCCGGCCGGAACGATGACGCACCAGCCGTCGGTGACCTCCTGGTCGAAGGTCAGTTCGTCCTTGCCGGGTCCCATCTGGGCTCGACCGCGGCCGCGGTCGAGCCGAATGAACTGGTCGGTATCAGGGTGCTTCTCTAGTCCGATGTCGCCGTTGACCGGAATCGACATGAGGGTGACCTGCAGGTAGCTGCCGCTCCAGGCCACCGTGCGGTAGTTCGGGTTCTCAAGCGTCTCGGTCTCCAGGTTGAACGCCTGGGGACGCGGACCGATGTCTGCAATGCTCATGGTTTGACCCTAGCCTCGCCCGGATCAGATCGAAATGCTCCCCGATCAGGGCAGTCGCGACGCGCTGATCGGGGTGCGCGTCATCGCGGCTACAGATGCGGATGGTGGGAGCCGTCAGGACACGAAGATGCAGGGACAACGACCGGGTCGGCTAAGAGCGACCGGACGGGCCAGCGGGGGGGCAGCGACATCCGCACGGCGGGCGGTGCGTGTGCAACTGGTCGGCGTCGGGTAGATCGTGTCCACGGGGATCCGGCAGCCTGGGGCATGGACGGCGATGAGCACGGCAGACCGACAGCGCGCAATGCGATCAGGCGCGCGAGCCGGTGCGGTCGCGATGGCCATCGGCGCGGCGTACTTGGTCATCTCACTCATCTTGATCATGGGCCTGCACCTTCCGCGGGTACCGACCCTCGTTGTCGGGGGTGGCATCACGTGGGCCGCCGCCATGTCTACTTCGATCGCCTATGGCCTGTCGGCCCGAAAGTCGCGGCAGAAGTAGACGACCCGGATGCCTTCGCGTGTACGACCGTGCTCGCGCGGCCCGGCAGGCGCCGACTTCCGCAACGCACTACTTTCGGCACGATCGCACTTGCGTCATCGCGGCAAAGTCGGATGTTCACTCGTGGCGTCGGCACCCCGGCGGTCGCGGCGCCCGACACCGTCGCTGCGCCTCACGGCCGCTTGCTCTGAGTCACCATCGACTCCGAGCAAAGTATCGGTCCGAGTTGTTCAGGAGCGGGTTAGGCGATGCCGACGCACCGAGCCGATGAGCAGCCCACCAACAAGCACCAGTCCGAACGCCAACCGGAGCATCGGGACTAACGGCATCCCGGTGAACGGTAGAGAAGCAACTGGCGGAGTAGCGGTCGGCGGCTTAGCGAACGTGATGCCGAGCACCGATGCCGTGACTGTGGGCGATGCCGTAACTATGGGCGATGGCGTAACCGTCGTCGTCGGGACCACCACGACCGGCGTAACCGTCGGCGTCGGTGTGGGCGTAACCGTCGGTGTCGGTGTGGGCGTAACCGTCGGTGTCGGTGTGGGCGTCACCGTGGGCGTGGGCGTCGGTGTCGGCGAACCGCTCACACAGCTACCGCTGAGCTGCACACTTCCCGAAGCGTTGACCGCGAAAGTGTCACTGTTGCCTGAGGTGTTGCCGGACTTGCTGGTGTCCGGAGTCCAAGCCACGTGCACCGTGACGGAGGCCGATGTGCTCGCGCCAGCAATCCCGGTCTGGGTCAATGCATAGTTGGCGTTGGGAGCCAACGTTGTGGTGACCGTCCCGGGCACCGTCGAACCACTCGGCGTGTGCGCGGTGGTCGTAACCGTGGCGATGTCATGCGATGGAACCGAAGCCGTCTGACCGGACCACTGAATCGACCACGTTTGCGTGGTCGCGTCACAGGTCGCGACACCAGCAACACTGCTCGTGTGCGCGCTGGCCGTTCCGGACATCAGCACAGTGGCTGCCGCGCCGGCCAACACGCCGACGGTGATCAAGTGGGCAAGACGTCGAGATGTCTTGGCGTACATGCGAAACCGCACCCCTCCTGTTGAGGACAAGGGCCGGTCTCACCAGTCGCTCCTCGTGACCACCCGCAAATCTGCGGAAGTGACCGTGTGGCACTGGTCACGAATCTCAGCATCCCTATTACTTACGTAACTACAGTACGCCTCCGATTACGAAGCGCAAGAACAGACCCGTGGCAGCGGCAGGCTTGCCGGCCAACCGCGTCCGGGTGTTTGGAGCCATCCGAACCTCTGCACATCGGTCCGACAAACCGCGGTCACCGCGGCATGACCGGACGATGCGGTCCGGGTACCACCCGTCCCGCTGGCACGCGCGTTCGGCTGCGGTCGTCTCACCGCGCCCGACCCCCTGCAGCGTCGCCAGGCTCATGAGACGATGCCGTGATGAGCGGTGATCTGGAGTTGGCGATGACCGAGTTCCAGCGATGCATCGCAGAACGTGACGTTGAGGCTGCCACGGTTGTGCTCGATGCGGATTATGCCCTCGTACTTGTTCAGCCGGTCGCGGCCGTTGTGTCGAAAGATCGTTGGTTAGCCACGTTGCCCGACTACATAGTGCACTCCTATGACGTTCAAGAGCAGCTCATCGACGTCGATGGCGATGTCGCCGCGGTCCTGCATCGGGCGCAGATGCATGCCACCGTCGCTGGAGTGGACCGAAGCGGCGTCTTCATCGTGACCGACATCTGGCGACGACGCGATGGGCAATGGCGGGTCTGGAAGCGGCACTCGACGCCGCTCACCGCAGGCCCGGTGCCGGGCAGCTAACTGACGAGCCAGCGATCGACTTTCCGGCACGAGGGACGCGCGGCGTCAGCGGCAGGATCGACCGTCACAGCGGCAGAATCGGATGTTCTGTGGCCAGCACGCCTGGCAGGCAACCCTGAGCTGGCGCCGTGCTGGCACACTGCCTTCATGTCGGTGATCGCCAGCGGGTACTCAACCGACGGCGACCTGTGGCACCTCGACGCCGCAGTCAACCGCGACACCGGCGACTTGGCTACAAGCGTCGCGATCGAGCTTCCCGATGGGTCACGTCCCTGGGGTGGAGGCTGCGGAGGTCCACCGATACCGCCAGGACGACACATCAGCACCTACAGCGGCGCCGCCGACTTCGGGCCCAGGACATTCATCGCACGCGTCACCGCCGACGTACGCGCCCTGATCATCACCTTGTCCGACGGCACGCGCGAAGACGTACAACTGCACGGCGACATCAGCGAGTTCGGTGCCCGCATCGGGGTACTCGTCTACCCCCGCCACCTCGACATCCACCGCCTTGACCTCATCGGCACCAACGGCGAAATGCTCCCGCCCGACTGAACCGCGACGCCAGGCGCCGGCGAGACAGCCAACCGATACACGGTGCGCGGCATCAGCGGGCGTACGCTCCCGCGCGAACAGGGGCCACGCAGCAATACTGGTTAGGTGAATGAGCGACGCAAGGACGGTCGAGAAGTCGCTCGGCGTTCGCCAC
>PLCK01000130.1:0-4445 GCA_003134755.1 Actinomycetota bacterium | reverse complement strand
CGTGCTGCGAAGCTCCCCGGACAGCTATCCCTTACTCCCGAAGCGGTTGTCTGGACGCCGAGCAGCCACTCCCGCCGCCACGGCCAGGAAGAGATGTCAGTTCCACTAACTGGCGACACGTCTGTCAGCCTCGAATACGGACCGTCCCTGCTCGATGTCCTCGTCACCGTCCGCCCGTCGACCGGAGAGCCAGCCAGGTTCCTCACTCATAGGAGCCCTCGCCTCCAACGAACCATTCGCAAGATAAGCGCGGCCTGATGTTGGACAGTCACGCCGTCGACGCTGCGGTCTCCTGACAGCCGTCGCAGGTTCACTTCTGAACGCACTACTTTCGGCAGAAGCGTGCGTTTCGGCTATTGCCCAGCCGCGACTTGGCGCCGTCCCGACAGAGGATTGTGACTGGCGGGGNNCCCTGCCGTGACAGTGTGTGCCGACCGAATGGAGTGGAAGGAGGTGCGAGAACGTGATGATTACCGTGTCCGCGCCTCCTGAGGCTGACTGACCGAGTGCAGTCGCAGGTGGCGCCTCCCTGAGAGGTGGCCTCATGGCCGTGCTTATCAAGAGCATCACATTCGATTCCACCGATCCTTACCGGCTGGCTCAGTTCTGGTCGCAGCTGACGGGGTTCATGGAGGATCCGGACGACGGCAACGCGCCCGAACACCCAGAGGCTCTGCTGCTGTCGCCGGACGGCAAGCTGGCGTTGCTGTTCATCGCGGTACCTGAACAGAAACAAGTCAAGAACCGAGTGCACCTTGACCTGGTGCCGCTCGACCGCCGACGGGACGCCGAGGTCGATCGACTCCTTGGCCTCGGTGCACGGGTCGTCGACGACCAGCGCCGACCGGACGGCGCAGGTTGGGTTGTGCTTGCTGACCCGGAGGGAAACGAGTTCTGCGTCGAGCGCAGCGACGTCGAGCGCAGCGATGTCGCGCATACGGACTGGGTCGAGCAGCTCGGCCGCACGTTCGCTGCAGTTGGTGACCTGATCACGAACGTTCGACCCGACCAATGGTCAGCGCCGACGCCTTGTACGGACTGGACGGTGCGCCGACTCGTTGACCACCTGATCGGGATGAACCGAGTCTTCGCTGCGTTGCTCGCCGACGAGCCGCCACCACCTCGGCCGACCGCCGACCACATCGAAGACGATCCCGTTGGCGCCTATCGCGAGTCCGCGGCCAGACTCCTTGGCGCATTCGACCAGCCTGGAGTTCTCGAACGGACGTATATCGACCCGCTCGGGGCGGCTACCGGCGCCGAGCGACTGAAGATCCGTCTGTACGATCTTCTCGCCCACGGCTGGGACCTCGCTCAGGCGACCGGGCAACCCGACGAGCTCCCCGACGATGTAGCGGAGCAGGCGTTGGCCTTCGTCCACATCCAACTGACCGAACAAGCCCGCCCCGGTCGATTCGCGCCGGCCCAGACGGTCGACGACCATGCGCCTGCTATTGAGAGGTTGGTCGCCTTCCTCGGTCGCCCGATCAACACAGAAACCTGACCCGCGACACTTGGTTCGCCACGACGTACTGCTACGGGCCGGACGCGACGTACATGCGCCAGCGAGTTTGGGGCGTCGGCCGGCTGAATGTGAAGAACTGGGTGTTGTGCCCCTCGAACGAGTTCGCGGCGGGGTTCCCGCGGAAGTGCAGGTCCAGGACGACGCAAAGCGTGAACTGATCGGCTGATGTCGACGACCAGGGCACGTACGAGTAGACCGAGCCCGCGACCAACACGGGCACCTGGGGGTCGGCATCAGGCACCGGCCAGGTGGTGTCTGCGCCAACGGGCGCTTGCTCATCTGCGGCAAGGTACGCGGCAGCTGCCGCATAAGGGCCATGTTGGACTTCCATCGTCAGGTACGACTGGATCTCGCTGATCGCCGCGGCGTAAGTGGCGGGGTCACCGCCAGTAGGCGCAACGTGGCTCGCGGGTGGCGTCGTTGCGGCGGCACTGTTCTGGTTGCGGCCTGAGGCGCACGACGCGGTTAGGCTAAGCGCGAGCGCCAACAGCCCGAAGACCCAACGGGCGCCCTGGCAGGACATCCGGATGCGACGAAGCACGACCTGTTGCCTCCCAATGCAATGGGAAGCTCACGGCAAATCCTGTGGCAGTGGCAAAAGTCCCAACACCCAAGGCACTTCATCACGCCCCACCGTGCGTCGCGCAGTGAGGAACCGGAGGACGGCAGCGCACAATCGGCTTAGTCGACCGGTGTTCGGTCGTCTTGCCAGGTGATCGCGTCGAACCCGTAGGCCTTTGACGCCTCTCGAATCGAACCCGTGATCGCTTCCATCTCGGCTCGCAGCACGAACTCGCCGTCGATGTTGTAGAGCGACAGAAATACAGTCACGGCGTCCGACGGCTCCGCGTCGAGCGGCACCTCGATGCGGGCATTGCCGTACGCCGTAGCGACGAGAGTGCCACCCCACCGAAGCTGCGCGCGGCTCTCCGAAAAGCCGTAGATGATGAGTCGTTCGACGTCGCGGCACTGGCGCAGATCGATGCTGATCCGTTCGAAGCGGTCGTGCTGCGCGACGATCACCGGTCGCGTCGAGTTCGGCGGTGCGACGTGGCTGCCGCCAAAGTATTGAATCGTCGACGAGGCTCCTGAGCGGAGCTGGTAGGCGCAGCCGAGCCGTAGATCGCCGACAGTCTCCGACGCAGCGGCCTCGAACGTGAGCGCGCCGATGCCGGTTTGCACTCTCGTCAGTGTCACGGTCGGGTTCTGCTGATTGAGAATCGTCCGCGTGCCTGGCTTTGCACGGGTGACCTTCCGTGGCTGGCGCGCCCGCACCGGAGGCGGCACCGCAACAGGCGGGCGTGGGCTCGACAGATCGAGGGACGACGACGTGCTGGGCACGGCCGGCTGCGACGGGCTCGACACAGGGGACGGCGACGGGCTCGGCACAGGGGACGGCGACGGGCTGGACAGATCGAGCGACGACGACGCCGACACGGGCGCTGGCGTCGTCGGCGGCGGCGGCGCAGGTATCGGAACGGGTACGGGTGACGCGGCTGGTGTGGGTGGTGCCGTCGACTGTCGACGTGGGTGACCCGCTCCCGACGTGATGAAGTCGGCGAGGGCCGGATTTGAGGCCGGCGAGGTTGACCTGGCCGGCGCTGCAGCCGCCGGAGGAGCCGCCCGAATTGCCGGCCGCTTTCGGTGCCGCAGGTACGGCAGGTCGGTCCGCTTCGGCGCGGTCAACGGGTCGGGTGGGGTCACCTGCTGAGCCCGTAGTCGGACGCGATTCCGGCGAATCCTTGCGGGTAGCTCTGACCGAGGACTTTGAACTTCCAGTCGCTGATGTGCCGGTAGACCTCGCCGAGCGCAATCGCCGTCTCGTTACCGAGCAGCGCAGCGAAGTCCTCGGAGCGGACCAGTTCTGCATTGCCCGCGAGGTTCAGCAGCCGCACGCTGCACGATTTCAGCTGGCCGAGGGTCCGGCGCGCTCCGACACCTTCGTTGATGTACAGGACGACGACGATCCGCGCGATCTCGGCCGGCACCGCCGAAAGGTCGATCTCGATCTGTTCCTGATCGTCGCCGACGGCGGCTTCGAGTTGCGTGACAGAAAGGTCGGGTGACGTGAGCTGGTTGAAGAACACGAAGTGCTCGTCCGAGACCACCCGANNGCGCCGCACAGGATCGTCGCGGCCACCAGGTTGTCAGCGAGCGGCTTCTCGGAGCCGGCATTCCAGCGCACGCCGACGACGACGCCGGTGAGCCCGGGGATCTCGCGCGTGAGTGTGACGTTGGAACCGCGTTGCATGGGCGGTGGCATCAAAGATCGAGGTCCGATCCGGAGAACTTCGTGCGCAGGAAGCTCCCTTGAGTCATCAGTGCGTCTGCGTCTTGCGCGTGCGTCGCGGTCAGCAGCGTTGACGCGGCGTCCAGCAATGCGTCGACCTGTTCGTTGAGCGACTCGATCGCCGTCCGACCGGAGGGTCGTCGCACGTTCAGCTGGGTCGGGTCGAGCGCGACGAATTGCTTCAACGTCGTGGGCAGGTAGTCGTTCAGGATCGACTTGACCGAGACCACCGCGTAGATGTCGAGCTCGCGGATTTCCGACGTGTCGACAACCTCGCGCAATGTGTCCGTGACCACGCGTGCGGTGACCACGCTGCGACCTGGCAGCCGACCGGAATTCTGGTTGATGTACCGGTTCAGGTCGTGCAGCGTCTTCCGTAACGCCGCTGGGCTGTCATCGTCGGCCGGCGGCGCTGCGACGGGATGGTCGTCGCGCTCGCGGCGGATCCACGGCATTCGAGAAATCCTTCGATTCCTGGCTCACGAATCAGGACGTGATCTGTGCAGAGCCGGACGCCGCCGTGCCGTCGCCTTGGCGGGTTCGCTCGAGGTAGGGCTTCGCGCGCTCGATCTGTCCTTCGAGAGCCGTGACCGTCTGCGCCATGCTGTCGACGGCCTGCGCGCGGAAGGT
>PLCK01000232.1 GCA_003134755.1 Actinomycetota bacterium | reverse complement strand
AGGTCGAGCGCATCACCGCGTTGTCGAAGAACATCGCCTATTCGGTGGCCAGTGCCGACGTCCGGATCCTGTCGCCTATCCCTGGCAAGTCGGCCGTCGGAATCGAGATTCCCAACACCGATCGCGACGTCGTGAGCCTCGGCGACGTCTTGCGGTCGTCGGTGGCTACCGGTGATCACCACCCGATGGTGGTCGCGCTGGGAAAGGACGTCGAGGGCAGGTTCATCTGCGCGAACCTGGCCAAGATGCCGCACATCCTGGTCGCCGGTGCGACCGGTTCGGGTAAGTCGACCTGCATCAACACGATCGTGACGTCGATCCTGTCGCGTGCGACGCCCGACGAGGTGCGCATGGTGCTGGTCGATCCCAAGCGGGTCGAAATGACCAGCTACGAGGGGATCCCGCACCTGGTCACGCCGATCATCACCAGCCCCAAGAAGGCCGCGGAGGCTTTGCAGTGGGTCGTGCGCGAGATGGACATGCGCTACGACGACCTCGCGGCGTCGGGCTTCCGGCACATCGACGATTTCAACCGGGCCGTGACGTCGGGGAAGTTGGTGCCGCCTCCTGGGAGTGAGCGCGTCTACCGCCCGTACCCGTACCTGCTCGTGATCGTCGACGAGCTCGCCGACCTCATGATGGTCGCCCCGCGCGACGTCGAGGACTCGATCGTGCGGATTACCCAGTTGGCCCGCGCGGCCGGCATCCACCTCGTCCTCGCGACCCAGCGGCCCAGCGTCGACGTCGTGACGGGCCTCATCAAGGCCAACGTGCCGTCACGGCTGTCTTTCGCCACGTCGAGCCTCGCGGACAGCCGGGTGATCCTCGACCAGGCGGGCGCCGAGAAGCTGGTCGGGCTCGGAGACGCGCTCTTCCTGCCGATGGGCGCAAGCAAGGCGATCCGGCTGCAGGGCGCCTTCGTCTCCGAAACCGAGATCGAGGCGGTGGTCGCGCACTGCAAGGAGCAGCTGCAGCCGACCTACCGCGACGATGTAATCCCGACACATGTGGCGAGCCGCGAAGTCGATGGCGACATCGGCGACGACCTCGACCTGCTCTGTCAGGCGATCGAGCTGGTGGTGTCGACGCAGTTCGGGTCGACGTCGATGCTTCAGCGCAAGCTGCGAGTCGGTTTTGCGAAGGCCGGCCGCCTGATGGACTTGATGGAGAGCCGGGGGATTGTGGGCCCGAGCGAGGGCTCCAAGGCCCGAGATGTGCTCGCGAAGCCGGACGAAGTGGACGACATCGTCGCCACGCTGCGTGGCGAGTGACCCGCTCGTTCGACTGGTGCTAACGCTGTCGCAGGCAGGCGCTCAAGATCGGCGTCACTTTGTCGACACAGCGATCACGTCATAGACTCGACGTTGTCGGCCGTCCGATCACCCGTGGCCACCAATGCGCATCGCCGCATTTCTGGGCCTCTCGTGCCCGTCTGGCCGGCGACCTAGGGTCGATCCCGTTCAATCCAGCTGTCCGTCCACGCAGGGAGCCACCGTGTCAATCGGTCAGGCGCTGTCGGCCGCACGCCGCGACGCCGGGCTGTCGATCGAGGACATCAGCGCGAAGACGCGATTGCGCGCGACGGTCGTCCGAGCCATCGAGGCAGACGACTTTTCCCTCTGTGGCGGAGATTTCTACGCCCGCGGCCACATCCGCACGCTTGCCGGACTCGTCGGACTCGACCCTGCTGTGCTCTTGGCGGAGTATGACGCGACGGTCGCGAACACCGACGACAGACCGATCACCAGCCAGCTCTACGAGACCGAAGCGAGCGGGCGCGCGATCACGCGAACAGCCGAAAAGCGCTCTCCAAATTGGGGCGTCGCCGCGATCGCGACGACGCTAGTTGCCGTCATCGCGGTGGCGATAGTCGGGCTCCTTGGCGGCGGCACCAAGAAGAATCCGCCGGCTCCGCTGGCGGCGGCCGGTTCGACCCAAGCCGCCCCGACCCCGACCCCGACGCCGTCGGTGAGCGTGACGACACCACCCGCGACCGTCTCGTCGAGCCCGCCGAGCGCACCAACGTCGGCGGTGGCCGAGGCCGGCGTCCACGTCGTCTTGAAGATCACGACGGCGAAGTGCTGGGTCGCGGCCACCGCGTCCAACGGCCAGGTGCTGTACCAGGGTGTGCTGACCCCCGGCGCGACGCAGGTCTTCGACGACCCTGCACGGGTGACCCTGAGGCTCGGCAACGCACCCGCCACCGACCTGACGGTGAACGGCGTCGAGATCGGCGCACCACAGTCCAAGAGCAACGTCACGTCGGTGAGCTTCGGGCCGGGCAACCCGCTGCTGGCCCAGGGCTGAGGCATCCGGCGCGGGTCACCCTCCCGCCTTCAAGGGAGGGTGAGACCTCGCCGCACCGGTAGGCTCTTGCGGGTGTCAGATAGCCGATCCGTCCACTTGGTGACGCTCGGCTGCGCCCGCAATGACGTCGACTCCGAGGAACTCGCGGCCCGTATCGCAGACGCGGGATGGACCCTTACCGAGCAGGATCTCGCCGACGTCACGATCGTCAACACCTGCGGGTTCGTCGAGGCGGCCAAGAAGGACTCAGTCGACGCTTTGCTGGCCGCCGCCGACGGCACGCGAAGCGGCAAGGTGGTCGCGGTCGGCTGCTTCGCCGAGCGATATGGCACCGAACTCGCCGACGCCCTGCCCGAGGCTGTCGTGCTGTCCTTCGACGACTACGCCACCATCGATGAGCGCCTCGACGACGTGCTCGCTGGCCGCCCGCTCGTGCCGCACACCCCGAAGGATCGCCGCACGCTGCTGCCGGTCACTCCGACGAGCCGGCCCGCGGCGGTCGTCGACGTGGGGATTCCCGGTCACGCGGGTGGACCTCGGGTGTTGCGGCGCAGGCTCGACGACGGCCCGGTTGCGCCGCTCAAGCTCGCCTCGGGCTGCGATCGGCGTTGTTCCTTCTGCGCGATCCCGTCCTTCCGGGGCGCGTTCGTGTCGCGTCCTCCGGATGAGGTGCTCGCCNNCTGGTGAGCGAGAACTCGACGTCGTATGGCAAGGACCTCGGCGACATGCGGTCGCTCGAACGGCTGTTGCCTCAGCTCGCAGACGTCGAAGGCATTCGCCGGGTGCGTCTGACCTATCTGCAGCCGGCCGAGATGCGGCCGTCGCTGATCGACGTCCTTGCGTCGACGCCCGGCGTCGTGCCGTATTTCGATCTGTCGTTCCAGCATGCGAGCGGAACACTCCTGCGCCGGATGCGCCGCTTCGGAGACGGGTCACAATTC
>PLCK01000225.1 GCA_003134755.1 Actinomycetota bacterium | reverse complement strand
TCCACGTTTGTTCCACGCCGGTCAGTCGGGCGGATGGTCTGTCATTGAGAGTTGGCCTGGCACAGCCTCAGGGGAGCGGCGGCGCGGCCCCAGAGCCGGCAGTTCGGCTATCGCAAGGTCGCCCGCGTCGTAGAGCCAGTACGTACGCCCTTCTTTCTCCTGTCGTCCTGAGATCGACACGCCCTGCTCCGCGGTGATCGCTTGTGCAGCCATTTGGAACTGCTCGTCCGTGAGTCGGACTCGAAGCGTCCGGGCGTCGGTACCGGCGAGCACCTTTAGGCTGATTAGCCCCGGCTGGCCGCGCCTCGGTCGTGCGACGACACTCACCCAACCGGTCGCCCGAACGTACTCGGTTGGTGTCAGCGTCGAGAGGTGCGTGACCGCGCGTTCGAGCAACGGTGCAGCGTCACCACTGAACTCGAACGTCACGAGCTCCGTCTCGCGGTCTGGAGGCTGGTCCGCCAGCTTCGGCTGCTGCCGCGCGGACCACTCGACCGTGACCGTGGCGCCTTCTGCGCCCATTACCAGCGAGCGCAGGGCAGAAGCCATCTCCTTCGAGACTCCCGACTTGACGGCCTCGTCGAAGACGGTAATCGACGCGGTCCTCGCGTACTCCTTGATGGCGACCTGAGCGCCCGCGAGTGCCGTCGTGAGGCTGCGAGCAATCTCGCGCCCGGTGTACTCGCCGACGCCCGGTATCGCGGGAGCATTCGATCTGGACTCCTTCTCCTGGAAGATCCGATCCGGTGGCGAATACGCGGTGACCACGTAGCTGCCTACGTCGGTCTGGCCCATCAACACGGAGTCCAGATACCGGTGCGCGAACCGCCCGCTGCGGTTCCCGTAGTACGAAGCCTTGGAGACCCTTGCCTTTGCGGCGGCGACAAGCGTGTCACGTGCTGACTGGATCAGTTCCTCGCCGACTGACCACGGCACGGCACCAAACGTTGTTAGCGTCTCCTTTCGGAACCTGATCTCGTCGCCTGGCCCTGGGGCAAGCGCGGAGAGCACGTGGCTGGCGAAGAGTCGGCGCTCGTCGGCTAGTCGGCCGAGTTGCGCAAGGGCCTGCAGCACCAGATCGGAATAGTCCGGCGCCTCGCGGTTCAACGGGAGCACAAGGGAATCGCTGGGCGATGGCTCTTCTTCCGGGCCTACCCACCGGCTGTACAAACCTTCGCGGCCGCCGATCACCTGCCATCCGTACTCGGATAGCAGTAGCGCGAACTGCTCTGGATGAACTCTTTCGGGCGAGATCTCGCCCCAGAGCACCCTGCTCATTTCGGCGTCACCCCCGCGCCGATCTTAGACATGATGTCGCACAGCCCGCGATCATCGAAGACATTCTGGGTGGGGACACTGACAGTGGTCTGCGTCTGCCCCGTGGGCGCCGTGCCCTCCAGGTTGGCCCAATAGCAAGCGTGCCTGAGAGCGAAGTAGTCCTCGGTGGCCTCGACCCAGTCCGCGACGTCCGGGGGCACGATCATCACGACCAGAAGCCGCACCTTCGTAGCTGGGCTCATATTGAGTTTCGTGAGGTGCTTGTTCTTGAGCACGAAGCTGAACCCCGGCTTGCCTGTCAGGTCTGTTGGCGCCCACTGAGCGGTCGCCTTCAGCTGCAACCACACGTCTGCAACAGGGTCGACCGTGTGTTCCTTCGACGCATGGGTCGCTATCCAGTCAATCCCGTCCACATCGGGCGTTGGCTTCGCGAGCGCACACCCAGCAGCTGCGGCTACCGCGTGGAGGTAACCATTCTGGAGCATCTCCATCCGCGTTTTCTGTTCTATGGCCTCGCCGCGGACGACCGGCTGCGACGCTGGGGCGAGCGCGGCACTGGTGGCAGGTGGCTGGCTCACGTCCCGGACTGTATCCGGAAGGCATTCCCGCTGAGGCCGAACGTCTCGATCAGAGGCCAGTACTGCCGGTGCGTGTACTCGGCGCCTTGTTGTGGCCAAGCCGTCTCGCCGTCGCAAGCGCGCCTGACGTTCGACCTCCGCGCCGTCGGTCGTGNNCCCGCCGATAGGTTTGCCTACCGTGGACGACGATCGACTAGCGGCCGAGCAGCGTGCCCGTGTCCTGATCGACCGCCAGCTGTCTGATTCCGGATGGTCCGTCCAGAGCCGCTCCGGCCTGAACCTCTTCGCTGGTGCCGGCGTCGCGGTGCGAGAGACGATCATGGCGCCCGGCCACGGCCGTGCCGACTACCTGTTGTACGTCGACCAGCGGGCGGTCGGCGTCATCGAGGCCAAGCCGGAGGGCACGCCATTGTCCGGCGTGGAGTGGCAGTCGGCGATGTACGCCGAGGGTCTCCCGCCAGACGTCAGGCTCAAGGCGTTGACCCGTGACGGTCGGCTCCCGTTCGTGTTCGAGGCTTCGGGTTCGGAGACCCATTTCACGAACGGTTTCGATCCGACCCCGCGTGCTCGGCGCGTCTTCGCCTTCCCGCGACCCGAAACGCTGGCACGCACGTTGCGCGACGCCGACGCCGATGCGGACGCCGCCACGTGGCGGGCGAAGGTGCAGCGGATGCCGGCGCTCGTTGAAGCGGGTCTACGCCCGGCCCAGATCGACGCGATCAAGGCCCTTGAGCGCAGTCTTGCGGAGCAACGGTTCGAACGATCGCTGGTCCAGATGGCGACGGGCGCTGGTAAGACCTACACAGCCGTCACGCTGTCGTACCGGTTGCTCAAACATGCTGGGTTTCGCCGGGTGCTTTTCCTAGTCGACCGGAATAACCTCGGCGACCAGACGCTGCGCGAGTTCCAAAACTACGCAACCCCGGACGACGGCCGCCGCTTCACCGAGCTCTACAACGTGGACAAGCTGACCGGAGCCGGCATGGTCGGCTCCTCGCACGTCGTAATCTCGACGATCCAGCGGGTGTACGCCGCGCTTCGCGGCCAGCAGGTTGCCGACGTCGACGATCCGAACATCGACGACTACACGCCCGACGCCCCTGTGGACGTCGTCTACAACGCGCAGATGCCACCTGAGGCGTTCGACCTCGTGATTGTCGACGAGGCGCATCGCTCGATCTACGGAGTGTGGCGCGGAGTGTTGGAGTACTTCGACGCGCACATCGTCGGTCTGACCGCAACCCCGGTGAAGCAGACCTTCGGCTTTTTCCAGCAGAACCTTGTTTCGGAATACACCTACGCGGAGTCTGTTGCCGACAACGTCAACGTCGACTTCGACGTCTATCGCATTCAGACGCAGATCACCGAAACGGGCTCCACCGTAGAGGCTGGCACCATCGTCCCGGTTCGCGACCGACGCACTCGGCGCGAGCGGTACGAGGCGCTGGACGACGACCTGAACTACACCGCCGCGCAACTCGACCGAGCCGTCACGTCGCGCTCGCAAATCCGCCTCGTATTGGAGACCTTTCGCGATCGGCTGTTCACCGAGATCTTCCCCGGTCGCTCGACTGTCCCTAAGACGCTGATATTCGCCAAGGACGACAACCACGCCGAAGAAGTCGTGACCACGATTCGCGAGGTCTTCGGCAAGGGCAACGACTTTGCCGCCAAAATCACCTACTCGGCGCGCGACCCCAAGGGCCTCCTTCAACAGTTCCGGACGTCGGCGAGCCTGCGCGTTGCCGTCACCGTCGACATGATCGCGACCGGAACCGATGTCAAACCGCTGGAGTGTGTGTTCTTCCTGCGCGACGTGCGGTCGGCCTCGTACTTCGAGCAAATGAAGGGCCGCGGCGCACGCACAATATCGCCCACCGACTTCCAGGCCGTCACTCCCGACGCCGCCACCAAGACCAGATTCGTCCTAGTCGACGCCATCGGCGTCACCGAGCACGACTACGTCGACGCCTGCCCATTAGAACGCGCCAAGAATGTGTCCTTGAAACGGTTGCTCGACAAGGCCGCGTCCCTGACGTTGAGCGAAGACGAGACGGCGACGTTGGCATCACGGCTCGCGAAGCTCGAGCTGCAACTGACGCCGGCTGAGCGTGAGGAACTGGATACAGTCGCCCGCCAACCTCTCAAGGACGTCGTGCGCCGCCTGGTCGCGGCGGTCGATCCTGACGAACAGGCGGTGGCCATTGGGCTAGCGCCACAGGTCGATGGTGTTGTCGATGCCCACGGTGCGATACAACGCTTGCTGGACGCGGCTGTGCAACCGATCGCCGCGAATCCTGAGCTGCGTGCGCGAATTCTGGAGCTGCGCGCAAGCCACGATCAGGTGATCGACGAAGTCAGCGCCGACGTACTTCTCGATGCGCGAGGCCTCGTAGATCTCGTCCGCGCACGGTCCGTCGTGGAGTCGTGGCGCGCGTACCTCGACGAGCATCGCGACGAGATCACGGCCCTTCAGGTGCTCTACTCCAAGCCACAACTGGCTCGCGTCTCGTTCGCCGACTTACGGGAGCTTGCCGAACGAATCCAGCGCCCGCCCTATAACTGGACGCCCGACGTAATTTGGGCCGCTTACGAAGCGATCGAGGTGGACCATGTGCGGCACGCGAATCGGCACACGGTAACGGATCTTGTATCCCTTGTGCGTTTCACACTCGGCGAGGACGACGAACTCGTGCCCTACAGCGAGATAGTGCGCGACCGGTACGCGACGTGGCTTACCCAGCAGGCGCAGGCTGGTGCAACCTTCACCGCCCAGCAACGTTGGTGGCTCGACCGGATCGCCGACGTCATTGCGACATCCGCGGGGGTCACAACCGAAGACCTGGACAACACGCCCTTCGCCGAACGCGGTGGCGTAGACGGCGCCCTTCGCGATCTCGGCCCCGCAGCCTCGACTTACCTCGACCAACTGAATGCGGAGCTCCCCGCATGAGGTCTCCCGCTGGCTGGCAGCGTCTGACGCTTGCAGACGTTCTCGATGATTTGCCCTCCGGGACGCAAGTGCAGCAGGGGTGGAGTCCTCAATGTGAGAGCGGCGCAGCCGACGAGGACGGGTGGGGCGTACTCAAGACGACTGCCATCCAGCCCGGATTGTTCTTGCCTGAGCACAACAAACGGCTGCCATCGAATCTGCAACCGCGAGAGGCATTGGAAGTTCGCCCTGGCGATCTCCTACTTACGAATGCCGGGCCCCGTGCGCGCTGTGCGATTCCGTGTCTGGTCCGGGCGACAAGGCCGCGCCTGATGCTGTCAGGAAAGGTGTATCGATTCCGTCCAAGATTGCAAATCATGGAGCCGAGGTTCCTAGAGTGGTATCTCCTAAGTCCCGCCGCCCAAGCCGATCTCGATGCGATGAAGACCGGAATTAGCGATAGCGGCTTGAATCTCACACGAGGAAGATTCCTAGCCCTGGCAGTGCCCGTGCCACCGCTGGATGACCAGCGGCGCATCGTTGAGGTCCTAGAAGGTCACCTGTCCCGCCTCGATGCCGCGTGCGCCTACCTCATGACGGCATCTACCCGGCAGGCTCGGCTCATCGACCGGTACCTGTCGTCGAGACTGACCCAAATTTCACCGCCTGTTCGGCCACTAGATGAGGTACTCGGTGAACCGCTCGCAAACGGCAGGTCCGTCCCAACCTCGGACCAAGGGTTTCCGGTCTTACGCCTGACTGCCATCAACGCCGGCCGGATCGACCTCGATGCGCGTAAGACCGGAGCATGGACCGCCACCGAAGCTGCACCGTTCCTCGTTCGGAAGGGTGATTTTCTGATCTCCCGCGGCAACGGTTCACGGCATCTCGTAGGACGTGGAGGGCTTGTGTTCGCCGAGCCGGACCCTGTGGCCTTTCCCGACACGCTCGTTCGAATACGGGCACGGGCGGACCTGGTTGATCCAGAGTTCCTGGCGCTCATCTGGAACGGCTCGAACGTCCGTCAGCAGATTGAGACCGCTGCGAAGACAACTGCCGGGATCTACAAGATTAACCAGAAGGACGTCCAACGCATCCTTTTGCCGCTGCCGACTCTGCAGCAGCAGATCGCCCTTGCGTCACAGGTCTCCGCCTTTCGGGCATCGGTCGAGCGCCTCGCGCTGGCCCAGGTGGCTGGCACTCGGCGCGGCAAAGCCCTTCGCCGGGCGTTGCTGGGTGCGGCGTTCTCGGGAAAACTGAGCGTGCGAGCGATCGGTCTCGACCAGAGAAGGTACGTCGCTGATGTCTAACGCTCGTCGCCTGGTCGAGAAGCTTTGGTCGTATTGCAACGTGTTGCGAGACGACGGCGTGTCGACGATCGAGTACACCGAGCAGCTCACTTACCTGCTATTCCTCAAGATGGCGCACGAACGCCAGACCCGGCCACTAATGCCTGAGCAAATCGTGCCGGCGGAGTGTTCCTGGCAACGCCTGCTCGACGCAGACGGCGACGAGCTGGAGGTCACCTATCGCCACATCCTTGACCAACTTGCGCGACAGCCCGGCACGCTGGGCGTCATCTTCCGCAAGGC
>PLCK01000060.1 GCA_003134755.1 Actinomycetota bacterium | reverse complement strand
CCGCGCGCGTAGGCTTCCGCCGTGGCCGCGTCGATATTGTCGGAGTAGAAGCCAACCTGGTCGTAGATCTTGCGCTTCTTCTCGTCGCTCAGAATATCGTTGGCCTCGGAGATCTCCTTGAACTTCTCCTCGGACTTTGTGGTGCCGGTGTTCGCGTCAGGGTGGTGCAGTCGTGCGAGCTTGCGGTAGGCCTTCTTGATCTCGGCCGCGGTCGCGTCCTTCGGGACGCCGAGTGACTTGTAGTAGTCCTTCTCGATGTAGTCGCGGGTGCTCATCGGCGTCCCTCCCTTCGTGGCGTATTCGTGCTGTCGTGCAGTAGATCTACGTGGTTGTCGGAATAGCTATCAGTCGGACGTCGAGGTGTCGGGATCGTCGGCCGGTGGTGCGCCGTCTTCGGGCGCCACGGGGATCGACGCAACGTCCGGGTCTGCGTCGGGCGCGGCGTCGGTCTCGCCGTCGGGCAGCGCGGTCGTCGGTTCGGCGACCGCGACGCGCGCCGGCCGAATGACCCGACCGCCGTAGCTGTAGCCGGGTTGCAGGATCTGCACCGCCGTCGGCTCGGTGACCTCGTCGGAGTAGGAGTGCATCAGGGCGTCGTGCTGCGTCGGGTCGAACGGCTCGCCGGGCTGGCCGAACCGGGTTAGGCCGAGTTTGGCGATAGCCGCATCGAGAGCCTCAGCGACCTGCCGGAAACCACCTTCGAGTTCGCCGTGCTCGCGCGCCCGGCCGATGTCGTCGAGCACCGGCAGCAGCGCTGCGAGCGCCTCACCCACCGCGAAATCGCGAACGGCTTCACGGTCGCGGTCGACCCGCTTGCGGTAGTTGGCGTATTCGGCCTGCAGCCGCTGCAAGTCGGCCGTGCGTTCGGCCAGGTCGGCGCGCAATTGCGAGAGCTCGATCGAGTCGGCCCCGATACCGAACGGGTCGGGAGGACCCGCTGACGCGGGCCCTCCACCTGTCGGCTCCTGCGATACCGCACCGGACGCCGGGTCGAAGTGGACCCGCCGTTTGTCGCGGACGACAGGCTGCTCGAACGGATCAGCGCCGCTCACGATTTGCCCTCGTCGACGATCTCGGCGTCGATCACCTCGTCGGCGCCGCTGCCGGCAGTGCCGTCGTGCGCGTCGTGCGCGGCGTGATCGTGGCCGTCGCCTTCGCCGCCCTCGTGCTCCGAACCCGAAGCGGCCGCGCTGCTCGCCTGTGCGTTCGCATAGATCGCGCTACCCATCTTCTGGCTTTCGGCCGCGAGCTGATCGGTCCCGGTACGGATCGCCGCGACGTCGGTGCCCTCGAGCGCCTTCTTCAAGCTGGCGAGCGCTGTCTCGACCGCGTCCTTCTCCGCGGCCGGCACCGTATCGGTGTTGTCGCGTAGGAACTTCTCGGTCTGGTAGACGAGGGTCTCGGCCTGGTTGCGGGTCTCGGCCTCTTCCTTGCGCTGCCTGTCTTCCTCGGCGTGCGCCTCGGCTTCGCGCATCATCCGCTCGATGTCTTCCTTCGGGAGCGAGGAACCGCCGGTGATCGTCATCGACTGCTCCTTGCCGGTGCCAAGGTCTTTCGCCGAGACGTGCACGATGCCGTTGGCGTCGATGTCGAACGTCACCTCGATCTGCGGCACGCCTCTTGGCGCGGGCGGCAGGCCCGTGAGTTCGAACATTCCCAGCTTCTTGTTGTACGCCGCCATCTCGCGCTCGCCCTGATAGACCTGGATCTGCACGCTCGGCTGGTTGTCATCAGCCGTGGTGAAGGTCTCGGAGCGCTTGGTCGGGATCGTGGTGTTGCGCTCGATCAGCTTCGTGAACACCCCGCCCTTGGTCTCGATACCGAGCGACAACGGCGTGACGTCGAGCAGCAGAACGTCCTTGACCTCGCCCTTCATGACGCCGGCCTGCAGGCTCGCCCCCACGGCGACGACCTCGTCGGGGTTGACGCCCTTGTTCGGTTCCTTGCCGCCGGTCAGCTCGCGGACCAGGTCGACGATCGCGGGCATCCGGGTCGAGCCGCCGACCAGGACGACGTGATCGATCTGGTCGACCTTGATGCCGGCGTCCTTGATCGCCTGCTGGAACGGGCCCTTGGTCCGGTCGAGCAGGTCTTGGGTCATCTTCTGGAACTCCGAGCGGGTGACCTTGACCTCGAGGTGCAACGGACCCTCAGCGCTGGCCGTGATGTACGGCAGGTTCACTGTGGTCTCGGCCTGCTGCGAAAGCTCGATCTTCGCCTTCTCGGCGGCCTCGCGCAGCCGTTGCAGCGCCATCTTGTCCTTGGCGAGGTCGATCCCGTTGCTGTTCTTGAAGGCGGTCACCAGGAAGTCGACGAGGCGCTGGTCCCAGTCGTCGCCACCAAGGTGGGTGTCGCCGCTGGTCGACTTGACCTCGACGATGCCCTCGCCGATCTCAAGGAGAGATACGTCGAACGTGCCGCCTCCGAGGTCGAAGACCAGGATCGTCTGTTCCTTCTCGCCCTTGTCCAGGCTGTACGCCAGCGCCGCGGCGGTCGGCTCGTTGATGATGCGCAGCACGTTGAGGCCGGCGATCGTGCCGGCCTCCTTGGTTGCCTCGCGCTGCGAGTCGTTGAAGTAGGCAGGGACGGTGATCACGGCGTCGGTGATCTGCTCGCCCAGGTAGGCCTCGGCGTCGCGCTTCAGCTTCTGCAGGATCCGGGCGCTGATCTCCTGCGACGTGTACTTCTTGCCGTCGATCTCGACGTTCCAGTCGGTGCCGATATGGCGCTTGACGGATCTGATCGTCCGGTCCGCATTGGTGACGGCCTGCCGCTTGGCGACCTCACCGACGAGAACCTCTCCGTTCTTGGCAAACGCGACGACGGACGGCGTGGTGCGCGATCCCTCGGCGTTCGCGATGACCGTGGGCTCGCCGCCTTCGAGGACGGCGACGACGGAGTTCGTGGTGCCCAGGTCGATGCCGACCGCTCGTGCCATGGCTGTCTCCTTCAAACTTGAGTCTGTATGACTCATGTTACGGTCCGGCCGCGAATAGTCAAATCAGAGTTGAGCGTGGTCGACGCAACTTTGTTCCGAGGTCGGCATTCGCTGGGCGTGCCGCTTTATGCCACGCCAGCAGGGACGCCGTCGGGCTAGCCTTGCTCGATGCCGGGGCGTGGACGTCTCCGTGATGGAACGGGGTGTGATGACTTCAGCAGTCGAGGCGCCCGCGGGTTGCCCGCAGTGCAGCGCGGATGTTGTGGTCGATGTGGGCTATTCGCCGTGGTGCGCGAACTGCGGCTGGAACTTGGACCCCTATCCGCCCACGCCGTCGATCGGTCAGTCGGCCCGCGCGGCGAAGGGGTCGGCCACTCGTCTTGCCGAGCTCGATTCGTCCTTCACGGCGGCGGCCGGTGGCGGTCGGGGGCCCGCCCACCGGCAAGTGCTAGCGATTGCCACTGCGATAGCCGTTCACACTGTCACGCTGTCCATCCTTGCCGCTGCGATCTGGATCGGATGGGCGTCGACGCTGGCCACGTTCGTGCGTTGGCCGCTCGGGCTGCTGATGGCGGCCGTTGCGCTGTTCGTCGCGCCGCGCAGGACTCGTGTTCCTCGGCGGACGAGGTTGCTCCGAGACCAGGCGCCGCATTTGTGGGCCCTGATCGATCACGTGGCTGCGAGCGCGCAGTGCCCGCCCGCTGCGGCCGTCGTCGTCACTGACGGGTTCGGCACCGCCTCAGCGTTGGTCGGGTGGCGGCGGCGGCGCGTACTGAACTTCGGCCGCGAGCAGTGGTTCACCGTAGGCCCGGCGGAGCGGGTTGCCTGCATCGCCGAAGAGCTCGCTTCGGGGCGCTCTCGGCATCTCAGCCCGTTAGCGGGTGGTGCGCTATCGAGCCTCTACAACTGGCTGATGCTGCTTCAGCGGACGAAGGATGGCCGCGCCCGCCGAGGGATGAACACGCCGTTGTCGCGCGAGCGTGTGGGCGATGACGTGTCCGGAATTCGGCCCATCCCGCGTACCGGGGGGCTATTGCTCGGAGGTGGCCGGGGCTTCTTTGCCAACCAGATGAGAGAGCATCAGGTGTCCAGCGCAGCGGGCGCTGGATTCTGGAACCTGCTGATCCGGCCGCTCCGGTGGCTCGCTGCGAGGGCGGCCAGCCAGCTCCTTCAAGCCCAGGCCCTTCGCGCCGCACCGGACATCGTGCGGGCGGACCGTGCGGCCGCGACCGTCGCATCGACGGCCGCCGCGGTCGAGCTGCTGGAACATTCGTCGTTGGGTGCGGTTGTCGCTGCCTGGGAGTGGCGCAATCTGTCGCAGCGTCGCCAACCGGACTGGGCTGATCTGCGGACTACACTCGACGCCGTGCCCGCACATCAACGTGAGCGCCTGCGCCGGCTGGCGCGGGCGCGTGGTGAGCGGACGGAACCGCAGTACCCCGCGACGGCGCTACGAATTGACGCCCTGCGCGCCGCGCCTGCCGCGGCCGGCACGGTGTACCTGTCCGACTCCGACGACTCGGCGATCACAGCAGAACTGAGTGCCGCTTCACGTTCGTGACGCCGCACTCGTAGGGTGGTCGACCAGTCCCCTTTCGACGGACGTTGGGAGGCGAGGTGCCGCTGCGGATCGTCGTCGGATCGGTGGCGACGGTGGTCGCCCTCAGCCTGGCCGGCCGTCGGTTGTTCTGGCTCTTCCGGCTGATCAGATCGGGTCAGCCGGCCGCCGACCGCATCGGTGCGGCCGCCGTGACCACGGACCGCAAGGGCGCGCGTGCCGAAGTCACCGAGGTCATCGGCCAACGCAAGCTGCTCGCCTGGACTGTGCCGGGCCTCGCGCACGCGTTCACATTCTGGGCCTTTCTCGTGCTCGGGCTGACGATCCTCGAGGCCTATGGCGCGTTGTTCAAGCCGGACTTCGGCATCGGGCATTGGGCGGCGCTCGGCTTCGTCGAGGACGTGTTCGCCACTGCGGTGCTGATCGCCCTCGTCGTGTTCACCGTCATCCGTTACCGCAACTCACCGGGCCGCCGCGGGCGGGCGTCTCGTTTCTACGGATCGCACACGGGTGCCGCCTGGTTGATTCTCGGCATGATCTTCGCGGTCATCGCGACCCTGCTTGGGTACCGCGGTGCGCAGATGAACACCGGAAATTTCCCTTACCGGCCTTACAAATGGTCGTTTGCGTCGTGGTTGGTGTCTCGTGCTCTGCACTCACTCGGTGCCGCCAACCACGGGATCGAGACGTTCTTCGTGCTGGCCCAGCTGGTCGTCGTCCTCGGGTTTCTGGTGTTGGTGGCATACTCGAAGCACTTGCACATCGTGCTCGCGCCGTTCAACATCTACTTCGGGCGCAAACCAGACGCACTCGGTCCGTTGCTTCCGATGTACTCGGGTGACCATCGCGTCGACTTCGAAAACCCTTTGGACGACGACAATTTCGGTCGCGGCAAGGTCGAGGACTTCACCTGGAAGGGCCTGCTCGACGTCTCGACCTGCACGGAGTGCGGTCGCTGCCAGTCGGCGTGCCCGGCCTGGAACACCGGCAAGGTCCTGAATCCGAAACTCATCGTGACCGAGCTGCGCGATCACCTGTTCGACAAGGCGCCGGCGCTGTTGTCGGGGGCCGAGACGGCCGCTGCGATGCGCCCGCTGGTCGGCACCATCGAGCAGGGCGGGGTCATCGACCCCGAAGCTTTGTGGGCATGCACGTCATGCGGCGCGTGCGTGCAGGAATGCCCCGTTGACATCGAGCACGTCGACCACATCATGGACATGCGGCGCCATCAGGTGCTTGTCGAGTCGGCGTTTCCAGCCGAGGCCGCGAGCATGTTGCGCAACCTCGAGAGTGCCGGAAACCCGTGGGGCATGCCGGCCTCGACCCGACTGGCCTGGGCCGAAGGACTGTCGTTCGACATCCGCGTCGTCGGTCGTGGTGAGCAGATCCCCGATGACGTCGAGTATTTGTTCTGGGTCGGTTGTGCCGGTGCCTCCGACGACCGAGCACGCAAGACGACGGTGGCTGTCGCCGAGCTCCTGCATTCGGCGGGCGTCGGGTTCGCGGTCCTCGGGCCGCTCGAGACGTGCACCGGCGACCCCGCACGTCGCATGGGCAACGAGTTCGTCTACCAGACGCTGGCGCAACAGAATGTGACAACGCTGCAGTCGGTGGGCGCTCGGAAGATTGTGGCGTCGTGCCCGCATTGCTTCAACACGATCGCGCGCGAGTATCCGCAACTGGGCGGCAACTTCGAGGTCGTGCACCACACCCAGCTGCTTGCGTCGTTGGTCGCCGATGGCCGGCTGGTCGCGACGTCCGCGGTCGATTCGTCGGTGACCTACCACGATCCGTGCTATCTCGGGCGCCACAACAAGGTCTACGGCGAGCCGCGTGACGTGCTCGCGCAAGTGCCAGGACTGACGTCGACCGAGATGCCGCGCTGCCGCGAGCGTGGCTTCTGCTGCGGCGCGGGCGGTGCGCGCATGTGGATGGAGGAGCGCACCGGAAAGCGCATCAATCACGAACGGATCGACGAAGCTCTCGCGCTTGATCCGGACGTCGTGGCTACCGCCTGTCCGTATTGCCGGGTGATGCTGGGCGACGCAGTCAAGGACCGGCAGTCCGACGGTTCGGCGCGGGCGGACGTCGAAGTGATCGACGTGGCTGAGGTGCTCCTGCGCTCGGTCCGCGGCCCGGGCCGCGGGGCCTCGGAAACCGCTTCGTGATTACGCAGAATCGCGAACTGAGGGGGTGATGGGCATCGAGATCGTGACCTTGGCGGAACGGCCCGACCTGCATTCGGCTATTTGGGATATGCCGAGTGGCTGGCCGCCGTTCATGCTCGAGGATCCGGTGGCCCGCCTGATGGGGCGTCTGCACACGTTGTTCCCCGAACTCCAGTTCGCTGCCCTCGACGCAGACGAGGTCGTCGGGTACGTGCATGCCGCGAGTTTCGCTTGGGACGGCGATCGCGCCAGCCTGCCCGATCGCGGTTGGGACGCCATCATGTTGCAGGCATTCCGCGATCGCGACCACGGCAATGAGCCGACCGCCGTGACGCTGCTCGAGGCTACGGTGCGACCCGACCGTCGGGGCGGCGGGCTCAGCAACGCCTTGCTGGTCGGCGTCCGCGATCGGTGCCGTGAGCTCGGCTATGGCGCGCTGTTCGGCCCGGTGCGACCGACCCACAAATCGCTCGAGCCGACGACGCCGATGGCCGAGTACATCGCGCGGGTGCGCCCTGACGGGTTACCGGAAGACCCGTGGTTGCGCGTGCACACCCGACTCGGCGCGCAGATCGTGCGCATCGCGGCCGCCTCGATGACCATCGGCGGCAGCTTGGCGCAGTGGCGCGGGTGGACCGGACTGCCGTTCGATCGCACCGGCGACGTGATCGTGCCCGGGGCGCTGGTGCCGGTGCACGCGTCGGTCGAGCACGACCACGCCGTCTACGTCGAGCCGAACGTGTGGATGATGCACGAACTCTGAGGCTGCCGCCCGTCGGCGTCCGGCCTATGTCGCTTTGGCGCAGAGGCAGAACGGGTGCCCGGCCGGGTCGGCGAAGACCCGGAAACTGTGCGGCGCCTCTGCATCGGACAGCTTGATGGCGCCGAGCTCAAGCGCCCGCGCCTCGGCCGAGTCGAGGTCGTCGACGTCGATGTCGAGATGGGCCTGCTGTGGCCGTTCGGCATCGGGCCAGGTCGGAGGCACATGGTCGGGCGCGAGCTGAAACGACAGCTTCACGCCCTGATCGCTCATCAGGTCGATCCAGTCGTCGTCGGTGCGGACGATCGGCCACCCGGTGAGTTCGGAGTAGAACGTCGCCGAGCGCAACGTGTCGGCACAGTCGAACACGATGTTGCCAAGGCTCATAGCCATGGGGACCTCCGCGGGGTCTGGGCTCTAGATCGTCGGGACTCTAGATCTTGGTGCGGTGGAAGTTCTGCCAGCTCCGGCTCGGAGTCGGCCCGCGCTGTCCTTGATATCGCGAGCCATAGACAGAACTGCCGTACGGATGCTCCGACGGCGAGGAGGTGCGGAACAGGCACAGCTGGCCGATCTTCATTCCGGGCCAGAGCTTGATCGGCAGCGTGGCGACATTGCTCAGCTCGAGGGTGACATGACCGGAGAAGCCGGGATCGATCCAGCCGGCGGTGCTGTGGGTCAGCAGGCCGAGGCGTCCGAGGCTCGACTTGCCCTCGAGGCGCCCGGCCACGTCGTCCGGCAATGTGATCACTTCGTACGTGCTGGCGAGCACGAACTCCCCTGGGTGCAGGATGAACGGCTCGTCGTCGGCCGGCTGCACTTCTCTGGTCAGGTCGGGTTGCTCGATGGCCGGGTCGATGTGTGGGTAGCGGTGGTTCTCGAAGACCCGGAAGTACTTGTCGATCCGGACGTCGACACTCGACGGCTGCACCATCGCCGGTTCGAACGGATCGAGCACTACCCGGCCTGCGTCGAGCTCGGCCCTGATGTCGCGGTCGGAGAGCAGCACGCGCGCAATCTACCGGTAGGCGGCCTCGACGGTCCGGCGCAGCTGGTCGAGGTGGGCGATGTCGTGCCCGGCGATCTTGCGCACGGACTCCTCGAGCGTCTCCGGACCCTGCTCCGCGTGGATCGCCGTGTACTTCGCCGCGTTCGGCCAGGCATCACGGAGTACCAGCAGGTTCGCCGCCCGCATGCCTTCCCAGGTGTCGAGCAGCTGGGAAAACGGGACCCGCGGCATCGGCGTCCACAGCTTCTCGTTGTAGCCGGGGTACGTCGGGTTGTCCTCGGTGATCATCAGGCGCCAGCGGAAGCCCTGCACGATCTCGACGTCGAACAGGTGCCCGGTGATCTGGGCAACCGACCATTCGCCCTCTAGGGGCGCGGCCGTCAGCTGATCGGGTGTGAGCTCGGACGCCGTCGTTCGCCAGCGCTTGGCGGTGGTGGCGAACGTCTCGAGCGGGTCGGTGTCGCCGATGAGGTCGAGCAGCGCACGCTTGTACGCCGCGGGTTCGGCTGTCGCGTCGGGAATCAGGATCGGTCCGGTCGCCATGGTCATCCTCCGCAGGGTGGACAGCTAGGTCGGTGCGGATTGTTTACCGTGTCAAACGTCCGGCCGCCAACTGCATTAGGTCGCACTAAACGATTGAGTACAGGTTCACTTCAAGGATGCCTTCAGAACGGCACGCAACGACCGAAGGGATGAGGAATCGCTGGGCGTGCGTGCACCGGCGAATACGACGGCGGAAGGGGCGGGCGGTGGCTGCTGCCCTGCGCCGCGCCGCACTCACGCGCATCGCCCGATCTCGCGCGTGAGCCGTATCACGAATCGACAGCTGCGATCCGTAGCGGCCGCGGCCGCGCTGGTGCTCGTCGTCGCTGCGATCGGCGTGATCGTCGAGCCGCGGCTGAACCGGCCCGAACTGCTCCTCACCCTGCGAGTCGGCACCGTGCTGTTGGCGCTGCTCGTCGGCTTCGGTTGGCGGCGACTTTCGCGATTGCGGGTCGCAACCGTCCTCGAGTCACAGGGCGCCGCAATCGCCGACGTCCATGCGGAGCTCTCGCGGCGCCAGAGTTTCTACGACGCGCTGCTCGAGACGGTCGAGGTCGGCATCGTGTCGTGTGATGCCGACGGGGTCGTCGTTGTCAGTAACCGGGTCGAGCGCGCAATGTTCGGCCTTGTTGATGGTCTCAACGGTCTACTCCCGGAAGAGTTCGCACCGCACATCGACGTCCTCGAACCAAGCGGGCGCCCCCTCGGCGCCGACGAGTACCCACTGGTGCGCACGCTTCGTGGCGAGCAAATCGATGCGATCGACATGGTGGTAGGGCCGGTAGGGGGCCCGCATCGCGAAATCGTGGTCCGAGGTCGGCAAATCACTACGCCGGACGGCGAGGTGCTCGGCGCCGTTGCGGCGCTCACCGACGTCACGGACGAGCGCGTCGCTTCGAGAGCACTTGCCGAGGAACGACGCCGGCTGACCGAAGCGCAGCGACTCGGCCAGCTCGGCAGCTTCGACTACGACTTCGCCACCGGAAAGTGGACCTACTCCGAGCAACTCGCGGTGCTGTGGGGAGTCGAGTGGGCCGGATTCTTGCCTGAGATGACCATTGATGTCGTGGTACCCGAGGATCGGGCGGCCTTTTTGCAGGGCTGGGCGACGGTCTGCGAGCGCGGGGGCTTCTACAGCTACGAGTACCGCATTCGCCGGGCCAACGACGGCGCGGTCAGGCTCATTCGATCGAACATCGAGGTGGAGCTCGACGATGAGGGCCGGCCGGTGCGCGGCCGTGGCACGCACATGGACATCACGGAGCTGAACGCCGCTAAAGAGGCGGTCCAACGCGCCAACGCGTTCTTCGACGCGGTGCTGACGGCGAGCCCCGACTACACCTTCGTCACCGAGGTTGCAACCGGCGCCGTCATTTACGGTTCGCGCGGCAAGGACATCTTGGGCATCACGACAGAGCAGCTCGAAACGCTCGACTATGAGGCGCTTGGTGCGCTCGTGCACCCCGACGATCTCGAGAGCGTCCGCACCGTCAACGTGGTCGGTGCCGACCTCGAGGATGGCGATCTCGTGCAAATCCGGTATCGCGGACTGCACGCCGACGGCAGCTGGCGCTGGCTGAACCTGCGCGTGACACCATTCCGACGCGACGGCGCCGGTCACTGTGTCGAGGTGTTGGCCGTCGTTCGCGACATCACCGACGTCGTCCATGCCGAAGAGCGGCTGACCTACGCGGCGCGCCACGACAGCCTCACGGGTTTGCCGAACCGGGCTCAGCTCGTCGAGCGGCTCGACGCCGCGCTGGTCCGGTCGGGGCGCGAAAACCGTGAGGTCGCGGTGCTTTTCTGCGACCTCGACGGGTTCAAACGGGTCAACGACACCGGAGGCCACTCCGCCGGCGACGCAGTATTGCTCGAGACTGCGCGTCGCCTCCGCAGCGTGCTGCGGGCCGATGACACAGTCGCCCGAGTCGGTGGTGACGAGTTCGTCATGCTCGTCGAGCCGTGGCATCGCCGCGAACGTGAGCGGGACGCCGCGGGGGTTCCGCTTCAGGACGGGCCGGCCCTGGGTGGGGCGGTGCATCGAGCGCTCGCCGTGAATATCGCCGAGCGAGTGGTCGACGCGTTGCGCCAGCCGATCGTGGCCGGCGGGATCGAGCACATCGTGAGCGCGAGCATCGGCATCGCCTACGCCAACGTTGCGGCCGACGGCACGCTCGACCGAATCACGGCTGACGAGGTCTTACACGAGGCGGACGCCGCCATGTACGCCGCCAAGGACCGCGGGAAGAACCGCGTGGAGATCTTCGAGCGACGCGGTGACCGCAGGCTCAGCGAGGCTCGCCTCTAGACCCGTGTGCAGGTGGTCGGGGCGGCTACGGCGTCGATAGAGTGGCCCGGTCGGTGGCGAGTTGCCGATCACGCGGGTGTAGTTCAATGGCAGAACATCAGCTTCCCAAGCTGACAGTGCG